>NZ_JBIWPO010000012.1:18174-116000 GCF_044768275.1 Streptomyces sp. NPDC101152 | reverse complement strand
GCACGCGCGGGCGCGGTCCCCGCCGCGTTCCCGGGGCCCACGGGGACGGGGAGCGCGGATCGCCGGGCCTGCCGGCGGACGGCGGACTGCTGGGCAGCGGGCGAGGGGGCGCGGCGGCGGGGCGGTTGCCTGTCGGACACTTCCGTCACCTGCCGGGGGTCGTGGTCGGGGCGGGGGTTGCGGTGGCCGCCGGCATGCGGGTAGCGGCACGCGCGGGCGCGGTCCCCGCCGCGTTCCCGGGGCCCACGGGGACGGGGAGCGCGGATCGCCGGGCCTGCCGGCGGACGGCGGACTGCTGGGCTGCGGGCGAGGGGGCGCGGCGGCGGGGCGGTTGCCTGTCGGACACTTCCGTCACCTGCCGGGGGTCGTGGTGGGGGCCGGGGTTGCGGTGGCCGTGGGGGGTTGCGGGGACGGGGGGAGGGCTTCCGGGGGGAGCAGGACGAGGGGCGTGCGGGCGGCGGACTGCTGGGCTGCGGGCGAGGGGACGCCCTTCACGGTGCCGTTCGGGTTCAGGAAGGCGGGGTCGCCGCCGGGGACCATGCCGAGTTCCTGGGCCCGGCGCTGGAGCGCCTCCGGGGCCGAGTAGGCGTCGATGTCCCGCTGGAGGGCCTGCTGCTCGTCGGTGAGGTTCTTGGTGCCCTTCTGGAGGTCGTCGAGCTTGAACGAGCCCTCACTGAGCGCGGAGTTCAGCACCAGGAGCCCGATCAGACCACCGCCGAGCAGGAGCACCACGAGCAGGACGAAGGGGGTGCGGGCCGCCTGTCCGCGGCTCGGCGCCCCCGGGAAGAGCCGGGCGAGACGCGCGGCCCGCCCCCGCAGTTCGGGTTTGTCACGCCTCACTCGATGTCCTCCCTGACGCGCTGGGCCCCGCGCAGCCGCGCCGGCGCCGCCCGCCGGTTCTCGGCGACCTCTTCCTCCGTGGGAAGTTCGGCACCGCGGGTGAGCAGCTTGAGCCGGGGCTGGTACTGCTCCGGGACGATCGGCAGTCCGGGGGGAGCGGTGGTGGCGGCGCCGGCCGCGAAGACCTGCTTGACCAGGCGGTCCTCGAGCGAGTGGTACGACAGCACGGCGATCCGTCCGCCGACGGCGAGCGCCTTCACGGCGGCCGGGATCGCCCGCTCCAGGACGGACAGCTCACCGTTGACCTCGATGCGCAGCGCCTGGAAGGTGCGCTTGGCCGGGTTGCCCCCGGTGCGCTTGGCGGCCTGCGGCAGCGCGTCCCGGATCAACTCCACCAGGCGGGCGCTGTTGCTGAACGGCTCCTTTTCGCGCTCGCGCACGACGGCGGCGACGATCCGCTTGGCCTGCTTCTCCTCGCCGTACGCCCGCAGGACGCGCACGAGTTCGCCAGGCGGGTAGGTGTTGAGGACCTCGGCGGCGCTGATGCCGGTCGTCTGGTCCATGCGCATGTCGAGCGGGGCGTCCTGGGCGTAGGCGAAGCCCCGTTCGGCCTCGTCGAGCTGCATGGAGGACACGCCGAGGTCGAACAGGACGCCCTGCACGCGCGCGATGCCGAGCCGTTCCAGTACGTCCGGGAGTTCGTCGTAGACGGCGTGCACCAGGGTGGCGCGCTCGCCGAAGGGGGCGAGCCGCTCGCCGGACAGGCGCAGCGCCTCCTTGTCGCGGTCGAGGGCGACCAGCCGGGCCTCGGGGAACCGGGCGAGCAGGGCCTCGCTGTGCCCGCCGAGGCCGAGGGTGCAGTCGACGACGACCGCCCCGGGCCGCTCCAGGGCGGGTGCCAACAGGTCCAGGCACCGCTGGAGCATCACCGGGACATGTCGACTGTTGCTCAAGGGGCCCTCTCAGGTCCGGCGCGGGCCGTACGCACCGCCGGGTCCCCGCGCACGTGGGGAGGCCGTCCGCGCGGGGGCCTCCGGGAAGTTCAGTCCAGCAGGGAGAGCCTCGCCTCCCGCTTCGCGTCACTTTAGTCCACGGTGTCTCGCGGTCAATCAACCGGCCTGCGCGTCGCGGACCGGCGTGCGTGCGAAGCGGCAAACCGGGGAAATCCACCCGTACGACGTCCGCCGCGCCGCCTATGTGGGTTACCTCACAAGAGGACCGTGATGACGCTCTTTTCCCGCCCTCACAACGAGACCGGAGCGCATGTGACCAGTAACGTCATCAGCATGACGACTTCTGCATCCGTATCCACCGAGCCCGAAGGCGCCATACACGGCGGCACCGTCACCGACCGTCTCGTGGAGGCGAACCAGCGGTACGCCCAGGAGTTCACCGACCCCGGCATGGACGCCCGCCCCGTCCTGCACGTCGCGGTCGTGGCCTGCATGGACGCCCGTATCGACCTGCACAAGGCGCTCGGGCTGCAACTCGGCGACTGTCACACCATCCGCAACGCGGGCGGTGTGGTCACCGACGACGTGATCCGCTCGCTCACCATCAGCCAGCGCAAGCTCGGCACCCGCAGCATCGTGCTGATCCACCACACGGGCTGCGGCATGGAGACGATCACCGAGGACTTCCGTACCGAGCTGGAACAGGAGGTCGGACAGCGTCCCGCGTGGGCGGCGGAGGCCTTCGCCGACGTCGACCAGGACGTCCGTCAGTCCATGCAGCGGGTGCGCACCTCGCCGTTCCTGCTGCACACCGAGGACGTGCGCGGCTTCGTGTTCGACGTGAGGACGGGCCTGCTGCGCGAGATCGACCCGGCGTAACCGGCCCCCGTCACCGCCTCCCGGCCCGCTCGTTTTCCCCTCAGTGGGCCCATCCTGGAACTCAAGCACCGTAAAACCCGACATATCGCGGCCACTTGTCCACAGTCGAGTGACACGAAACGGTAACGGCGGCAAGAATGCGGTTGTGGCGTCGCGCGGAACTTTTCCCGCGTGGTGTCCGTGTTCCAGGGGTGGGCCGGTCCGCATCGCAGCGCGACGGCCCGGAGAAAGAACGGGCCGAGGAGGGCCGGGTGACGACCTATGACGATCGAGCGAGCCTTACAGATCTGACTGCCACTGTGGAGCGGGTCCGCAGTTCGGTGGAAGGAGTGATCGAGGGCAAGCCCGAGGTCGTGCGGCTTTCGCTGACCGTACTGCTCGCCGAGGGACATCTTCTGATCGAGGATGTCCCCGGCGTGGGCAAGACCATGCTGGCCAAGGCCCTGGCCAGGTCCATCGACTGTTCGGTGCGACGCATCCAGTTCACCCCGGACCTGCTGCCCTCGGACATCACGGGTGTGTCGATCTGGGACCAGCAGCGCAAGGACTTCGAGTTCAAACCGGGCGCGATCTTCGCGCAGATCGTGATCGGCGACGAGATCAACCGCGCTTCGCCGAAGACGCAGTCGGCGCTGCTCGAGTCGATGGAGGAGCGCCAGGTCACCATCGACGGGCAGACCTACGAGCTGCCCAGTCCCTTCATGGTGGTGGCCACCCAGAACCCGGTCGAGATGGAGGGCACCTACCCGCTGCCCGAGGCGCAGCGCGACCGCTTCATGGCCCGGGTCTCGGTGGGCTACCCCAGCGTGGAGGCCGAGCTGCAGATGCTCGACATCCACGGCGGGGTGTCCCCCCTGGAGGACCTGCAACCGGTGGCGCACGCGCACGACATCGTGAAGCTGATCGAGGCCGTCCGCACGGTCCACGTCGCCGAAACGGTCCGGCGGTACGCGGTGGACCTGGTCGCCGCCACCCGTACTCACCCGGACCTCAGACTCGGTGCGTCCCCGCGCGCGACGCTGCACCTGCTGCGCGCCTCGAAGGCGTCGGCGGCCCTCAGCGGCCGGGAGTACGCCCTGCCGGACGACGTGCAGGCGCTCGCCGTCGCGGTCCTCGCCCACCGCCTGCTGCCCACCGCGCAGGCCCAGCTCAACCGCCGTACCGCGGAACAGGTCGTGCAGGAGATCCTGCAGCGCACCCCGGTGCCCGCCGTGCCCCAGCAGCAGAGCGGCTTCTCCGGCCACGGCACCGGCACCGGCACCGGCACGCCGGCGTACAGCCAGCAGCCGCCGCGGAGGCTGTGATGACCACCGCGGGTGCCGGGCACCCGGAGGCCGACCGGGGCGAGAAGGGCGGCGTCCGAACCGCTCTGGCGGGCCTGACCACCCGCGGCCGGTCCTTCCTCGCGGCCGGCATCGCCGCCGCCGTCTGCGCCTACGTCCTCGGCCAGAGCGACCTGCTGCGGGTCGGTCTGCTGCTCGCCGCGCTGCCCCTGGTGTGCGCGCTGTTCCTGTACCGCACCCGCTACCGGGTGGCGGGCAGTCGCCGGCTCACCCCCGCGCGCGTGCCGGCCGGCAGCGAGGCCCGCGTCCACCTGCGGATGGACAACGTCTCCCGGCTGCCCACCGGCCTGCTGATGCTGCAGGACCGGGTGCCCTACGTCCTCGGTCCGCGCCCGCGCTTCGTGCTGGACCGGGTCGAGCCGGGCGGCCGCCGCGAGGTCTCCTACCGGGTCCGCTCCGACCTGCGCGGCCGCTATCCGCTGGGCCCGCTCCAGCTGCGCCTGACCGACCCGTTCGGCATGTGCGAGCTGACCCGCTCGTTCTCCTCGTACGACACCCTGACGGTGATCCCGCGCGTGGAGGCGCTGCCGCCGGTGCGCCTGAGCGGCGAGGCGAAGGGGTACGGCGACGGGCGGCAGCGCTCGCTCGCGCTGGCCGGCGAGGACGACGTGATCCCGCGGGGCTACCGCTACGGCGACGACCTGCGCCGCGTCCACTGGCGCTCCACGGCCCGCTACGGCGAGCTGATGGTGCGCCGCGAGGAGCAGCCCCAGCGCGCCCGCTGCACGGTGCTGCTCGACACCCGTGGCATCGCCTTCCAGGGCGCGGGCCCCGACTCGGCCTTCGAGTGGGCCGTCTCGGGGACGGCGTCGGTACTGGTGCACATGCTCGAACGCGGCTTCTCGGTACGGCTGTTGACGGACACCGGGAACTCGGTACCCGGCGAGGGCGCGGACGGGTTCGCGGGCGCCAGCCAGGAGACGGCCGACTCGGCCGGGCTGATGATGGACACCCTCGCGGTGATCGACCACTCCGACGGCACGGGCCTGTCCCGGGCGTACGACGTGCTGCGCAGCGGGAACGAGGGGCTGCTGGTGGCCTTCTTCGGCGACATCGACGAGGAGCAGGCCGCGGTGATCGCCAAGATGCGGCAGCGTAGCGGGGGCGCGCTCGCCTTCCTGCTGGACAGTGACACCTGGGTGCGGGAACCGGCCGATGTGCCCGGGCCGTCGGAACTGCGTGAGGAGCGGCTGCGGATGCTGCGGGAGGCCGGCTGGACGGCCCTGAGCGTGCCGCGGGGCACCTCGCTGAACGAGCTGTGGCGGCTGGCGGACCGTGAGCGCACGGGCGTGGCGGCGACGAGCGGTGAGGGGGTGGGCTCATGAGCGGCCGGGCCAGGCTGGCGCTGTGCGCCTGGGCGGCCACGCTGATGGCCTCGTGTTCCCTGTTGCCCCTGGTCACGCCCGCCACCTGGATTCTGCAGGTGGCGCTCATGCTGGGCGTGCAGACGGGCGTGGGCGCGGCGACCCGCCGGGTGCCGCTGGCCCGGCCGCTGACGGTGGCCGCGCAGGCGCTGGTCACGCTGCTGATGCTGACCCTGGTCTTCGCCCGGCAGCAGGCGGTCCTCGGGATCGTGCCCGGGCCGCAGGCCTTCCGGCACTTCGCCGACCTGCTGCAGGAGGGCGGCGACGACATCGCGCGGTACGCGATTCCGGCGCCCCTGCAGGCCGAGGGCATCCGGCTGATGCTGCTCGGCGGGATCATGATCATAGGGCTCGCGGTGGACACCCTCGCGGTGACGTTCCGCAGCGCGGCCCCGGCCGGACTGCCGCTGCTGGCGCTGTACTCCGTGGCCGCCGGGCTGTCCAGGGGAGGCGCCGACTGGCTGTGGTTCCTGGTCGCGGCCGGCGGCTATCTGATGCTGCTGCTGGCCGAGGGCCGCGACCGGCTCTCCCAGTGGGGGCGGGTCTTCGGCGGGGCCGCGCGCACCCCGGGCGGGGAACCCGGCGCGGTGGCGCCGATCCGCACCGGCCGCCGCATCGGCATGCTGGCACTGGGCATCGCCCTCGTGGTGCCGGCCGCGCTGCCCGCCATGAGCGGCGGGCTGCTCGACGGCGCCGGGACCGGTATCGGCGTGGGCAACGGGAACGGGGGCACCATCTCCGCGGTCAACCCGCTGGTCTCGCTGCGCGACAGCCTGAACGTGGACCAGGACCGCCAGGTCCTGTCCGTGCGGACCACCGGCAGCGACATCTCGGACCTGTACCTGCGGATCGTGTCGCTGGACGACTTCGACGGCAGCACCTGGAGGCCGGCCAAGCGGCACATCACCGCCGTGCCCGACAAGTTCCCGCTGCCGACCGGCCTCGGCGCCGACGTCAAGTACACGCAGGTCCAGACCCGTATCTCGGCCGCCGACTGGTACGCCCAGGACTGGCTGCCGATGCCGTACCCGCCCAGCGGCGTGGACATCGACGGCAACTGGCGCTACGAGCCGGTGGGCATGACCCTGGTCGGCGACCACGGTCAGACCACCCAGGGCAAGAACTACCTGGTCAGAAGCCTCGACGTGCAGCCGACGGCGCAGCAGCTCGCCGACGCGCCGGCCCCGCCCGCGGCGATCCTGCGCCAGTACACCCAGGTCCCGGACTCGGTGCCCGCGGTGGTGGCGAAGACCGCCCGCCAGGTCACCCAGGGCGCGACCAACCACTACGAGCAGGCGGTCAAGCTCCAGGACTACTTCACCGTCGACGGCGGATTCCAGTACAGCACGCAGGTGCAGGTGGGCACGGGTCCCGACGCGATCGCCAAGTTCCTGAAGGACAAGGAGGGCTTCTGCGTCCACTTCTCCTTCGCGATGGCGGCGATGGCCCGCACCCTCGGCATACCGGCCCGGGTCGCGGTGGGCTTCGCCCCCGGTGCCCCGCAGGCGGACAAGTCGGTGTCGGTGGGCCTCAAGGACGCCCACGCCTGGCCGGAGCTGTACTTCGAGGGCGTCGGCTGGACCCGCTTCGAGCCGACCCCGACCCGGGGCGTGGCTCCCTCGTACACCCAGTCGGACACGCCGGGCGGAGGCCTCCCCGACGTGGTGCGGCCCTCGCAGGCGGCGGGTTCGTCCGCATCGGCGGCGCCCTCGGCGAGCAGCAGCTGCAGCGTGCAGGAGAAGAAGGTCCAGGGATGCGCCGCCGCGCTGCCGGTGAACACCGCCACGCCGGGCGCGGACGGTCACCCCTGGTTCTGGTACGCCGGGTGGGGGCTGCTCGCCCTCCTCGTGGTCGCCGTGCCGCTGCTGCCCATGCTGTGGCGGCTGCGGCGGCGCTCGGCGCGGCTGGCGTCGGCCCAGCACACCGCGCCCGGCGCGGAGGCGGCCGCCGGGCATGTCCTGGCCGTCTGGCGCGAACTGACGGACACGGCCTGGGACCACGGCATCCTGCCGGACGACGCGCTGACCCCGCGCAAGGCCGCCGCGCGGATCGTGCGGATCGGGGAGCTGGATCCGGCGACGGCGGAGTCGGTGCACCGGGTGGCGGGCGCCGTGGAACAGGTGCTGTTCGCGCCGCGGCCGCAGCCCGTCCCCGGTCTGCCGGACGACGTCCGCCGGCTGCGGGCGGCCCTGCGGGCGCGGGTGGGCCGGCTCACCCGGATCCGCGCGATCGTCGCCCCCCGCTCGGCCGTCCGTGCCCTGGGGGACCTCGCGGACCGCTGGACGGCCTTCAAGACCGGCACGGCGGAACGCTGGACGGCTCTGGTACGACGGCCGTCGGGTCGGCCCGGAGAGCAGAGCGGCTGACGCCCCGGCCGGAAAGCCCATGCGTGAGGGGGGCGACCACCGTGGTGGTCACCCCCCTCATCGCGAGACTGGGAGCGCTACTGGCCCTGCTCGTCGCGCCGCCGCTGCCAGCGCTGTTCGATGCGGTCCATCATGGAGCGCTTCGGGCGAGGCTGCCGACGCGCGTGCGGGGCGCCCGCGGGCTGTTCGCCCGGCTTGGGGGCCTTGCGCCAGCCGGTCACGGCGAGCACCGCACAGCCGAGCATGACGAGGAAACCCACCACGCTGAGCCAGACCTGCTTGGCGACCATTCCAGCCATGAGGAGCGCGATACCCACGAGGAAGCCCGCGACCGCCTGGTAGACCCGCCGCCGGGTGTACGTACGCAGCCCGCTTCCCTCGAGCGCCGACGCGAACTTGGGATCTTCGGCGTACAGCGCTCGCTCCATCTGCTCGAGCATGCGCTGCTCGTGCTCAGAGAGCGGCACGGAGTCCTCCTCATCGTGCAGTCGCCGGGGCGACCCGGGGGGTCCCTTCAGGATAGGCAGGGAATCGCCCCCGTGAAACCCGCCCCTCTGCGCCAATTGGCCAACCGGATTCCGCCATCGACGTCCCGGCTCGCTGAACATTCCATTCCCCAGCGGCCGACCCGTCATGCCGGGTGATCTCCTTCGATCATACGGCGCCAAGCCCCCGTTCGGGGGGCCTGTGGTGTACTCCATGCGGACCGGAGCCGCTGATCAGGGACGCGGCACGGCGGGCACTCAGGCCCCGGTCGCCTCCGGCGTCTCACCGAGCACGTGGAGCTGGGTGGCCACCGAGTGGAAGGCGGGGAGTTCGGCCGCCGCCTCCTCCAGCTTCAGCAGCGCCTCCAAAGCACCGGGCTCGGTGTCCACGAGCACGCCGGGGACGAGGTCGGCGAAGACCCGCACGCCGTGCACGGCGCCGACCCTCAGGCCCGCCCCCTCGACCAGCGCGGTGAGCTGGTCGGCGCTGAAGCGGCGCGGTACGGGGTCACCGGCGCCCCAGCGGCCGTCCGGGTCCTCGAGCGCCTGCCGGGCCTCCTTGAAGTGCCCGGCGAGCGCGCGGGCCAGCACGGCGCCGCCGAGCCCGGCGGCGAGCAGGCTGAGAACGCCCTCCGAGCGCAGAGCGGCCACCGCGTTGCGCAGGCCCTCGGCCGGGTCGTCGACGTACTCCAGGACGCCGTGGCACAGCACCACGTCGTACCGGCCGCGCTCGACCACGTCGAAGAGGCCGTGGGCGTCGCCCTGGACGCCCCGCACCCGGTCGGCGACGCCCGCCTCGGCGGCCCGGCGCTCCAGCGCGAACAGGGCGTTGGGGCTGGGGTCGACGACGGTGACGTGGTGGCCGAGGCGGGCGAGGGGCACGGCGAAGTTGCCGCTGCCGCCTCCGGCGTCGAGGACGTCCAGCGCCTGGCGTCCGGTGGCCTTGACCCGTCGGTCGAGGGCGTCCTGGAGGACCTCCCAGACCACGGCGGTGCGGAGGGAGGCGCGGGGTCGCAGCGGGTCCGACACGGCAGTTGACTCCTCGGCGCGGCCCCGCCTGGTGCACGGCGGAGCGAACGGGCTGCCTCCCGGCCCGGTGTGCGCAGGGAAGGCTTCAGGCGCCCTCCACCCTATTGCCTCCGCCGCCGTACCCGGTCACCGCGGCGAGGCGCCCCGCGGAACGTCTCGCAGGCCGGACAGCGGCCCTCCCACCCGGCCCCGCACCGCTCACCTCCGCTCATCCCGCGTCCGGGAAGTCGCGGTCGCCCTGCGGGCCCGGCCCGGGGTGGTCCGCGTCCTGGCGGGGCTGTGGGAGGACCGGCTGGAGGACGAGCATGCGCTCGACGAGGCGGAGGAACATCGCGACGTCGCGTATCAGGTCGTCGGCGTCCCGGCGGCTGGCCGCGCCCTGGATGCCGGCCTCGGCGCGGGCGCGGGTCCGCGCCCCGGAGGCGAACAGCGCGCTCCACTCGGCGAGTTCGGGCGCGATCTCGGGGAGCACTTCCCAGGCGCTCCGGATGCGGGCCCGGCGCCTGGGGGTGAGCTCCGGGCGGCCCCGCGCGGCGAGCACGGCGGCGGCCGTGCGCAGGGCCGCCAGATGTGCCGTGGCATAGCGCTCGTTGGGCGTCTCGAGCACGGCCGCCTCGTCCAGCCCGGCGCGGGCCTGGGCGAGCAGGTCGAGGGCGGCGGGCGGGGCGGAGGACCGGCGCAGCACCGGATGGACGTCGCTCGCCGGACCGGTCAGTGAGGGGGCAGGGCCGGTGGCGCGGCGCCGGCGGGCGGCTGCTGCGTGGTAGCTGGCCATGACGAACCTCCTGTCAGTGGGTAACGGCACGGGTGCCGTATGTGCCCATCGTGCGGTATGCCACTGACAATCCGTTCTGACCTGGGCTTTTGCTTCGATCGAAGGTTCGGAGTAGTTTTTGCACTGACCAGTCAGTTCAAATACAGGGGATGGGGGGAACGTGCCCGCTACCGGTGTCACGGCCCGCGGTCTCGGACTCCGGGGCCCTCGCGGCCCGGTCTTCGGCGACGTCACGTTCGACGCAGGGCCCGGCTCGCTGATCGCGATCGAGGGGCCGTCGGGGTCCGGCCGTACCTGTCTGCTGCTCACCCTCACGGGGCGGATGAAACCCACCGAGGGTGCGGCCGAGGTGGGCGAGTGGCGGCTGCCGCAGCAGATGGCCGCCGTACGCAGGGCCAGTGGCCTGGCGAACGTCGCCGGGGTCACCGACCTCGAACCGGCCCTGACCGTTGGCGAGCACCTGAGCGAACGGGCTCTGCTGCAGCGGCGGTTCGGCGACTCCCTGCGCGGGCTGCTGCGCCCGCGCCGCGAGCGGACGGCCGAGGCGCGGCTGCGGATCGACGACGCCCTGGCCGCCGCCGGGCTGGACCCGGCGGCCCTGCCCAAGGGCACGCGGACCGCCGTACGGGATCTGGAGCGGCTGGAGGAGCTGCGGCTGTCCCTCGCCCTCGCCCTGCTGGGCCGTCCCCGGCTGCTCGGCGTGGACGACAGCGACCTCAAGCTCTCGGACGCCGAACGTGCCGAGGTGTGGGCGCTGTTGAGGTCGGTCGCCGCGTCCGGGACCACCGTCGTGGCGGTGTCCAGCCAGGCCCCCGGGGACGCCGTGGTCGTGAGCACCCAGGGGAAGGAGAAGGCCGATGCGCTCGCCTAGGCTGGCCGCGCTCGAGCTGAGGCGCTTCAGGCGGGGCAGGCTCCCGCGGGCCGCGCTCGTCGCGCTCCTGGTGCTGCCGCTGCTGTACGGCGCCCTGTACCTGTGGTCGTTCTGGGACCCGTACGGCCGCCTTGACCGTATCCCCGTGGCGCTCGTGAACGACGACAAGGGGGCGAGCGCCGACGGCAGGAGGATCACCGCGGGCGACGACATCGTCGACGGGCTGCGCCACAGCGACACCTTCGACTGGCACGAGGTGAGCGACGCCGAGGCCCGTGCGGGTCTGGAGAACGGCACCTACTACCTGTCGCTGACCATGCCCGCCGACTTCAGCAGGCGGATCGCGTCCAGTTCGGGCGACTCCCCGGAAACCGGCGCGCTCCAGGTGCGCACCGACGACGCCAACAACTACATCGTCGGTCAGATCTCCCGGACGGTCTTCAACGAGGTCCGCTCGGCGGCCTCCGCCAAGGCGTCCCGGACGTTCCTGGACCGGATCTTCGTCTCCTTCTCCGACATCCACGACAAGACCGTGACGGCCGCGAAGGGCGCCGACACGCTGCACGGCGGCATCGGAAAGGCGAAGAAGGGCTCCGAGGACCTCGCGGCCGGCCTGCGGGAGGCCCAGAGCGGCAGCGGCAGGCTCGCCAAGGGCCTGCAGAAGCTCGACGCGGGAGCGGGCACGCTCCAGGACGGCTCCGAGCAGGTCGCCGGCGGCACCCAGACGCTCGCCGACAAGGTGAACGGCGTCTACCGGAAGGCCGGCCCGTTCCTCAGGGACAACGAGAAGACCATCGGCGACACCGCCCGGCTGGTCGCCGACTCGGCCGGCACCGTCAAGGACAACCTCGACGTCCTGGTGAAGCTGGCGCCGGGCGCCGCGCGCACCGCCCACGCCTCCGCCGCCGTCCTGGACGACGTCTACCGGACGCGCTGCGACAAGGCCCCGCTCCCCGACCCGGCCTGCCCCGACCTGGGGAAGGCCAAGCAGGCGGCCGACGACACGGCGACCGTCGCCGACGACCTCAACACCCTCGTCGCCGACCAGGACGGCGACCTGCGGACGATGAAGGCGAACCTCACCACCCTGCAGCAGCAGGCCCGGGCCCTCTCCGAGCGCGCCCCGCACCTCTCCGAGGACGTCGCCGACGCCGTCCGGCGGATCAACGAACTGAACAGCGGCGCCCACCAGGTGGCCGCCGGCGCGAAGAAGCTGCACTCGGGGCTCGGCACCGCGAGCACCGGAGCGGTGACGCTCGATGAGGGCATCGGCACCGCGGCATCGGGCGCCGAGACCCTGAGCGGCGGCATGTACAAGCTGGCCGACGGCTCCCAGCAGCTCGCCGGCGGCCTGCACGACGGCGCGAAGAAGATCCCCGACTACGACAGGAAGGACCGCGACCGGCGCACCGGCGTCATGGCCGACCCGGTCCGGCTGGCCTCCCACGACCTGCACAAGGCGCCCAACTACGGCACCGGCTTCGCCCCGTACTTCATCCCGCTGTCCCTGTGGGTGGGCGCGATGGTGGCGTACATGCTGATCGCGCCGCTCAACCGGCGTGCCCTGGCGGTCGGTTCGTCCGCCTGGCGGATCGCGCTCGCGGGCTGGCTGCCGGTGGTCGCGGTGGGCGTGCTCCAGGTGAGCGCCCTCATGGCCGTCCTGCACTGGGCGATCGGCCTGCGGATGCTGCGGGCGGCCGGCACGATCGGCTTCCTGTTCCTGGTGGCGGCCTGCTTCGCGGCGATCGTCCAGTGGCTGAACGCCCGCTTCGGTCCCGCGGGCCGCATCCTCGTCCTGGCGCTGCTCATGCTCCAGCTGACCTCGGCCGGCGGCACGTACCCGGTGGAGACCAGCCCGGGCTTCTTCAACGCCCTCCATCCTCTCCTGCCGATGAGCTACGTCGTCGAGGCCCTCAGGAGACTCATCACGGGCGGCGGTATGGGACCGGTGTGGCACGCGTGCGTGGTGCTCGTCGCCTTCACCGCGGGCGCCCTCGCGCTCACCGCGCTGTCGGCCCGCCGTCGGCAGGTGTGGACCCTCGATCGGCTGCACCCGGAGCTGAGCCTGTGATCCCGAAGAAGGCCCTGCACCCGCGCGTACCTGTGACAATCGGGGCCATGGAAAGCAGCACCACGCCGGGCGGCGGCACGCGCCGCGAGGCCACCCGGCAGAAGCTCTACGAGGCCGCCGTCACGCTCATCGCCGAGCAGGGCTTCTCCGCCACCACGGTGGACGAGATCGCCGAACGGGCCGGGGTCGCGAAGGGCACCGTCTACTACAACTTCTCGAGCAAGTCCGGCCTCTTCGAGGAGCTGTTGCGGCACGGCGTGGGACTCCTCACCGCCTCCCTGCGGGAAGCGGCCGAGAAGACGGCACGCGACGGCGGCAGCAAGGTGGACGCCCTGGACGCGATGATCCGGGCCGGCCTGGTCTTCATCGACCGCTATCCGGCCTTCACCCAGCTGTACGTGGCCGAGCTGTGGCGCACCAACCGGGCCTGGCAGTCGACCCTGATGGTGGTGCGGCAGCAGGCGGTCGCCGTCGTCGAGGACGTGCTGCGCGCGGGCGTTCAGGGCGGCGAGTTCAGCGACGAGATCGATGTACCGCTGACCGCGTCGGCGCTGGTCGGCATGGTGCTGGTGGCGGCCCTCGACTGGCAGTCCTTCCAGCCGGAGCGCTCCCTCGACGACGTCCACGCGGCGCTGTCCCGGCTCTTGCAGGGACGGGTGAGCGGACACCGCTGAGGACACACGAAAGCGCCGGTCCGGTGTGGCCGCGTCCCCCGCGGGCCACCTCGGACCGGCGCCTTCTCGTACTTCCCCCGGTTTCCCTTTCCCCTGTTCCCCCGTGTTCCCCCGTGTCTCGCTCCCGCCGACAGCCGTCGGCGGAAGGAGCGGATCGCGGGCGGCTCCGTTCCGGCGCCCCGTGTCGCCGGTACCGGAGCCGTGCCCCTTTCCGTGCCTCCACTTTCCCTTTCGCGCAGGTCGAACCCCATCCGCGCGCGTACTCAACTCACTCACTAGGTACGGATACTCAGTTCTGCGTGCTCACCCCCAGGACGGCGTGTCCCCCACTGGTTACGATCGCCCCCGTGTCCGTACTCCCTCTCGTCTTCACCAGTGGCTGGGCCAGCGGCATCAACGCCTACGCCGTGGTGCTGCTGCTCGGCGTCTTCGGCGCGACCGGGCTGAGCGACGCCGTCCCCTCGGCCCTGCAGCGTCCGGAGGTCCTCGTCGCGGCGGGCGCGCTGTTCCTGTGCGAGGCGGTCGCCGACAAGATCCCGTACGTTGACTCCGTCTGGGACTCCGTGCACACCGTGATCCGGCCGATCGCGGGCGCCTGGGTCGGCGCGTTGCTCGCCGGGCACAGCGGGTCACTCAACGACGTGGTCGCCGGGCTGATCGGCGGTTCGACGGCGCTCGCGAGCCACGCCGTCAAGGCGGGCACCCGGATGGCCGTCAACACCTCGCCGGAGCCGTTCAGCAACATCGTCCTCAGCCTGGCCGAGGATCTCGGCGTGGCCGGGATCGTGTCGTTCGCGATGTTCCATCCGGTCGCGGCAGCCGTGATCGCCGGGGTGCTGCTGCTGACCGGCCTGGTGGTCCTGGTCTTCCTGGTCTCCCGCATCCGCCGGTTCCTGCGCCGCAGAGCCGAGCGCCGGGCCTCCCGTTCGGTGACTGTCAGTGGCGGTGGCTAGAGTCGCCGGCATGGGACGGATTACGGTGATCGGCGCCGGGATGGGCGCGATGGCGGCCGCCGCCCGGCTGGCCGTGGCGGGCCACCGGGTGACGGTGTACGAGCGTACGGCGACGTACGGCGGCGCGGTGCGCCTCTTCGAGCGGGACGGGTTCGGTTTCGACACCGGACCCGGGCTGCTGACGCTGCCCGCCGTCTACCGCGACCTGTTCATCAAGACCGGCAAGGAGCCGCTGGAGGACCGCGTCGAACTGGTCCAGGTCGACCCGTCGTCACGGCACGTGTTCGCCGACGGCACCAGGGTGTCCCTGCCGAACGCCTCACGCGCGGGCGTGGTCGCCGCACTCGACGAGGCCCTGGGCGCCGGCGCCGGCGAGCGCTGGGGCGACTTCCTGGTCCGGGCCCGCGAGGCCTGGGACCGCACCCGCCGCCCCCTGCTGGAGGAGCCCCTGTGGCCCAACTGGCAGGTGCTGGCGGAGCGCGAGCCGTACCCGTCGGTCCCGCGCAAGAAGCTGCTGCGCACCCGGCGCGCGTCCACGCTCGCCGAGGTCGGCGCCTGGGAGCTGCGGGACGAGCGGCTGACGGCCCTGCTGGACAGCCACGCGCTGGCGTACGGGCTCGATCCGCGGACCGCTCCGGCGAGCGCGGCCGTGCTGCCGTACATGGAGCACGCCTTCGGCATTTGGTATGTGCGCGGTGGCCTGCGGGAGTTGGCGCGCGCGGTGTACGAGCGCTGCCTGCAGCGGAAGGTTGAGTTCGTCTTCGGCGCCGAGGTCACCCGGATCGTGGAGAAGGACGGCCGGGCGGCGGGCGTGGAGCTGTCCGACGGGACGGTGGCCGAGGCGGACCACGTCGTCGCGGACGTGGATCCGGTACGGCTGCGGTCGCTGACGGAGCGTCCGCTGGACGCGGACGGTGACGTTCGACCCGACCCGGTCTCGCCCCCGCCCTCCCGGTTCACCGTCCTGCTGGCGCTGCGCGGCGCTCGCGAGGCCGGCGCCGCGCACCGCACGGTCGTCCACGCACCGGCCCCCGAGTCCGAATTCGACTTCCTGGTCTCCCCTGGCGACGACGTGCCGCCGTGTCCCACGGTGACCGTGCTGCGCCCGGGCGACCCCGCCCTGCGGCCGGACGGCGAGCACGAGTCGGTGGTGCTGTCCGCCGTGGTGCCGACAGAGGCCGCCTGGGAGGACGAGGGAACCGTCCGTCGGTACACGGACCACCTGCTCGAGGCCGCCGGGCGCGCCATACCGGGGCTGTCGGAACGGCTGCTGTGGCACGAGGTGCGCTCACCGCTGCGGGTCGAGGCGGAGACGGGCGCCCGGGGCGGAGCCGTGGCCGCCCCCGCCCTCGCCGCCGGCGGTGGCCGCTTCCTGCAGCCGGCGAACACCACACGGCTGCCCGGCCTGTACCGCGCGGGCGGCTGGTCGCACCCCGGTGGAGGTCTCCCCCACGCCGGAATGTCCGGCGCGCTGGTGGCCGGACTGATCGTGGAGGGGGCGGAGTTCAGGGGCTCTCAGTGAGCGGCCCGGGCGGGGGCTGAGGGGCGGTCAGAAACGGTACTGCTGCTCGTCGTAGCCGTGCCCCTGGGCCTGTCCCTGGCCGTTGCCCTGGTAGGGGTACTGCTGTTCCTGCGGGAGTTCGCCGCCGTAGGTCTCGTCGGTGCGCTGCTGCGGGACCCACACGCCCCCGCCCGGGGTCTCGCCACCGTAGGTGCCGGTGCCGTACTGCTCCTGGCCGTAGCCCTGCTGGTCGTACTGGCCGTACGTGGCGTCGTAGCCGCCGCCGTAGGTCTGGGTGCCGATGTACGGGTCGGAGTAGGCCGCGTACTGCTGCTGGCCGCCGGCGTCGTAGCCGTACTGCTGCTGGGTGTAGCCCGAGTAGTCGTACCCGTACGTCTGGTCGGCGCCCTGGGCGGCGGTCGCGTACTGTTCCTGGGCCTGGCCCGCCTGAGCGGAGTCGCCGTACACGCCGTACGAGCCGGTGTCGTCCTCCAGGGGCTGCGGCTCGTAGACGGTGGTGGTCTCGGCGGCCGTGGGGTGGACGGAGCGCGCCGGGGTGAAGACGTCGTCGCGGTCGTATTCGTCGTCCGCGCCGTAGGCGGCGTCCCGGCCGTAGGAGCGTTCGTCGCCGTAGGCCGCGTCGGCGGCGGGTTCGAGGTCGGCGTCCTCCAGCGACGGGTCCTGGGGGTCCGCCTTGCCGCGGCGGCGCTTGCTGGTGGCGCCCAGCGGCTCGTCGTCGGCGTCGGGGCGCTTGACCGCCCAGCCGGCGGAGAAGCCGCGCCGGAAGGACAGGGTGACGTAGGTCTGGCCGACCGCGAAGGCGGCCGCGCCCAGCCCGATGACGACGACCGAGGCCATCAGCACCCCGACGACGACGCCGAGGAAGCCGACGAAGGCGAGCAGCCGCCAGCGCAGCCGCGCCTTGTACTGCAGCAGCACCTCACCCAGCAGCCACAGCGCGACGATTCCGAACGCGATGTAGAGGACCGTCCAGCCCATGTACGCCCCTCTCCCAGTCGCCGCTACGCAGTGTGTCGTACACCCGTGCGGCCGGTCTAGGCCTGCGGGGGGTGGTGCAGGCCCAGGTTCTCGTAGATTTCCAGCGACGCCGTGGAGTTGTTGAGCGTGATGAAGTGCAGTCCGGGCACTCCCTCGGCCAGCAGTCGCGCGCAGAACTCCGTGGCGAATTCGATGCCAATGGAGCGTACAGCGGCCGGATCGTCTTGTGCTGTGAGGATCCGCTCTTTCAGGACGGAGGGGATGTCCGCGTTGCTGAGCTGTGGCAGCCGCTCCAGCATCCGCACGCTCGTCACCGGCATGACCTCGGGGATGACGGGGGTGGCGCAGCCGGCCGCGCCGACCCGGTCGCGCAGCCGCAGGTACGACTCCGGGCGGAAGAACATCTGCGTGATGGCGTAGTCGGCGCCGGCCCGGCACTTGTCGACGAACCGGGTCACGTCCGTGTCCCAGTCGGCGGAGCGCGGGTGCATCTCCGGGAAGGCGGCCACGCCGACGCAGAAGTCGCCCGACTCCTTGATGAGCTGGACTAGTTCGGCGGCGTAGGTCAGGCCCCTGGGGTGCGGCACCCACTCGCCCATGGGGTCGCCGGGCGGGTCGCCGCGCACGGCGAGGATGTTGCGGATCCCGGCGTCGGCGTACTGGCCGATGATGTTGCGCAGTTCGGCGATGGAGTGGTTGACGGCGGTGAGGTGGGCGACCGGGGTGAGGGTGGTGTCCGCGACGATCTGCTGGGTCTCCTTGACCGTGCCGGCGCGGGTGGAGCCGCCGGCGCCGTAGGTCACGGAGACGAAGTCGGGGGCGATCGCCTCGACCCTCCTCAGCGCACTCCACAGGTTCCGCTCGCCCTTGGGCGTCTTGGGTGCCGAGAACTCGAACGAGTACGTCGTCCTGCCCGTGGCGAGCATGTCACGCACGGTACGTGCGCGGTCCGTCCTTGTGGATGCGGTTCCGAGGGCCATACCCGCAGGTTAGTCAGGCGGAGGCGGTCCCCCAACCAGAGACCACGAATTGCCCTATTTGTCGACTTGCTGTCCACCCATCGGACGCTGATCCGGACAGCGTGGCCGAATTACGGCTGCCGCAGCCGCTTCGCGAACTCGGCCGCGGCCGCGCCCGGGTCCTGCGCCTCCGTGATCGCGCGCACGACCACGACCCGGCGGGCTCCCGCCTCGAGCACCTCGTCGAGGTTGCCGAGGTCGATGCCGCCGATGGCGAACCAGGGGCGCCGGGTGCCGAGGGCCGCGGTGTGCCGGACCAGGCCGAGGCCGGGGGCGTGGCGGCCGGGCTTGGTGGGGGTGGGCCAGCAGGGGCCGGTGCAGAAGTAGTCGACGCCCTCCTGGACGGCAGCGGCCTCCGCCTCGGCCTCCGCGTGCGTGGAGCGGCCGATGAGGACGTCGTCGCCGAGGATCGCGCGGGCGGCGGGCACCGGGAGGTCGCCCTGGCCGAGGTGGAGCACGTCCGCACCGGCCGCGTGGGCGACGTCCGCCCGGTCGTTGACCGCCAGGAGCTTCCCGTGGCGGGCGCAGGCCTCGGCGAGGACCTGGAGGTGCTCCAGCTCCTCGGCCGCCTCCATGCCCTTGTCGCGCAGCTGCACGATGTCCACCCCGCCGGCCAGCACGGCGTCCAGGAACTCCGGCAGGTCGCCCTGGCGCCTGCGGGCGTCCGTGCACAGGTAGACACGGGCGTCGGCGAGCCGCGCGCGGGCGGTGGTGGCGGCGTCGGGCATACGAGGGTCCCCCCGGGGTGTTCGGTGTCGGCGGCGTACGGGCCGGGCCGTGGTGGACCGCGGCCGTGGCTCGGTGGGAGCCCGGCCCGTGCGCCGGACGATGTGCGGATCAGGTTGTTCGTATCAGACGGCGAGCGCCTGGGCCCGGCGCTTCACCTCCGTGCCGCGATTCTCGCTGAGGGCCTGCGCGGGCGTGCCGGGCAGGCTCTCGTCGGGGGTGAAGAGCCACTCGAGCATCTCTTCGTCGGAGAAGCCGTCGTCCCGCAGGAGCGTCAGGGTGCCGGCCAGGCCCTTGACGACCTTCCGCTCGGCCCCGTCGATGAAGGCGGCGGGGACGTGCAGTGCGCGGTTCTCACCTCGGCGTACGGCGATGAGCTGGCCCTCCTTGACCAGCTGCCTCACGCGCGTCACCTCGACGTCGAGCATCTCCGCGATGTCGGGGAGGGTGAGCCAGGCGGGGACGAGAGCATCGATCTTTGCGTCAATCTCGGTCACGGGACCAAGCGTGCCATCCCGGACTGACAGTCGGAAGCCAGGAGGGTCCGACCTGGGGGCTCAGGACTACGCGGTGGCCGCCTTGAGCGGCCTCGCCGGGTCCGCCAGCAGCTCCGGGTCCATCGGCGTGCCCCCCTCGATCAGGCGCCTGCCCTGGGCCAGGTCGCGGGGCCTGCCCACCGCCAGCAGGGCGATCAGGCGGTTCTCGCGCAGCCAGCACACCGACCAGGCCGGGCCGGACGGGTCACCCCGCCACAGGGTCGTGTCGGCCGAGGTGTGGTGGCCGGCGTACTGCACGAACCGGCCGAACTGCTCGGACCAGAAGTACGGCACCGGGTCGTAGACGGCGTCGGGCGCCCCGGTGGCGGCGCCGATGATGTTCGCGGCGACCGTGCGCGGGCCCTGCAGGGCGTTGTCCCAGTGGTGGACCAGCAGGCGCTCGCCGTAGCGGCCCGAGGGGAAGGAGGCGCAGTCGCCGACGGCGTAGACGTCCGGGGCCGAGGCGCGCAGGTGCTGGTCGGCCTGGACCTCGTGGTGCGCACCGAGCTCGATGCCGGAGCCGGTGAGCCAGCCGGTGGCCGGCCGCGCGCCGATCCCCACCACGACGGCGCCCGCGGGCACGCGCGTGCCGTCGTCGAGGACGACCTCGCCGGGCTCGATGTGCCGCACGCGCGCGTGGGTGCGCAGCACGGCGCCGGCGTCCGCGTACCAGGCGGCCATCGGCGCGGCGACCTCCGCGGGCAGCGCGCCCGCGAGCGGCCGGTCCGCGGCCTCGACGACGGTGACCGCGCAGCCCGCCTCGCGCGCGGCGGTGGCGAACTCGGCGCCGATCCAGCCCGCGCCGACGACCACGATGTCGTGCTGCCGGGCGAGCACGGGGCGCAGCCGCTCGGCGTCGTCGAGGGTGCGCAGCAGGTGCACGCCGGGCACGCCCTCCGCGCCGGGCAGCCGGACGGGTTCGGCGCCGGTGGCGAGGACCAGGACGTCGTAGGGGACGGGCCCGGCCTCGGTGTCCAGTTCGTGGGCGTCCGGGCGCACGCCGAGCGCCTCGCGCCCCAGCAGCAGTTCGATGCCGAGCGCCTCGAAGTCGACGTCGAAGGCGGAGCCCTCGGACTTGCCGAGCAGGACGGCCTTCGACAGCGGCGGCCGGTCGTAGGGCTGGTGGGGTTCGGCGCCGATCAGGGTGACGGTGCCCGTGAAGCCCTGTTCGCGCAGGGCGACGGCGGTCTGGACGCCGGCCATGCCCGCGCCGACCACGACCACCCGTCGCTGCGACTGCGTCGTCTGCTCGCTCACCTGATCACCATAGACACTGACTATCCGTCAGTCAGCGGTCCTGCTCAGTGACCTGCTCCACAACACTGGTGCCCCGGCCGGGCTGCGACTCCCACACCCAGGTCTCCTCCAGCCGCACCCGGCCGTCCGGCAGTTCCACGACCGTCGAGGCGCAGTGCCCCGAGGCCGTCGTCCCGTCCCGCTTCAGCTGCACGTACCGGAAGTCGAGCCGGTCACCGCGGCGGGTACCCACCAGATGCCCGCGTACGACGTCGCCGCCCGTGTACTCGGCCCAGATCTCCCCGTCCTTCTCGTGGTACGTGAAGCGGGTCCTGGTACCCACCTGACCTGGGGCCTGGTCGGCGACGGGGGCGAGGACGAGGCCGTCCAGCGAGCGGGACACGGCGGCAGGCTCCCTTACAGAGGCTTGGCGGCTCGGGCTAGGGTGGCCACCGTACAAGCACTCGCGGGAGCCCGGACGCACCGGGCTGAGAGGGAGGCTGGCGGCCTCCGACCGTACGAACCTGATCCGGGTCATGCCGGCGAAGGGAGGGGCTGGACGCCCATGTCGTCACGTACGTCAGACGTCCTCGTCATCGGGGGCGGGATCATCGGCCTGGTCACGGCCTGGCGCGCCGCGCAGCGCGGTCTCGCCACGTCCGTGGTGGATCCGGAGCCGGGCGGCGGGGCCGCCCAGGTGGCCGCCGGGATGCTGGCCGCCGTCACGGAACTGCACTACGGCGAGCAGACCCTGCTGGGCCTCAACCTGGCCTCCGCCCGCCGCTACCCGGACTTCGCGGCCGAGCTGACCGACCTCACCGGCCAGGACCTCGGCTACCGCCGGTGCGGCACGCTGGCCGTCGCCCTGGACGCCGACGACCGCGCCCACCTGCGCGAACTGCACGCCCTGCAGACGCAGTCGGGGCTGGAGTCCGAGTGGTTGTCGGGGCGCGAGTGCCGACGCCTGGAGCCGATGCTCGCGCCGGGCGTACGCGGCGGGCTCCGGGTCGACGGCGACCACCAGGTCGACCCGCGGCGCCTGGCACGCGCGCTGGTGGCCGCCTGCGAGCACGCGGGCGTGGTCTTCCGCCGCACCTGGGCCGAACGCTTCCGGGTCGCGGGCGACCGGGCGGCCGGCGTCACCACGACCGACGGCACCGAGCTGAGCGCGGGCCAGGTGGTGCTGGCCGCCGGCAGTCTCAGCGGGCGGCTCCCGGGCGTCCCGGACGACGTCCTGCCGCCCGTACGGCCGGTCAAGGGCCAGGTGCTGCGGCTGACCGTGCCGAAGCGGTTCGCGCCGTTCATGAGCCGCACGGTGCGGGCCGTGGTGCGCGGCAGCAGCGTCTACCTGGTGCCGCGCGAAAACGGCGAGCTGGTCGTCGGCGCGACCAGCGAGGAGCTGGGCTGGGACACCACGGTCACCGCCGGCGGGGTGTACGAGCTGCTGCGGGACGCGCACGAGCTGGTCCCCGGGATCACGGAGCTGCCGCTGACGGAGACCCGCGCGGGTCTGCGCCCCGGCTCCCCCGACAACGCGCCGCTGCTCGGGCCCACGCGGCTGCCCGGTCTGCTGTTGGCCACCGGCCACTACCGCAACGGCGTGCTCCTCACGCCGGTCACCGGCGACGCCATGGCGCACGTCCTGGCCACCGGGGAACTCCCCGAGGAGGCCCGCCCGTTCACCCCGAGGCGTTTCGCGCGCGTGGAGCAGCCCGCATGAACATCTCCGTCAACGGACAGCCGCACGAGTTCGCCCCCGGCACGGCTCTCGACACCGTGGTGCGGACGCTCACCCAGGCGCCCTCCGGAGTGGCCGCCGCCCTGAACGAGACCGTCGTCCCGCGTGGGCAGTGGCCGTCGACGCCCCTGTGCGAGGGGGACCGCGTCGAGGTCCTCACCGCCGTCCAAGGAGGCTGAGCCATGGCCGACGATCCCCTTGTCATCGGCGGTACGTCCTTCACGTCGCGCCTGATCATGGGCACCGGCGGTGCCCCCAGCCTCGAGGTGCTGGAGCGGGCGCTGGTGGCCTCCGGCACGGAGCTGACGACGGTCGCGATGCGCCGGGTGGACCCCTCGGTGCACGGCTCGGTGCTCTCCGTCCTCACCCGGCTCGGCATCCGGGTGCTGCCCAACACGGCGGGCTGCTTCACGGCCGGCGAGGCGGTGCTGACCGCCCGGCTCGCGCGCGAGGCACTCGGCACCGACCTGGTCAAACTCGAGGTGATCGCCGACGAGCGCACCCTGCTGCCCGACCCGATCGAGCTGCTGGACGCCGCCGAGACCCTGGTCGACGACGGCTTCACCGTGCTGCCGTACACCAACGACGACCCGGTGCTCGCCCGGAGGCTGGAGGACGTCGGCTGCGCGGCGATCATGCCGCTCGGCTCGCCCATCGGCTCCGGTCTCGGCATCCGCAACCCGCACAACTTCCAGCTGATCGTCGAGCACGCGCGCGTGCCGGTGATCCTGGACGCGGGCGCCGGTACGGCCTCGGACGCGGCGCTCGCGATGGAGCTGGGCTGCGCGGGTGTGATGCTCGCCTCGGCGGTGACGCGGGCGCAGGAGCCGCAGCTGATGGCGGAGGCGATGAAGCACGCTGTGGAGGCGGGGCGGCTGGCCCGGCTGGCGGGCCGGATTCCGCGGCGGCATTTCGCCCAGGCCTCGTCCCCCGAGGAGGGCCTGGCCAGGCTGGATCCCGAGCGCCCGGCCTTCTGAACGGGGGTTCGAACGGATCCGGACGGCGGTGCGAGGTCCGTCACAGCTCGGCTGCAGTAGCGCTCCGGTCTCACCGGAAACCGTGGTCCTGTCCGTCACGGCTCGTACACTCACCTGCGTGGATACGACCCTTCAGGACCCTCTGGTCGGGCAGGTGCTCGACGGGCGCTACCGCGTGGACGCGCGGATCGCGGTCGGCGGGATGGCCACGGTCTACCGGGCCCTGGACACCCGTCTGGACCGCGTGCTCGCGCTGAAGGTGATGCACCCCGCACTCGCCTCCGACGGCTCCTTCGTCGAGCGGTTCATCAGGGAGGCCAAGTCGGTCGCCCGACTGGCCCATCCGAACGTGGTGCAGGTCTTCGACCAGGGCACCGACGGGTCGTACGTCTACCTCGCCATGGAGTACGTGGCCGGCTGCACCCTGCGGGACGTGCTGCGCGAGCGCGGGGCGCTGCAGCCGCGCGCCGCCCTGGACATCCTGGAGCCGGTGCTGGCGGCGCTCGGCGCCGCACACCGGGCCGGGTTCGTGCACCGGGACATGAAACCGGAGAACGTCCTGATCGGGGACGACGGCCGGGTCAAGGTCGCCGACTTCGGGCTGGTGCGGTCCGTGGACACGGTCACCCACACCACCGGAACGGTCCTGGGTACGGTGTCCTATCTCGCGCCGGAGCAGATCGAGCAGGGCACGGCCGACCCGGGCGTCGACGTGTACGCGTGCGGTGTCGTCCTGTACGAGATGCTGACCGGCGAGCGGCCGCACCAGGGCGACTCGCCGGCCATCGTGCTCTACAAGCACATCCACGAGGACGTCCCGCCCCCGTCGGCGGCCGTCCCCGGGCTGCCGTACGCGCTGGACGAGCTGGTGGCGTCGGCGACCGCGCGCGTGCCCGCCGTCCGCCCGCACGACGCGGTGGCGCTGCTCGCCCAGGCCCGCCGGGCGCGCGCCGCACTCAGCGCGGACCAGCTGGACGCGGTGCCGCCGCTGGCGCTGACGGCGGAGCACCGGGACATCTCCGAGGACCGTACGAGCGTCATCCCGCGCGCGCTGACCACGCCCCACCCGGGGCAGGCCGGCGGGGACGGCGTGCCGCCCGACGTGCTCCGCACCAGCCGGCTGGAGAGCCCTCCGCCGCTGCCGCCCCGGCGCCGTGGCGTGCGCTCGCGGCGCGGTCCGCTGGCGATCGTCGTCGCCGTACTGCTGGTCCTCGGCGTCGGCACGGGCGTGTGGTACATCAACTCCGGCCAGTTCACCAGCGTCCCGCCGGTGCTGGCGAAGACCCGGGTACAGGCGGAACGGAAGATCAAGGGGGCCGGGCTGCGCTTCGGGGCGGTCCGGCACGCGTACAGCGACACGGTGAAGCGGGGCACGGTCATCAGCTCCGATCCGACGCCCGGCACCCGGATCCGGGACAACGGCGTCGTGTACGTCACCCTCTCCGACGGTCCGGAGACCGTGCAGGTGCCCGACCTGAAGGGTTACCGGCTGGACAAGGCGCAGGCCCTGCTGGCCAGGGACGGGCTGGCGCCGGGCATGGTGACCCGGACGTTCAGCCAGGACGTCCCCAAGGGCTTCGTGATCTCCACCACCCCGGACGCGGGCACGACCCGGCACGCGGGCTCCGCGATCGCCCTGACCGTCAGCAACGGCAGCCCGGTCGACGTCCCGGACGTCACCGGCGAGGACCTGCAGAGCGCCACGTCCGACCTGCAGAGCGCGGGCCTGAAGGTGAAGGTCGCGGCCGAGCAGGTCAACTCCGACTTCGACAAGGGCCAGGTCGCCGCGCAGACCCCGGCGGGCAACGGCCAGGCCGCCGAGGGCGACACGGTGACGCTGACGCTGTCCAGGGGCCCGCAGATGGTCGAGGTCCCGGACGTCACCGGGGACAGCGTGAACGACGCGAAGAAGGCCCTGGAGGACAAGGGCTTCCAGGTCAGCGAGGACCGCGGGCTGCTCGGCCTGTTCGGCGACACCGTCAAGAGCCAGTCGGTCCCGGGCGGGCAGACGGCACCCAAGGGGTCGACGATCACCATCAAGATCCGGTGACCGGGCACTGAGGGCCGCATGACACCCTGAACGGGTGAAGAGCGAGTCCCCCTTCCCGTCCCGCAACCCCGTCGGCGGCCATGTCCCGGTGGCCGGCGGTCTGCACTCCGTCGGCCTGTCCTACGCGCGCGACCTCAGGGCCGAGACCGTGCAGGTCTTCGTCGCCAACCCGCGCGGCTGGGCCACACCGGCCGGGAACCCACGGCAGGACGAGGAGTTCCGGGCGGTGTGCGAGGCCGAGTCGATCCCGGCGTACGTGCACGCGCCCTACCTGATCAACTTCGGCTCGCACACGGAGGCCACCGTCGAGAGGTCCGTGGAGTCGCTGCGCCACTCCCTGCGGCGCGGGCGGGAGATCGGGGCGCTCGGCGTGGTCGTGCACACGGGCAGCGCGACGGGCGGCCGGGAGCGTTCGGTGGCGCTCAAGCAGGTGCGCGAGCACCTGCTGCCGCTGCTGGACGAGCTCACGCACGACGACGACCCGTTCCTGCTGCTGGAGTCGACGGCCGGACAGGGCGCCTCGCTCTGCTCGCGGACCTGGGACTTCGGGCCCTACTTCGAGGCGCTGGACGCGCACCCGAGGCTCGGGGTCTGCCTGGACACCTGCCACGTCTTCGCGGCCGGCCACGACCTGACCGGCCCGAGCGGTATGCACCAGACCCTCGACCTGCTGGTGGACACGGTCGGTGAGGGCCGGCTGAAGCTGATCCACGCCAACGACTCCAAGGACGTCGTCGGCGCCCACAAGGACCGTCACGAGAACATCGGCGCCGGTCACATCGGCGAGGACCCCTTCCGCGCCCTGATGACCCACCCGGCGACCGAGGGCGTACCGCTGGTCATCGAGACGCCCGGCGGCAAGGAGGGACACGCGGCGGACGTGGAACGGCTGAAGAAGCTGCGCGAGGCCTGATTTCAGAGCTCGGGGCCGTCGCCTGGCTCCTCCTGATAGGAGTAGCGCTGCTCCTTCCAGGGGTCACCGACGTTGTGGTAGCCGCGCTCCTCCCAGAAGCCGCGCCGGTCGGCGGTCATGTACTCGATACCCCGGACCCACTTGGGGCCCTTCCAGGCGTAGAGGTGGGGGACGACCAGGCGCAGCGGGAAGCCGTGTTCCGCGGTCAGGAGTTCGCCGTCCTTGTGGGTGGCGAACAGTGTGCGCTCGGAGGCGAAGTCGGACAGGCGCAGGTTCGAGCTGAACCCGTACTCCGCCCACACCATCACATGGGTGACGACCGGCGCGGGCGGGGCGAGCTCGAGGATCGTCCGGGCCGGGATCCCGCCCCATTCGGCGCCCAGCATGCTGAACTTCGTGACGCAGTGCAGGTCGGCGACGACGGTGGCGTACGGCAGGGCCGCGAACTCCTCGTGGTTCCAGCAGCGCTTCTCGCCGTCCGCGGTGGCCCCGAAGACCCGGAACTCCCAGCGCTCGGGGCGGAACCTGGGTACCGGCCCGTAGTGGGTGACCGGCCAGCCGCGTTGCAGTCGCTGCCCCGGCGGAAGCTCCGGCTGACCTGCCCCTCCCGAATCGCGTTCTCCCGATTCACGCTCCACCGGCTGACCCATGACTCCATCCTGACAGACCGGACAGGGTGCGCCTGACCGGCACCCAGCAAACGCGGGCAACTCGGACCAAGCGCGCACCTGCCCACTAAGTGAAGACTTACTGGACGATCTTCGTTGCCGGTGCAATCATGCGGCGCAATCCGCCAGTTCCCCCGGTTGGAAGGAGCCTCTGCGATGCAGGGCGACCCCGAGGTCATCGAATTCCTCAACGAGCAGCTCACCGGCGAGCTGACCGCGATCAACCAGTACTTCCTGCACGCGAAGATGCAGGAGAACTTCGGCTGGACGAAGCTGGCGAAGTACACCCGCCACGAGTCGTTCGACGAGATGAAGCACGCCGAGGTGCTCACCGACCGCATCCTCTTCCTGGAGGGACTGCCCAACTACCAGCGGCTCTTCCACGTACGCGTGGGTCAGACCGTCAAGGAGATGTTCGAGGCGGACCGGCAGATCGAGGTCGAGGCGATCGACCGGCTGCGGCGCGGCATCAAGGTGATGCGCGACAAGGGCGACATCACGTCCGCGAACATCTTCGAGTCGATCCTCGAGGACGAGGAGCACCACATCGACTACCTCGACACCCAGCTGGAGCTGGTGGAGAAGCTCGGCGAGGCCCTGTACATCGCGCAGCTGATCGAGCAGCCGGAGAGCTGAGCCGGGCCGCTCCCTCGATGCGGGCTAGGCCGCCTCGTCGAGGTCCGTGAGCGCCGTGAGCACCGGCCGGCCCTGGTCCGCCGCCTCCCGTCGCGGGCAGCTGCCCCGGCCGAGGATGGCCTGGATACGGCGGACGCACGAGCCACAGTCCGTGCCGGCCTTGCAGGCGGAGGCTATCTGGCGGGGCGTGCAGGCGCCGTCGTCCACGTGCTGCTGGACCTGCGCCTCGGTCACGCCGAAGCAGCTGCAGACGTACACGCGGACTCACCTCCCACCGAGAATCAATAAGGTGAACCTAACCTTACCCGGCACTCGGGGACGGCAAAAGTGGAGTGGGGCGCGGATCGTATGTGATCCGCGCCCAGTTCATGCCCCGGTAACAGGCCCAGCCGTCACTGGTCCCTGTACATCTCCGCCACGAGGAACGCCAGGTCCAGCGACTGGCTGCGGTTCAGGCGCGGGTCGCAGGCCGTCTCGTAGCGCTGGTGCAGGTCGTCGACGAAGATCTCGTCGCCGCCGCCCACGCACTCGGTGACGTCGTCGCCGGTGAGCTCGACGTGGATGCCGCCCGGGTGGGTGCCGAGGCCCTTGTGGACCTCGAAGAAGCCCTTGACCTCGTCGAGCACGTCGTCGAAGCGCCGGGTCTTGTGACCGGAGGCGGCCTCGAAGGTGTTGCCGTGCATCGGGTCGGTCACCCAGGCCACGGTCGCGCCGGACGCGGTGACCTTCTCGACCAGCTCGGGCAGCTTGTCGCGGACCTTGTCGGCGCCCATGCGGACGATGAAGGTCAGCCTGCCGGGCTCACGGTCGGGGTCGAGGCGCTCGATGTACTGCAGCGCGTCCTCGGCCGTGGTCGTCGGGCCGAGCTTGATGCCGATCGGGTTGCGGATCCGGGAGGCGAACTCGATGTGCGCGTGGTCCAGCTGCCGGGTGCGCTCACCGATCCACACCATGTGCGCGGAGACGTCGTACAGCTGTCCCGTGCGGGAGTCGACCCTGGTCAGAGCCGACTCGTAGTCCAGCAGCAGCGCCTCGTGCGAGGAGTAGAACTCGACGGTCTTGAACTCCTCCGGGTCGGTGCCGCAGGCCCGCATGAAGTTCAGCGCGTTGTCGATCTCCCGGGCGAGCTGCTCGTAGCGCTGGCCGGAGGGGGACGACTTCACGAAGTCCTGGTTCCAGGCGTGCACCTGGCGCAGGTCGGCGTAGCCGCCGGTGGTGAAGGCGCGCACCAGGTTCAGCGTGGAGGCGGAGGCGTGGTACATCCGCTTCAGGCGCTCGGGGTCCGGGACGCGGGCGGCCTCGGTGAAGTCGAAGCCGTTGACGGAGTCGCCGCGGTAGGTCGGCAGCGTGATGCCGTCGCGGGTCTCGGTCGGCTTGGACCGCGGCTTGGAGTACTGGCCGGCGATCCGGCCGACCTTCACGACCGGAACCGACGCGGCGTACGTCAGCACGGCGCCCATCTGCAGCAACGTCTTGAGCTTGTTGCGGATGTGGTCGGCGGACACCGCGTCGAAGGCCTCGGCGCAGTCGCCGCCCTGGAGGAGGAACGCCTCTCCCTTGGCGACGGCCGCCATCCGGGCGCGCAGCTGGTCGCACTCGCCCGCGAAGACGAGCGGCGGATACGACTCGAGGTCCGCAACGACTGCGCGCAGAGCCTCAAGGTCGGGGTACTCGGGCTGCTGCGCCGCGGGCAGGTCTCGCCAGGTGTTGCCAGCACTCGCGCTGGACTTAGCGTTCACGGTCACGGCCTCAACATTACGGGGTCGTGTCATGGCTCCCGCGCCTTGCCCAGCAAATGAGACACGGGGTACCACGGGGTACGAGGTGCGGACATGGGGTATGGTGCCTCGCATGTTCGCGCACTCGACCCAGAACTGGTGGTGGACCGCTCATCCGGCGGCCCACTGACTGCGCGTACGCAAGACTTCGCGAAGGCCGCCCGAGGGGCGGCCTTCGGCGTTTCCGGGGCCGTTCCTCACGTCATCGACGTCGACGGAAGAGGACCCATGGACCTGACCCAGCTCCTGCACGACCCCCGCCCGTTCGCCCTGCTGCGCCGCCGGACGCCGGGCCACGGCGAGAAGACCGTGGAGCTGCTCCTCGGCCCGGTCACGTCGTACGACCGGCTCGCCGACCTGCCCGACGAGGGCCTCGCCCTGGTCCCCTTCCGGCAGATCCGCGAGCGCGGCTTCGACGTGCGGGACGACGGGACGCCGCTCACGGTGCTCACCCCCGAGGAGACGCACACGCTGTCCCTCGATGACGTGCTGGCCCAGCTCCCCGCCCACGACGTCCGCGTCGAGCGCGGCGCCTTCGACGTCGACGACGAGGAGTACGGCGAGATCGTCGGGCGCGTGCTCCGGGAGGAGATCGGACGGGGCGAGGGTGCCAACTTCGTGATCCGGCGGACGTACCAGGGGGAGATCCCGGGGTTCTCCCGCGCCGACGCGCTCGCGCTGTTCCGGCGGCTGCTGGAGGGTGAGCGGGGCGCGTACTGGACGTTCGTGGTGCACACCGGGGAGCGGACGCTGGTCGGGGCCAGCCCCGAGGTGCACGTCCGGATGTCCGGCGGCACCGTCGTCATGAACCCGATCAGCGGGACGTACCGCTATCCCGCCGAGGGCCCGACCCCCGAGCACCTGCTGGACTTCCTCGCCGACGGCAAGGAGATCGAGGAGCTGTCGATGGTCGTCGACGAGGAGCTCAAGATGATGTGCACGGTCGGCGACATGGGCGGGGTGGTGATCGGCCCACGGCTGAAGGAGATGGCCCATCTCGCGCACACGGAGTACGAGTTGCGCGGCAAGTCGTCCATGGACGTGCGCGAGGTGCTGAAGGAGACCATGTTCGCGGCGACCGTTACCGGATCGCCGGTGCAGAACGCCTGCCGGGTCATCGAGCGGTATGAGCCCCTCGGGCGGGATGGTGTCGGACGCGGCTACTACGCGGGCGCCCTGGCCCTGCTCGGCCGGGACTCCGGCGGCGCCCAGACCCTCGACTCCCCCATCCTGATCCGGACGGCCGACATCGACGCCGGCGGCCTGCTGCGCGTGCCGGTCGGCGCCACCCTGGTCCGCGGCTCGGACCCGGCGAGCGAGGTCGCCGAGACGCACGCGAAGGCCGCCGGAGTGCTCGCGGCTCTGGGCGTACGGCCGGCACGGCCGCGTGACGAGCACGCGCGCGTGCGTCTTGCCGACGACCCACGCGTGCGTGCCGCGCTCGACGGGCGCCGGGCCTCGCTCGCGCCCTTCTGGCTGCGGATGCAGGAGCAGGCCGCCGAGCTGACCGGGCACGCCCTGGTCGTCGACGGCGAGGACACCTTTACGGCGATGCTCGCGCACGTGCTGCGCTCGGGCGGGCTGGAGGTCACCGTCCGGCGCTACGACGAACCCGGGCTGCGGGAAGCCGTCCTCGCGCACGAGGGACCGGTCGTGCTGGGCCCCGGCCCCGGTGACCCGTCGGACCTGGACGACCCGAAGATGCGGTTCCTGCGGGACCTGACCGCGGCGGTGATCCGGGAGCACCGGCACGGCGTCCTCGGCGTCTGCCTCGGACACGAGCTGATCGCGGCCGAGCTGGGGCTTGAGGTCGTACGGAAGGAGGTGCCGTACCAGGGGGCGCAGACGACGATCGACCTGTTCGGGCGGGACGAGACCGTCGGCTTCTACAACAGCTTCGTGGCGCGCTGCGACGACGAGGTGGCCGGGGAGCTGGCCGCGCACGGCGTCGAGGTGAGCCGGGCCGGCAACGGCGAGGTGCACGCCGTGCGCGGCCCGGGTTTCGCGGGGGTGCAGTTCCACCCGGAGTCGGTCCTGACACTGAACGGGGCGGTGCTCGTGCGGGACCTCGTCGGTCAACTGCGCGGCACGAGCACGACGTACTGACTCGGCGGACGTCAGCCGTCAGCCGAAGAAGACGCCTACCTCCTCGTACAGCTTCGGGTCCACCGTCTTCAGTTTCGCCGTCGCCTCCGCGATGGGGACGCGGACGATGTCGGTGCCGCGCAGGGCGACCATCTTGCCGAAGTCGCCCTCGCGGACCGCGTCGACGGCGTGCAGGCCGAAGCGGGTGGCGAGCCAGCGGTCGAAGGCGCTCGGGGTGCCGCCGCGCTGGATGTGGCCGAGCACGGTCGTGCGGGCCTCCTTGCCGGTGCGCTTCTCGATCTCCTTGGCCAGCCACTCGCCGACGCCGGAGAGGCGCACGTGCCCGAAGGAGTCGAGCGACCCGTCCTTGAGGACCATGTCGCCGTCCTTCGGCATGGCGCCCTCGGCGACGACCACGATCGGGGCGTAGGAGGCCTTGAAGCGGGAGGTGATCCAGGCGCAGACCTGGTCCACGTCGAAGCGCTGTTCCGGGATGAGAATGACGTTGGCGCCGCCGGCCAGCCCGGAGTGCAGGGCGATCCAGCCGGCGTGGCGGCCCATCACCTCGCAGACCAGGACGCGCATGTGGGACTCGGCGGTGGTGTGCAGCCGGTCGATGGCCTCGGTGGCGATGCCGACCGCGGTGTCGAAGCCGAAGGTGTAGTCGGTGGCGGACAGGTCGTTGTCGATGGTCTTCGGCACGCCGACGACCGGCACGCCGTACTCGTCGGTGAGGCGTGCGGCGACGCCCAGGGTGTCCTCGCCGCCGATCGCGACGAGCGCCTCGACCTCCAGCTTGGCGAGGTTCTCCTTGATGCGCCGGATGCCGTTCTCCTGCTTGAGGGGGTTGGTGCGCGAGGAGCCGAGGATGGTGCCGCCGCGAGGCAGGATGCCACGTACGGCGGGGATGTCGAGGCGGACGGTGTCGCCCTCCAGAGGTCCTCGCCAGCCGTCCCGGAAGCCGACGAAGTCGTAGCCGTACTCCTGCACGCCCTTGCGGACGATGCCCCGGATGACGGCGTTGAGCCCGGGGCAGTCGCCGCCTCCGGTCAGTACTCCGACCCGCATGGAAAAGTCCCTTCGCCACGGTTGCCTGTGACAGCCACGCTAATGGTGATCCACGTCACAGCGTGATGGGCGGGACCGGCAATTCCGGTGAATCGGCGTGCGGTTGGTTTACTCGTCGTCAAGCCCGCGCTCTATGGCGTACCGCACGAGTTCCACCCTGTTGTGCAACTGGAGCTTGCCGAGGGTGTTCTGGACGTGGTTCTGGACCGTGCGGTGGGAGATGACCAGGCGTTCGGCGATCTGCCGGTAGCTCAGGCCCTTGGCGACCAGGCGCAGCACCTCGGTCTCGCGGTCGGTGAGTTGCGGGGCCCGGGGCTCGTCGGTGCCGGCGGCGGGCGTCGGTTCGGAGGCGAGGCGGCGGTACTCGCCGAGGACGAGTCCGGCCAGGCCCGGCGTGAACACCGGGTCGCCGGCCGCGGTACGGCGCACCGCGTCCAGCAGGTCCTCGGTGGACGCCGACTTCACCAGATAGCCGGTGGCGCCGGACTTCACCGCCTCCAGGACGTCGGCGTGCTCGCCGCTCGCGGACAGGACCAGGACCCGCAGGGCCGGGTTGTGACCGACGAGTTCCTTGCAGACCTGCACGCCGGGCTTGGCGGGCAGGTTCAGGTCGAGGACGAGGACGTCGGGGGCCGCGGCCTTGGCGCGGCGCACGGCCTGGTCGCCGTCCCCGGCCGTCGCGACGACGTCGAAGCCGGACTCGGTCAGGTCGCGGGCGACGGCGTCGCGCCACATGGGGTGGTCGTCGACCACCATGACCTTGATCGGGTCCTGCCGCTCGCTCATCACCGCTCCGCCTTCACGCTCTTGGGTACCTTCAGTTCGACCTCCGTGCCCTGCCCGGGGACCGAGACCAGTTCGGCGCTGCCGCCGAGGTCGCGCAGCCGGCCGCGGATCGACAGGGCGACCCCGAGCCGTCCCTCCCCCTCGGCCTGGGCGAGCCGTCCCTCGGGGATACCGGGACCGTCGTCCCGTACCGTCACCACGATCTCGCCGGGCTCGTCCTCGACGAGGATCCACGCGCGCGCGTGCTCGCCCGCGTGCCGGCGGACATTGTCCAGGCAGGCGCCGACAGCCGCGGCCAGCTCCCTCGCGGCGCCCGGCGCCAGCAGCACCGGCGCGCCGGGCTCGGCGAAGCTGACCTTGGCGGCGGCGTACGGGGCGAGCAGGGTGCGCAGATCGACGGAGCCGTCCTCGTCGGGCTCGTCCACGGCGCGGACGACCGCGCCCTCGGCCGCGTCCTGCGCGGCCCGCGACACCGGGAGCAGCCCGCCGGAGACCAGGGTGCGCAGGGCGACCTCCTGCTCGCCCGCCATCCGGCCCAGCTCACCCGCCTCGCCGCCGATGACGGCACCCCGCCGCTGCACCATCGCCAGCACCTGCAGCACGCCGTCGTGGATGTCCCGGGCGAGCCGCTCCCGCTCGCGCGTCGCGGCCTCGATCTCCAGCGCGCGGGCGAGGGTGCGCTCGGAGGCGCGGGCGACCTCGACGACGTAGCCGATGGCGATGGAGGCGACCCAGACCAGGATGACGTTGTGGACGGTGTCGCGGGCCGGGGCGCCGCGCTCGATGAGGTTGGCGGCGGCCACCGGCGTGGACGCGAACGCGGCCCAGCGCCAGCCGCCCTTGACGGCGTAGGCCAGCACCGAACCGGCCGTCCATATCGACGGCAGGGTGGGGCCGCCGCTGTGGATGTGCTGGTCGTTCGCGGCCACCGGGGTCAGCAGGATGCCGGTGAGGGCGATGGCGAGGTCGGCGGCGAGGAAGCGCTTGGTGCAGGCGGCCGCGTTCTGCACGCGGGGCAGGGTGGCGAGCGTCCAGACGAACAGCACGCAGTAGTACGCGATGGCGACGCCGGCGTGGTCGAACTCGTCGTAGGCGGTGGCGAACAGACCGACCGCGTACAGCATGGTGAGCACCCGGTACGCGCTGAGCGCACGCCACAGCGGCTGCTCGACCGACATCTTCAGCACGCGCTCGCGCTTGGCCAACTCCCCCACCCCCGCCGACTCCCCACGCCCACAGACGCCCAGCTTAGGCCCCGGACTTCTCCTTCTTGGCCTGTTCCTTGGCCTGTTCCTTGGCCTGTTCCTTGTCGGCCTTCGCCGCCTCGGCGATCCGGCGCTTGGCGGCGGTCGCGTAGATGTCGACGTACTCCTGGCCGGAGAGCTTCATGATCTCGTACATGACCTCGTCGGTCACCGCGCGCAGGACGAAGCGGTCGTGCTCCATGCCCTGGTAGCGGCTGAAGTCGAGGGCCTTGCCGATACGGATGCCGGGACGCATCAGCTTGGGCATCACCTTGCCCGGCGGCTGGATCTTCTCCGTGTCGATCATCGCGACGGGTACGACCGGGGCGCCGCTGGCGAGGGCCACACGCGCGAGGCCGCCGGGCTTGCCCCGGTAGAGCCGGCCGTCGGGCGAACGGGTGCCCTCCGGATAGATCCCGAACAGCTCACCGCGCTCCAGGACCTCCAGGCCGCTCCTGATCGCGGCCTCGCCCGCGCCCCGCGCACCGGAGCGGTCCACCGGGAGCTGGCCGACGCCCTTGAAGAAGGCCGCCGTCAGCCGGCCCTTCACGCCGGGCGTGGTGAAGTACTCCGCCTTCGCGATGAAGGTCACCTTGCGGTCGAGCACCGCGGGCAGGAAGAACGAGTCGGAGAACGAGAGGTGGTTGCTCGCGAGGATCGCGGGGCCCTCGGCCGGAATGTTCTCCAGCCCCTCCACCCAGGGCCGGAAGGCGACTTTCAGCGGCCCCCCGATGGCGACCTTCATCGTGCCGTACAACAACCGAGTGCCTCCTGTTTCCGTCGATCAGACCTTAACCCGGCCCGCCGCCAAAGGAGCCGACGGCCCTGGTCGGTGTCAGTGCCGTCGCGTACGGTGAAGCACACCTGGAGTTCACGTCACGCAAGAACCGTCCCTCTCACGAACAGGAGACCGATGGTGCCGGTCCTTCCTGGAGCCGAGCCGTTCCGCCACGAGGGCGGCGAGATCGGCGTCCTGCTCTGCCACGGCTTCACCGGTTCCCCCCAGTCGCTGCGCCCCTGGGCGGAGTACCTCGCCGAGCGCGGCCTCACGGTCTCGCTGCCGCTGCTGCCCGGGCACGGCACCCGCTGGGAGGACATGCAGCTCACCGGCTGGCCGGACTGGTACGCGGAGGTGGACCGCGAGCTGCGTGCCCTGCGCGAGCGCTGCGCGCGGGTCTTCGTGGCCGGCCTGTCCATGGGTGGCGCGCTGGCGCTGCGCCTCGCCGCCAAGCACGGGGACGCGATCAGCGGGGTCGTCGTCGTCAACCCGGCGAACAAGGTGCACGGCCTGTCCGCCTACGCCCTTCCGGTGGCCCGCCATCTCGTGCGGACGACGAAGGGGATCGCCAGCGACATCGCCAAGCCCGGCAGCGCCGAGCTGGGCTACGACCGGGTGCCGCTGCACGCGGCGCACTCCCTGCGGAACTTCTTCCGGCTGGTCGACGGCGAGCTGCCGCAGGTCACGCAGCCGCTGTTGCTGCTGCGCAGCCCGCAGGACCATGTCGTGCCGCCGGTCGACTCCGCGCGCGTGCTCAGCCGGGTCTCCTCCCGGGACGTGACGGAGATCCTGCTGGAACAGAGCTACCACGTCGCGACGTTGGACCATGACGCGGACCGGATCTTCGAGGAGAGCCTCGCGTTCATCGGCCGGCTCGCACCCAGTGTCGGCAAGGAAGGGACGGCCGCTGGTGGCTGAGCACGACTCGGATCGCGAGGACCGCGAGCCGGAGGAGCAGGGCGTCCCGTTCGACGAGGACGCCGCGTGGGCCGCGATCGTCGCCGGGTACGGCGAGGAGCCGAAGGACCCGCCGGGCACCAAGCCGTTCAAGTCGATCGAGGATCTGGCGCTGCTGGAGCCCGAGACGAACGACGAGCCGTCCCGGCCGCAGCCGGGCAAGGAGGAGAAGCCGGCGGGCCCGCTGGGCAGCTCCATCTCCTTCGCGCCCGGCGTCGGGCCGCGCGACTACGCCGCCCGCGAACCCTCCGAGGACGACTTCGACGAGGACGACGAGGGCCACTTCGTCCCGCCGGAGCCGCCACCGCTGCCGACCGCCGACACCACCGCGAAGTTCGCCTGGCTCGGCGTCATCGGCGGTCCCGTCCTGCTGCTGCTGGCGGTGCTGTTCGGCTGGGAGATGACCTGGTGGCTCGCCACGCTGAGCGTCGGCGGGTTCCTCGGCGGCTTCGCCACGCTGGTGATGCGCATGCGCACGGACGACGACGAGCCCGACGACCCGGGCCGCGGCGCGGTGGTCTGACGCCCCGCGCCCGACACACGAGCCACTAGGGGGTGTTTTGAAAGCCCGCACAGCACCCGCGGCGCCCGGCACGCCGAGGCCACGCACCGTACACCGCGGACACCGCACCGGACCTTCAAAACACCCCCTAGTGTGCGGGGATTCTGAGGGCGGCCAGGACCGGGAGGTGGTCCGAGGCCGTCCTCAGGTCCGTCTCCGTGACGCCGGGGAGGCCGACGGGGACTCCGCAGCCGAGCACCTCGACGCCCTTGGTGGCGAAGATCGCGTCGATGCGCTGGAAGGGGGTGACCTGGTCGAAGGTGTACTCCTCGCCCCAGGGGGCGGTCGCCCAGCAGTCCTGGAGGCCGGCCGCCAGGCGCTGGAAGCTGCGGCCGGTGGGGCGGTCGTTGAGGTCGCCGCCGGCGATCGCGTGGTCGACGCCGAGGCCGGCGAGGCGGTCGAGGAGCATGCCGGCCTGGTCGTGGCGTTCGTCCGGCTGCAGGGAGAGGTGGCAGCTCAGCACGCCGACACGGACCGCGCCGAAACGCAGGACAGCCGTGGCGAAGCCGCGTCGGTGCAGGCCCGGGGTGAGGGGCAGGAGGACGTCCTCGGTGCGCTCGACGGTGGCGCGCAGGTCGCAGAGGATCGCCGGGCCCGCCGCCGTACCGCCGCCGGTGAGGATGACCAGGCCGGACGCCGCCGCCAGGCGGGCCAGTTTCTTGCGCCAGCGGAAGAAGCGGGGGGCTTCCTGGATCAGGACGAGGTCGGGTGCGCAGGCGCTGATCACCCGGGCGAGGGCGTCGGTGTCGTCGCGCATCGAGCGGATGTTGTAGCTCAGGACGCGGATGACGGCTGAACCGTCGGGCTCGGTGAGGGAGTTGGGGAACGGCTCCATGTGATCAATCTACGGCCCCGTGGGGAGGGGCGCGAGGCCTGTGGACGGCCGGCGGTCGCACCTGGCCGCGCCCACGCGGCGGAGCCGCTCGTCGACGCGGCCCCGCGCCCCTCGAGGTCGTCCGCGCTACATGATCGGGTCGGGCTCGCGGGCCAGATCCGCCGCGCCCACCAGGCCCGCCTCGTTGCCCAGCTGGGCCGCGATGACGTCGGCCACCGGGCGCCAGTTCCCGCCGACCAGCCAGCGCTTGTAGGACTTGCGGATGGGGTCGAGAACCAGTTCGCCCTCGTCCGAGAGACCGCCGCCGACGATGAAGGCGGAGGGGTCGAAGAGGGAGGCGAGGTCGGCGAGGCCGGCGCCGGCCCAGCGGGCGAGTTCGCGGTAGGAGTCGACGGCCACCGGATCGCCCTGGCGGGCCGCCATGGAGATGTGCTTGCCCTCGATGCCCTCGGGGGTGCCGTCTCCCAGGGACAGCAGCACCTCGGCGTGCTCGGGGGTCGCGTTGGCGCGCTGCTTGGCGTATCTGACCAGGGCGCGCCCGGAGGCGTACTGCTCCCAGCAGCCCTGGGAGCCGCAGCCGCACAGCAGCCCGTCGGGGACCATGCGGATGTGGCCGAACTCGGCGGCCACGCCGAAGTGCCCGCGGCGCAGCTTGTTGCCGATGATGATGCCGCCGCCCAGACCGGTGCCCAGCGTGATGCAGATGACGTTGCGGTGGCCCTTGCCCGCGCCGAACTTGTACTCGCCCCACGCGGCCGCGTTCGCGTCGTTCTCCACGACGACCGGGAGGCCGACGCGGACCTCGACCTTGTCCTTCAGCGGCTCCTGGCGCCAGTCGATGTTCGGCGCGAAGTAGACGGTGGAGCGCTGCCGGTTCACGTAGCCGGCCGCGCCGATGCCCACGCCGACGATCTCGTGGCCCGCGCGCGCCCCCTCGACGGCGGAGGCGATGGCGTCCACAATGCCCTCGGGCGTGGCCGGGGTCGGCACCTTGAAGGTCGAGAGGATGTTGCCTTCCTCGTCGACCACGCCGGCCGCGATCTTCGTGCCGCCGATGTCGACGCCGATGGTGAGTCCCATGAATCCCTCAGTTTCGGTCGAGCCCCGCTACGGCCAACCGTACCCGAGGCCCTGCCGTGGGATTCCCGTCGTCCGCCCGGCGGACGGGCCGGGCCGCCGTCGGGGAGGTCAGTCCAGGTCGATGCGCTGCCCCGGGCCGCTGCCCGCACCGTCGTCGCGGTTCTCCTCGAGGTCCTTGTGCAGGTCCGTGCCGCGGGTGGTCCAGCGCTGCTCCTGGGCCTGGACGGCGGAGCGGTAGGCGGCGAGGAGTTCGTTGCCGGCCGCCGCCAGGTGGTCGAAGACCTCCGGGTTGCGCTCCATGACGGGTTCGACCGCCGCCCTGGCCTGCTGGACGACCTGCTTCACCACCTGCTGCGCCGCGGGCCCGGCGACCGCCCCGAACAGCGGCGACTGGATGGACGACAGCTTCTCGGAGACGACGTCGACCAGCTTGCGCAGTTCCTCGGCGGCCGAGACCGGCGGCTGGCCGTACTCGGCGCGGCGGCGGGCCTTCTCCGCGGCGAGGTCCTCGGCGGCCGCCGTCGCCCAGGCGTCGGCGTCGGTGGCCCGCACCTCGTCGACGGCTTCCTTCTCCGTGGCATCCGACGGGGGGAGCTCTTCGCTCATGACGGACTCCTGACTACGGTTCGTCCTTACGACGTTACCCGAACGGCCGTACGTCGTTCAGGCCCTGTCGGGCCACAGACCCGGGTCCGGCGCGAACCGGATCCGCAGCTCGCCGTCGCGCAGGGCGGCCCCGCGGACGGTACAGCGGCGCAGCGCGGACGGCAGCGGCACGATGCGGCGGAACGGGCCCGCGGAGAGGACGAGTTCGTCCCCGCGCCGGATCAGGTCCAGGTCCTCGCGCACGGCGCCGGGCAGCGGGAGGTGCCAGACCAGCACGCCGTCCTCGGCGAGCCGGTCGGCGACGGGCCACTCGACGGTGGACGTCGTGTCGTTGACGCCGGGCACGGGCAGGGCGGCGAGGTCCTCCGCTCCGCGCGGATCGTGCCCGAGGTGCGGGACCTGACGTACGTCGTAGGACTCCCGCCATTCCTCCAGCGCCTTGCGCTGCTGGGCGACCAGGCCGGCCGGCCACTCCTCCGGTACGACGCGGTTCGCGACCAGCACGTCGGGGCGCAGCCCGCGCAGCGCGAGCGCGAGACCTGCGCCGCGTACCGCGTCGGCGCCGGCCGGCCCGGGTTCGGCGACCAGGCGCAGCGCGGTCTCCGGGTCGGCGAGGACGGCCTCGACGGCGGCCAGTTCGGTGTCCCAGCGCGCCGCCGTCTCGTACAGCCACTCCGAGGGCATCGGCACCCCGGCCAGCCGGCCGAGGACCGGGCGCAGCGCGCGGGCCGCCTGCCGCTCGGCGGGCATCAGCCGGCGCAGGTAGCGGCGCAGTTCCTCGGGCAGCGCGAGCAGGGCGAGGGCCTGCTCGGTGGGCGGCAGGTCGACGACGAGGAGGTCGAACCGCTCCGACAGGGCGGCGTCGCGCAGGGCCCGCAGCAGGGTTAGTTCCTCGGCCCCGGGCAGAGGGGTGACCTCCTCGGCGTCCAGCCGGGAGGCGCCGAGCAGGTCGAGGACGCCGGCCGCGCGTTCCTGGAAGGCGGTCAGGTCGTCCCGGAACCCGGCGACGGCGTCGGGACGCCAGGCGGTGAGGTCCGGGCCGGCGGAGACGGGCGCCGGGCCGGTCGCCGTTCCGAGGGCCGCGCCGAGGGTGTCGGCCCGGTCGCCGCTGAGGACGAGCGTCCGGGTGCCCGCACGGGCGGCGGCGAGTGCGGTGGCGGCCGCGACGGTCGTGCGACCGCTGCCGCCGGAGCCCGTGATCAGGAGGGTGCGCATGGGGGTGAACGGTACCTTCGTGCACCGCTCTCAAACCGCCGCGGTCACTTCTCCCCGGACTCGACCCGCTTCTTGAGACCGGCCAGCGCCCGGTCGATGATGACCTTCTCGGCCTTCCGCTTGATCATCCCCAGCATCGGGATCTTCACGTCCACGGTCAGCCGGTAGGTGACCTCGGTCGCCCCCGCGCCGACCGGCTTAAGGATGTACGAGCCGTCGAGCGAGCGCAGCATCTGGGACTTGACCAGCGTCCAGGAGACCTCGTTCGCCCCGGTCCAGGTGTAGCCGAGGACCTGGTCGTCCTTGATCGCGCCAGCGTCCATCACCAGACGGACCTGCTGGGCCCGCCCCTGCGCGTCGGTCTCGAGAACCTGCGCCTCCTTCACCTCACCCGTCCAGTCCGGGTAGCGCGCGAAGTCGGCGATCACCCCCATGACGTCGGCCGGTGCCGCCTCGATCGTGATGCTCGAGCTGGTGTGTTCCGCCATCGCCGTGGCTCCTCCAGATGCGGGCCGGTACTGAGGTCGTCCTGCGCACGTGTGTGCAGCGTGAAGGCTACCGCGCGCCCGACCAGCCGAGTTCACCCGTACCAGGCTGTTCACCATTCGAGCGCCCACGGTTTCCCGGTCCCGGCGAAGTGCCCGACGTTCACGCACTCCGTCGCCCCGATCCGCATCCGCCGCACCAGCGGCTGGTGGACGTGACCGAACAGCGCGTAACGGGGACGAGTCCGACGGATCGCCGCCAGCAGTGCCCGGCTGCCCCGCTCGAAGCGCCGCGCCACCGTGTCGTAGACCAGCTCCGGCACCTCCGGCGGGATGTGCGTGCACAGGACGTCCACCTCGCCGACCGCGTCCAGTTTCGCCTGGTACTCCTCGTCGCTGATCTCGTACGGCGTGCGCATCGGGGAGCGCAGGCCGCCGCCCACGAAGCCGAAGGTCCGGCCGCCGATCTCGACCCGTTCCCCGTCGAGCACGGTGGTGCCGGGCCGCGCGAACTGCGGCCACAGCGGCGGCATGTCGACATTGCCGTAGGTCGCGTACGTCGGTGTCGGGAAGGCCGCGAACATCTCGGCGTACTGCCGGCGTACCGCCTGCTCGATCGCGGTGGCCCGGTCGGCGCCGATGCCGCTCCACAGGCGGCGGCCGAACTCGCGCGCCTCCTCGAAGCGGCGGGCGGTGCGCAGCTCGACGATGCGGTCGGCGTTCTCCCTGCCGAACAGGTCGGGGAAGATGCCGCGCGAGTGGTCGGCGTAGTCGAGGAAGAGGACGAGGTCGCCGAGGCAGATCAGGGCATCGGCGCCGTCGCCGGCCCGGGCCAGGTCACGGGCGTTGCCGTGCACGTCGCTGACCACGTGGACGCGGGTCCTGGCGCTGCCGGCCGGTGTGGATGCCATGACGATCAAGCGTAGGCGTGTGGGGTGGACGTGAACAGTGGCGGCAGGACCTGCGGTTACTGGCCAGTCAGTTAGTTGGTGGACTACCGTACGCGGAGGAACACCAATCCGTGTGACGCAGCGTACATCTCGCCGGGACCCCCTGTCGGAGAAGCCATACCGGCGGGTAACGTCCGGGCAGTCCAGTCGTGCTCAGGATTTCAACGAGCGATCGCCTGAGTACCTGCCCGAGCCTTGGACGCACCGTCGCATCGCACAACGTCGTGGCGCCGGCGCCTTATGAGGAGCAGCAGTCTTGCGCGAGTTCAGCCTTCCGGCTTTGTACGAGGTCCCTGCGGACGGCAATCTCACCGACATCGTCCGCAGAAACGCCGCGCAGCACGCCGACGTTGCCGTCATCGCCCGCAAGGTGGGCGGCGCCTGGCAGGACGTGACGGCCACGGCCTTCCTCGCGGAGGTGCACGCTGCCGCCAAGGGCCTGATCGCCTCCGGCGTCCAGCCCGGCGACCGGGTCGCGCTGATGTCCCGTACGCGCTACGAGTGGACGCTGCTGGACTTCGCGATCTGGAGCGCGGGCGCGGTCACCGTGCCGGTGTACGAGACCAGCTCGCCGGAGCAGGTGCAGTGGATCCTCTCCGACTCGGGCGCGACCGCGGCCGTCGTCGAGCTGGACGGCCACGCCGCCGCCGTCGAGTCGGTGCGCGACCGGTTGCCCGCCCTCAAGCACGTCTGGCAGATCGAGGCCGGCGGGGTGGAGGAGCTCGGGCGGCTGGGCAAGGACGTCAGCGACGCGACCGTCGAGGAGCGCAGCTCGCTGGCGAAGGCGGACGACCCGGCGACGATCGTCTACACCTCCGGCACCACCGGCCGCCCCAAGGGCTGCGTGCTCACCCACCGCAGCTTCTTCGCCGAGTGCGGCAACATCGTCGAGCGCCTGCGGCCGCTGTTCCGCACCGGCGACTGCTCGGTGCTGCTGTTCCTGCCGCTCGCGCACGTCTTCGGCCGACTGGTGCAGATCGCGCCCATGATGGCACCGATCAAGCTGGGCACCGTGCCGGACATCAAGAACCTCACCGACGAGCTGGCGTCCTTCCGGCCGACGCTGATCCTGGGCGTCCCGCGGGTCTTCGAGAAGGTCTACAACTCCGCGCGCGCCAAGGCGGCTGCGGACGGCAAGGGCAAGATCTTCGACAAGGCGGCGGACACCGCGATCGCGTACAGCAGGGCGCTGGACACCCCCTCGGGTCCCTCGCTGGGCCTGAAGATCAAGCACCGGACCTTCGACAAGCTGGTCTACAGCAAGCTGCGCGCGGTGCTCGGTGGGCGGGGTGAGTACGCCATCTCCGGCGGCGCCCCGCTGGGCGAGCGGCTCGGTCACTTCTTCCGCGGCATCGGATTCACGGTGCTGGAGGGCTACGGCCTGACCGAGTCCTGCGCGGCGACCGCCTTCAACCCCTGGGACCGTACGAAGATCGGCACGGTCGGGCAGCCGCTGCCGGGCTCGGTGATCCGGATCGCGGACGACGGGGAGGTGCTGCTGCATGGGGAGCACCTGTTCAAGGGCTACTGGAACAACGAGGCCGCCACGGCCGAGGCGCTGATGGACGGCTGGTTCCACACCGGTGACATCGGCACCCTCGACGAGGACGGCTACCTCAGGATCACCGGCCGCAAGAAGGAGATCATCGTCACCGCGGGTGGCAAGAACGTCGCCCCGGCCGTGATCGAGGACCGCATCCGCGCGCACGCGCTGGTCGCGGAGTGCATGGTGGTGGGCGACGGGCGGCCGTTCGTGGGCGCGCTGGTCACCATCGACGAGGAGTTCCTGGGCCGCTGGGCCGCCGAGCACGGCAAGCCCGCGGGTGTCACCGCGGCGTCGCTGCGCCAGGACCCGGATCTGCTCGCGGCGATCCAGGAGGCGGTCGACGACGGCAACGCCGCGGTGTCGAAGGCGGAATCGGTGCGGAAGTTCCGCATTCTGTCCTCCCAGTTCACGGAGGAGTCGGGCCACCTCACGCCCTCGCTGAAGCTCAAGCGCAGCGTGGTGGCGAAGGACTACGCGGACGAGATCGAGGCCATCTACCAGAAGTAGGAGGCCACTTCGGTCAGGTGTCCTCGGCGAGGACCCGTGCCATCGTGCGCTCGGCGAGCGCGGTGATGGTGACGAACGGGTTCACGCCGATGTTGCCGGGCACCAACGAGCCGTCGGTGACGTACAGCTTCGAGTAGCCCTTCACCCGGCCGTAGTCGTCCGTCGCCTGGCCGAGCACGCAGCCGCCCAGCGGGTGGTAGCAGAAGTCGTCGGCGAAGACCTTGTTGGACGTGCCGAACAGGTCGTAGCGGTAGATCGTGGCGTTGGCCGCGTTGATCCGGTCGAAGAGCTTCTTCGCCATGGCGACCGAGACGGCGCTCTGGGCGGCGGTCCAGCCCAGTTTGACCCCGTCGCTCGCGGCGTCGTAGGTGAAGGCCGCCCGCTGAGGGTTCTTGGTGATCGCCAGATAGAGGCTGACCCAGGTCTCGAAGCCGATGGGCAGTGGGGCGATCTCGGCGAAGACCGGGTTGGCGGCGTTGTCCCAGTCGTCGATGCCCATGACCGGCATGGTCGACTGGTTGGCGCCGGTGGTGTCCCAGACGTGGTTGGCGCGGCCCAGCATGGTGTTGCCGTTGGGTCCCCAGCCGGCACCCACGCTGGAGTTGAGCGCGGGCAGCGCGCCGGTGTCGCGGGCCCGCACGAGCAGTTCGGTGGTGCCGAGGCTGCCGCCGCCGAGGAAGAGGTAGGTGCAGCTGTACTGCTTGGTCTCCACCACCTTGCCGGTGACGTCGACGCGGTCGGCGGTCAGCTGCCAGCTCCCGTCGCTCGCCCGGTGGACGGCCCTGACCCGCTCCATGGTGTTGATGGTGACGTTCCCGGTGCCGAGCGCGGCGGCCAGGTAGGTCTTGTCGAGGCTCTTCTTGCCGTAGTTGTTGCCGTAGATGACCTCCTGACCGAGCGCCGACTTGGTGGCGGTGCCGGCGGCCTCGCGCTCCATGTAGCCGAAGTCGTAGACGTTCGGCACGAAGGTGGTCTTGAGCCCGGTGGTGTCGGCCGCCTTCCTCGAGGTCCGGGCGAACTGGTACCACTCGGTCGACTCGAACCAGGCGGGGTCGATCGTGTTGACGCCGAGCATGGAACGGGCACGCGGGTAGTACGTGTTGTACATCTCCGTCGCGTCCACGGTGGGGAACTGCTCGGTGAAGTACGACTGGCGCGGGGTGACCGCCATGCCGCCGTTGACCAGGGAGCCTCCGCCGACACCGCGCCCCACGTACACGGACATGGCGTCGAAGTGCACCCGGTCCAGGACGCCCGGGTAGGGGGTGATGTTCCTGTTGACGACGTCCAGCCACAGGAAGGTGGCCAGCGGGGCCTCGGTGCGGGACTTGAACCACATGGAACGCTGGTCCGGGTTGGCGGTGTTGCAGAAGATCTTGCCGTCCGCGCCGGGCGTGTTCCACAGCTGCCCCATCTCCAGGACGAGGGTGCGGATGCCGGCCTGACCGAGCCGGAGGGCGGCCACGGCGCCGCCGTAGCCCGAACCGACCACGATCGCGGGGGCGTTGTCGACGGCGGCCGCCTCCTCGGCCGCCTGGGCCGAGGTCAGGCCGATACGGGTGAGACCGGCCGCGGCGGCCGTCTGCAGGGCCATCATGCCCAGAATGTGACGTCTCGTCAGCTGACGCTGCATCAGTTTTGCTGTCATGTGCGCAGCATGGGCGGATTTTCCGGTTCCGCCTAGAGCTACCGCAGGGTTTGGATCGGACCTTTGTCGGTGTCCTTCACAGAAGCGTCCTGAGCCTCTGTGCCAGCAGGTCCCACCGCCACTTCTCCTCGACCCACTCCCGTCCCCGCTCCCCCATGCGGCGCCTGAGTTCCGCGTCGCCGAGCAGCGCGGTGACACGGTCGGCCGTCTCCTCGACCGAGCCGCCCCGCACCACCCAGCCGGTCTCGCCGTCGAGCACGGCGTCCGGGGCGCCGCCCGAGTCCCCCGCGACCACCGGCAGCCCGGTCGCCGACGCTTCCAGGTAGACGATGCCGAGTCCCTCGACGTCGAGACCGCCGCGCCGGGTGCGGCAGGGCATGGCGAAGACGTCCCCGGCGCCGTAGTGGGCGGGCAGCTCCGACCAGGGGACGGCACCCGTGAAGCGCACGGAGCCGGCGACGCCGGTCTCGCGCGCGAGCTTGCGCAGCTCGCCCTCGTAGGGGCCGCCGCCGACGATCAGGAGCACCGCGTCCGGCTCGGCGGCCAGGATGCGGGGCATGGCGAGGATGAGGGTGTCCTGTCCCTTGCGCGGCACCAGCCGGGACACGCACACGACCACCGGCCGGTCGCTCAGCCCGAGCCGCGCCCGGACCGCGTCACCGCCGGAGCCCGGGTGGAACACCTTCTCGTCGACCCCGGGCGGCAGCTGCACCATCCGCCCGGCCGCCCCGGGCGTCAGCGCGGAGGCGATCCGTGAGCGCGTGTACTCGCCCAGATAGGTGATCGTGTCCGTCGACTCCCCGATCCGGCGCAGCAGCTGCCGCGCGGCGGGCAGCTGGGCCCACCCCGCCTCGTGCCCGTGGGTCGTCGCCACCAGCCGCTCGGCGCCGGCTTTCCTGAGCGCCGGTGCCATCAGCCCGAGCGGCGCCGCCGCCCCGAACCACACCGACGTGCACCCGTGCTCCCGCAGCAGCCGCACGGCCGTCCGGGTGGCCGCCGGCGTCGGCAGCAGCATCGTCGTACGGGCGCGTACGACGGTGAAGGGCTGCTCGGCGTCGAAGGCGCGGGTCGCCCGGGCGCCCTCCCGGCCCCGCTTCCAGGTCGAGGCGTGGACGACGAGCCGCTCGGGGTCCAGGCGCAGCGCCATGTTGTGCAGGAAGGCCTGGATGCCGCCGGGGCGGGGCGGGAAGTCGTTCGTCACGATCAGCGTCTTGTGCATCGTCGCCGACCCTACCGGGCAGGTCCGCACGGGCGGGCCCGGCCGCGTTTATGGTGGGTTACACAGGTGAGCAGGACATCATGTTCCCCTCAAGACGAACCGAGGCGAACAGCGGGCCGAAGGGGCACGGGTGGACATGGCGGGTGCGAGGCGGTCCCTGGCGGGACTGCTGGGGACCTGGGGGCTGACCAGGCTGCTGCTGCTCCTGTTCGTCTTCAAGGTGTGGACCTTCCCGGGCCCGGACGTCACCAGCGACGTCTCGGTGATCTACCAGGGCTGGTACGAGGTGCTGCGCACCGGGACCTTCCCGCGCGGGGACGTCACCTGGCAGTACCCGCCCGCCGCCGCCCTCGCGATCCTCTCCCCCGCGCTGCTGCCCTTCCTGCAGTACGCGTCGGCCTTCTTCGTCCTGGCCTTCCTGGCCGACGCGGTCGTCCTCGCCCTGGTCGTGTACGCGGGCCTGCGTCCGGGCAAGTCGCTGCGCGGCGCCTGGGTGTGGGTCGCGGGGGTGCCGCTGCTCGGGCCGACCGTGTACGCCCGTTACGACGTGATGGTGACGGCGGTGGCCGTGGCCGCGCTGCTCGCAGGCGCCCGGCGCCCCCGGGTGATGGGCGTCCTGGTGGGCTTCGCGGCGCTGCTGAAGGTGTGGCCGGCGCTGCTGCTGGTCGGTGCCCGCAAGCGGGGCGCGTGGACCTGGGCCGCCGGTTGTGTCGCCATGGTGGGGGGCCTGTTCGCGGTGTCGATGCCGGGCGCGTTCTCCTTCCTGACCGCCCAGCGCGGGCGCGGCACCGAGGTGGAGTCGCTGGGCTCCCTCGTCTTCCACGTGGCCCGGCACTTCGGCTGGGGCGGCCGGGTGCTGTTCAACTACGGCTCGATCGAGTTCGTCGGCCCCTGGGTGGACGCCGTCAGCTCGGCGGCCCTGTTCCTGACCGGGGTGGCCTTCGGCTGGCTGCTGCTGTGGCGGTTGATGGCGACCCGGTTCCTGCCGGCCACGCTCGCCGACGCGGCCTTCACCGGGGTGCTGATGTTCACGGTCACGAGCCGGGTGATCAGCCCGCAGTACCTGGTGTGGCTGATCGGCCTCGCCGCGGTCTGCCTGTGCTTCCGCGGCAGCCGGATGGTCCTGCCCACCGCCCTGGTCCTCACGGCGGCCCTCCTGACGGTGCTGGAGTTCCCTCTCTGGTTCCAACACGTCGTGGCCTCCGACCGCCTGGGCGTCACCCTCCTCCTCCTGCGCAACGGCCTCCTGCTCCTCGCCGCGATCCTGGCCGCCCGAGAACTGTGGCGCTCGACGGTCTCCCGAGCCCCGGTCCCCCCACTCCCCACCCAGCCCACCCGCACAAAGGAAACGTCCACGTCCTCCTGACGGCCCCATAGGGGCACGGGACAGGCGCCGTTCGCCCTGAAGGGGCGCGGGGCTGCCTCAGCGCAGCTGTGCGCGCAGGTACTGTCGCCACTGCTCGGTGAACTTCTCCGGCGTGGTCCCGAGCACCTTGCTCATCGCGTCCTCGACCGAACCAGCCCGCTGCCGATGATCGCCCACCGCCCGGTAGAACTGGCCGAGCCGCCCGACCCCCCACCGCTCGGCGATCAGCCGGCACGCCAGCCAGCCCCCCTCGTACGCCTGCGCCAGCTTCGTCGCGTCGCCGCTGAACCCGAAGTCCCCGTCGGCCGGCAGCGCGGCCGGCACCTGCCCGTCGTCGACCGAGCGGGCCAGCTCGGGCGCGGCCTGCACCGCGGTGCGGCCGGTGCCGAGGTAGCCGATCCAGTCCGCGTACCCCTCCGACAGCCACAGCGGGGTCGCGGCCGTGGTGTGGGCACGGGTGGCGACATGGGTCGTCTCGTGGGTGAGCACGACCTGCTTGCCCAGCGTGCCGAGCAACGCGTACGCGTCGGGGTTGACGATGATCCGGTCCGCGGGCGCGTGCGGCGGCCCGCCGACCTCGCCGGTGGTGACCGCCGCGATCCCTCGGTACTGGGAGGCCGGCGAGCCGAGCAGCCCCGCCATGCCGTCCAGGGACTTCGGTACGAGGATGATGACGTGCCGGGACCAGTCGGTGCCCCACGCCCCGGAGACGGCCGGTACGGCGTGGTCGGCGAGGTCGGCGTACACGTGCAGCTGCTCGCTGGACTGGCCGACGCCGAGGACGAGGCTGCGTGTGCCCCGCACGACGCTCACCTCGCCCTGGTCCCACAGCTGCTGGGCGGTCTTCTGGGCGGGGACGTCGGCGTCCACCTGCCAGCGCCCGTTCGCGTCCCGGGACAGGGTGAGCGTGCGGCCCACGGTGACCGGGGCGTTGTCGTACCCCTGGACCTGGTACCGGAGTTCGGCGTCCGCGGTGGCGCCGTCGCCGTTCTCGTGCAGGGCGGTCACACGGTACGACCAGCCGGCCAGCGGCACCCCGCGCAGGTTCTCGAACCAGCTGAGCGAGCCCGTCTTCAGGAAGGCCACCCGGTCGCGGTCGAGGACGGCGGTGGAGCGCCGGTCCAGGACGCGCTGTACATCGCTTGTGGCCCTGCCGTCGGCGGACTGTCCGCCGCAGCCCACCAGCGCGACGAGCAGCAGGACGAGCGCCACGACACCCGAACCCCACGCCCGACCACGACCACCAGCCACTTCCCGATCGTAAGGCCGACCGGGCACGGGGCGTCAGACCCTCGTGACGGAGGACACCGGCATCATGTCGACCGGGTCGTAGCGCACGGGGGCGCCCGGATAGGGCGCGTGGATGACCTGGCCGTGCCCCACGTACATCGCCACATGGCCGGCGTCGGAGCGGTAGACGACCAGGTCGCCGGGTTGCGCCTGGGAGAGCGGGATCTGCCGGCCGGCGTACCGCTGCTCCTGCGAGGTGCGCGGCAGATGGACGCCGGCCTGCGCGTACGACCACTGCATCAGGCCCGAGCAGTCGAAGCCTGAGGGGCCGGTGGCGCCCCAGACGTACGGCTTGCCGAGCGCTGAGCGGGCCGCGGCGAGCGCGGCGGCCGCGCGGGCGTCGGGCGGGACGACGGCGGAGAGGTCGGGGATGTCGTCGCCGCCCGAGCGGGAGGCCCGGTCGTAGGCGGAACGCTCCGCGGACGACAGGGAGTTGAGCAGGCGCTGGGCCTGGGCGAGCTTCCGCTCGACGGTCTTCTTGTGGGTCGCCACCGCCGTGCGGCTGCGCTGCAGCTCGGCGAGCTTGCCGGCCGCCTCCGTGCGCTCCTGGGCGAGGTCGCGCAGCGCCGACTGGAGTTTTCGGAGCTGGTCGGCCTGGCGGGTGGTGATCCGGTCGAGCGTGGAGGCCTTGTCGAGGTAGTCGGCCGGGTCGTCGGAGAACAGCAGGGCGACGGTCGGGTCGATGCCGCCGGCGCGGTACTGGGCGCCGGCCAGCGAACCGAGCGAGTCCCGCAGGGCGTTGACGCGCTGCTGCTGCCGGGCGATGGCGTCCTGGGCCGCACCGACCTCCCGGCGCAGTGCCGCGGCCGCCTCGGCGGCCTTGTCGTACGCCTGGGTGGCGTCCTCAGCCTCCTGGTAGAGGCGGTCCACCTCGGCCCTGGTGTCGGTGTGCGGGGCGGCGTTCGCCGGTACGGCGCCGAGGGCGGCGGCCGCGGCGGACAGGACACACAGGGCGCTTCCGGCACCCCGGTTGAACCCGGACGTCGGTACAAGGCGGCGATGGGACCCCACGGGAAGCCGCGCTCCTTCCGCAGACGACAAGGACTGCTCCCCGCCGCGGCGGGGAAACGCGGCAGACAGTAGCCGTGGAGCGGGGGCCCGGCCAAAGACCCCGTGCGTGCACACACAGTGACGCCCCGCCTCTGACGCAGGTCATCGGCGGGGCGCGGGGTCAGCGGCAAGCACCGCAATTCGCCCGTTCGGGCGGCACGCGGAGGGTCAGGCGATGCGGACGCCGAACTGGAAGGGCATGTCGCTCATCGACTCGTAGCGCACGACGGTGCCGGTGCGCGGAGCGTGCAGCACCATGCCGTTGCCCGCGTAGAGGCCGACGTGGTGCAGGTCGCCGTAGAAGAGCACGAGGTCGCCGACCTGGAGCTGGCTGGCGCTGTAGATCCGGGTGCCGGCGTTGGCCTGTTCCTGGGAGGTGCGCGGGATGGTGACGCCGGCCGCCTCGTATGCCTTGGAGGTGAGGCCGGAGCAGTCGAAGGTGCTCATACCGGAGGTGCCGTAGGCGTACGGCTTGCCGAGCTGGCCCTGCGCCCACTGGAAGGCGGCGCCGGCCCGGCCCGAGGCGGGGGCGCTGTTGCCGAGGTCCACGCGCTGGCTGGCGTCGCGGCTGGCCCGCTGGTCCGCCGCGTTGAGGGCGGCCCGCTCCGCGGACGTCAGGGAGTTGAGCAGCTTCTGCGCCTCGGCGAGCTTGCCCTGGACGGCGCTCTTGCGGGCAGCCAGCTCGGTGCGGGTGGAGGAGAGGTCCTTGAGCTTGTCGGAGGCCTCCGCGCGCTCCTGGGCGAGCTCGCGCTGCTTCTCCTGGATCTTCTTCAGCGCCTCGACCTGCTGGGCGCTGAGCTGGTCGGCGGTGGACGCCTTGTCCAGGTAGTCGTCCGGGTTCGACGACAGGAAGAGCTGGAGGGAGGAGTCGATGGTGCCGCTGCGGTACTGGGCGGCGGCCGCCAGGCCGATGGAGTCGCGCAGCGCGTTCAGCTCCTGCTGGCCGCGGGCGACGTTGTCCTGGATGGTGGAGATCTCCTTCTGGAGCTTCTGCTCCTTCTCCTTGGCCCCGTTGAGCTGCTCGGAGGCCTGCTCGGCCTCCGAGTAGAGCGCGTCGACCTTCGCCTTGACCTCGTCCTTGGAGGGCTTCTCGCTAGGCGCGGCATTGGCGGCCTGGGCGCTGAAGGCAACGGCGGCAGCAGCTGCGGTGGAGAGCACGGTCACACGCGCTCGACTGGGCTGCTTGGGTCGACGATGGGACGCCACGGAGGTGAACTCCTTCTTTTGAGTGATCACCCGCTCGGAGGTTCGAGGCCAGACCCTAGTGACCTTCCTGTGATCAGATCAAATCCTCACACCAAAAAATCCCGTCACGCAATGCATTCTTTGCACACAACTCACATCGCGTCACGACGGGTTGACACTACGTTGCGTGACGATCGCACCAAATCGGGCATTAAACCTGGAGATTGACGTTTACGACAGGCGGCGGAAGACGGGGTCAGGACAGGCGCTTCAGCAGCATCGCCGAGGCGACCGGACGCGCCCCCGCCTTGGCGACCCCGTCGGCCACCTCGCGGTCGGTGGAGGCGACGATGACGGGCCGGCCGGGCGGCTCGGCGCGCACCAGTTGGCGGATCAACTCGTCGGCGGTGACTCCCGGCTTGGAGAACAGCACCCGCACGCCGCGCGGGGGCGCCAGCAGCACCGGAGCCGCCAGTTCGGCCCCGTCGAAGACACAGGTCACCTCGGCGCCCGTCTGCGCGGCGAGCTGCGAGAGCTGGCCGAGGAGCCTCAGGCGCTGCTTCTCCAGGGGCATCTGGGGATAGCCGGTCTTGGTGACGTTGTAGCCGTCGACCACCAAGTGCGCCTGGGGCAGGGCCAGCAACTGGTCCAGGATGGCCGGGTCGTGCTCCGAGAGCGCCCGCGCGGCGATGTCCTTCGGGGTCATTCGTCCCGGTTCGACCGCGTCCACGGAATCGGCGGGCCGTGCAGACAGGGGCGGCAACGCCAGTTCGCGGCGCAGCCCCTGGGCCGCGTCCAGAACGGTGTCAAGGAGCAGCCGGACGCGCATGTCCTCGACACTGCGCCCCTCCCGCGCCGCTCTGCGCGTGGCCTCCAGGGCCGCCTCGGCCTCCCCGAGCCGCGCCTTGAGCCGCCGGGACTCGCTCTCCGCGGCGGACACCTGAGCCTGCCCCTCGGCACGCACGGTCTCGATCTCGCCCTGCACCTTCCGCAGGGCGGCCTCGCCGCGCTTGACGTCGCTGAGGGCGGCGCGGAGCTTGCGGTGCAGCGACTCGGCCTCCTTGCGGGCCGACTCCAGCTCCAGGCGCAGTCGCTCGGTCTCCGCACGCGTCTGGTCGCGGGCGGCCGCGAGTTCCCCGCGCAGCCGCTCCAGCTCCGCCCGGCTCTCCTCGTCGGCCCGCTCGGCGTCCGCCCGCTGGGCCTCCTCGCCGGCCGCCGTCACCAGCTTGACCCAGTCTGTGGGGCGCAGAACATAGGCCGCGGCCGCCACGTCGAGCGGATCCGCGGCCGGGGGCGGCGAGCCGGAGTCGAGGGCGCCGGCGAGTTCCGGCTGGGCCTCTCTGAGCTTCTCCCCGATCCGCTGCCGGAACAGCGGATCGCTCTCCAGGGCGGCCGCCATGGCGTTCCCTGCGAACTTGGCCCGCCGGTTGGGGGCGAACCGGGCGTACTGCCGCAGCTGGGCGGGCAGTTCGGCGACGGTCAGCCCGCCGAAGCCGTCCGAGACGATCTGGACGACTCTCCTGCGCACGCCGTCGGGCAGCGGACGGTCGAGCACCTCGGCGGCGCCGTCGCCCGGCCCCCCGCCTTGTGTCTCCGCCATCCGTCACACCCCATCACTGTGCGGGGCCGCTCCCGGTCAGGAGCCGGCGCCCGGCCTGTCCACGAGTTCCACCTGGTCCACCGCGTTGCACCAGCGGCAGCGCACCGACTCGATGGTCTCACTGACCACCTCGCGCTCCTCCACCTTCGGCTCTCCGGCCAGGTCGAGGTGGACGTACTCGACGACCTTCGACGAGCGGGTCACGTCGAAACGCGTCAGGTTGCCGCAGAGGGTGCAGCGCCACCGCGTCGTGGCGGTCGGCAGGGGAACCGTCATCGTGACTGTGCTCTTCCTTCTAGTGTCCGTGACGCGCCAGTTTCCCTGGAGCGTGTGGCCGTAACCCTACGGCCTGCAAGCGACCCTCCGCTGGAGCGTCCCCAGGGCCTGTCCGGCGGCGAGGCGGTCTGGGCGGCTGCGTCCCGTTACGTCATGCTCTGTGTTCATGATCGGCAACTGGAACGTGACCTTCGGCAGAGTGCTCCGCACGCCCTCGGCGCCGGTGACGTACGGGCTGATCGCCCTGTGCTGCCTGCTCTTCCTGGCCGGCCCGGCGGCGGGGCTGAACCCGGCCTACGGCTCCGGGGACGCGCTGCTCGCCGCCCAGCGCGCGTACTTCCACCGGTGGGGTGTGGTCCCGGCCCAGCTGTTCGCGGGGTCGCCCAGGGCGGCCCTGACCCCGGCCACCGCCCTCTTCGTGCACGGCAGCTGGGTCCACCTGCTCGGCAACATGCTCTTCCTCTACGTCTTCGGGGCGATGGCCGAGGAACGCATGGGCCGCCTGCAGTTCACGCTCTTCTACGTCGGCTGCGGCTACCTGGCCCTGCTGGGGTACGCGGCCGCCAACGCCGCCTCCGAGCAGTCCCTGGTCGGCGCGTCCGGGGCGATCTCCGCGGTCCTGGGGGCGTTCCTGTACCTCTTCCCCGGAGCCCGGGTGACAAGCCTGCTCCCGTTCCTCTTCTTCCTGCCCCTGCGCTTCCCCGCCTGGGTCGTCCTCCCCTTCTGGGCGTCCCTGCAGTGGCTGGCGGCGGGCCGGGCGGCCCAGGGGCCCGGGGTGGCCTACCTGGCCCACCTGGTGGGCTTCGGCCTGGGCTTCCTCTTCGCGTGGGCCCGTTTCCGCCGTACGACTAGAGTGAGGGCCGCCCCAGCTCCGGCCCATGAGGGAGAGAACCAGCCGTGATCACCGCGATCGTCCTCATCAAGACCAGCGTGGACCGGATCCCCGAGATCGCGGAACGGATCGCCGCGCTGGACTCCGTCAGCGAGGTCTTCTCCGTCACCGGCACCTACGACCTGATCGCCATGGTCCGCGTCAAGCAGCACGAAGACCTCGCCGAGGTCATCCCGGGTTCGATCAGCAAGATCCCCGGCGTCGAGGCCACCGACACCCACGTCGCCTTCCGCACCTACTCCCAGCACGACCTGGAAGCGGCGTTCTCGATCGGCCTGGACAGCTGAGGCGACGTACCTCAGGTCAGACCGCCGGCACGCAGCGGCCGTCCTCGGTGCGGTACTGCCACTTCGCGCCCTCCGTCACCAGTTCCCCGACGGCGGTCACGAAGCGCTCGACGTGCTCGTCCGGGGTGCCGGCGCCGAAGCTGACCCGGATCGCGTTCAGGGACTTCTCGCCGGGCGCGGCCTCCGGGGCGCCGCACTCGCCCTGGGTCTGCGGGTCGCTGCCGAGCAGGGTGCGGACGAGGGGGTGCGCGCAGAAGAGGCCGTCGCGCACGCCGATGCCGTACTCGGCGGACAGGGCGGCGGCGAAGTGGGAGCTGTTCCAGCCCTCGACGACGAAGGAGATCACGCCGACCCGGGGGGCGTCGTCACCGAAGAGGGACAGCACCTTCACCTGCGGCACCGCCGCCAGGCCCGCGCGGACCTTCTCGATCAGGTGCTGCTCACGGGCGACCAGCGTGTCGAAGCCGGCCTCCGTCAGCGCCTTGCAGGCCGAGGCGATGGAGTAGGCGCCGATGACGTTCGGGGAGCCCGCCTCGTGCCGGGCCGCGCTGTCCTGCCACTCCACGTCCACTCCCCCGTCCTCGCGCCGGGTGACCTTGCGGCTGGCGCCGCCGCCCGCGAGGTAGGGGTCGGCTGCCCGCAGCCAGTCGGCGCGGCCGGCCAGGACGCCGGAGCCGAAGGGGGCGTACAGCTTGTGGCCGGAGAAGGCGACCCAGTCGACGTCGAGGTCACGGACGCTCACCGGGTGGTGCGGAGCCAGCTGGGCGGCGTCCAGGACGATGCGGGCGCCGTGCGCGTGGGCGGCGGCGGCCAGCTCGCGCACCGGCCACAGCTCGCCGGTGACGTTGGAGGCGCCGGTGACGCAGACCAGGGCCGGGCCGTACGGGTCGCGGGCGGCGAGGGCCTTCTCCAGCGTCTCGACGGCCTGCTGCGGGGTGCGCGGGGCGTTGAGGTAGCTGACCCGGGTGTCCTTCCAGGGCAGCAGGCCGGCGTGGTGCTCGGTCTCGAAGACGAAGACCTGGCAGTCGGCGGGGAGGGCGCGGGCGAGGAGGTTGAGGGAGTCGGTGGTCGACCGGGTGAACACCAGCTGGTCGTCGGCACGGCAGTCGAGGAACTCGGCCACCGTCTTCCGGGCGTTCTCGAACAGGTCGGTGGAGAGCTGCGAGAGGTAGCCGGCGCCGCGGTGGACGCTGCCGTAGTACGGGGCGTAGGCGGCCACGTCGTCCCAGACACGCTGCAGGGCGGGGGCGCTGGCCGCGTAGTCGAGCGCCGCGTAGGTGACTTCGCCGCCCGTCACGAGCGGGACGGTGACATCCCGGCCCAGAACGGGCAGCGGGGCACAAACAGCCTGGGCGGAGGCAGCGGTGGAGACAGACATGGGGAACTCCCGTGAGAAGGCATGCGCGGGCATGCGGGAAGAGAGAGGAAAGGGGTGCGCGGAGGCGGGGCTCGGCGGCCCTATCGCATTCGCTTGCTCACGGAGGACTCCCTCGATGACCAGGATCCCTGGCGTGTGAGGGATCCGCGCTTGCCGTGGACCTCGCTGCCTACGGCCTGGTCTTCACCCGGGGCACCCCGCCACGGACGGAGGGTTGCCGGACAGTCGGCCGGGGCCTCATGACTGTCACTCATGACCTGGGAAGGAACGTACGTGACGTGATCGCGGTCCCGCAACTCCTGTCCGGAATACGGGACCGCGACCGCCGTTCGGCTACTTGTTGCTGGCCGCCACCCAGCGCTCCAGGACCCGCTTGGCCGACCCGGAGTCGATCGACTCCGCGGCCTTCGCCATGCCGACGCGGATCTGCTCGGCCAGGGTGCCGGGGCCGGGGTCGAGAGCGACCAGGGCAGCCGCCGAGTTCAGCAGCACGGCGTCGCGGACCGGGCCCATCTCGCCGTCGAGCAGCCGCCGGGCGACCTCCGCGTTGAACGACGGGTCGCCGCCGCGCAGGGCCTCCACGGGGACCAGGTCGAGGCCGACGTCACGGGGGTCGAAGGTCTCCTCGGTGACCTTGCCGTCCCGGACGACCCAGACGTGGGAGGTGGCCGTCGTCGTCAGTTCGTCGAGGCCGTCGTCGCCGCGGAAGACCAGGGAGGAGTTGCCGCGTTCCGCGAAGACACCGGCGACGACCGGTGCCATGCGCGGGTCGGCCACACCGACGGCCTGGGCCCGCACCCGGGCAGGGTTGGTCATCGGGCCGAGGATGTTGAACACCGTGCGGATGCCCAACTGGCCGCGCGCGGCGCCCACATGACGCAGCGCCGGATGGAACTTGATGGCGAAGCAGAAGGTGATCCCGGCCTCCTGGGCCACCTCGGCCACCCGTTGCGGGCTCAACTCCAGGTTGACGCCCAGCTTGCCCAGCACGTCCGAGGCACCGGAGGCGGAGGAAGCGGCACGGTTGCCGTGCTTGACGACCGTGGCGCCGGTGCCCGCGACGACGATCGCCGACATGGTCGAGATGTTGACGGTCTTGGCGCCGTCGCCACCGGTGCCGACGATGTCCACCGTCCGGCCGGGCACCTCGATCACGTTGGCGTGCTCGTACATCGTGCGCACGAGGCCGTTGATCTCCTCGACCGTCTCGCCCTTGGCCCGCAGTGCCACCACGAACCCGGCGATCTGCGCGTCCGTCGCCTCGCCGCGCATGATCTGGTCCATCGCCCAGGCCGTCGCGTCGGCGCTCTGGTCGCGGCCGTACAGCAGGGCGTTCAGTACCTCGGGCCAGGAACGGCCCGCCGCGGTGTCGCCTCCAGCGGGGGTCACAGCGCTCATACGGCCGCTCCTGGTCGTCGTAGGTCGGGAAAAACGAGTGTGGGGCCACCCTATCCAGCTCAGGGCATGCCGAAGGGCCCCGTCCGAACACCGGACGGGGCCCTTCTGGCGCGCTGTGGCGGGCGCGGCGACAAGCAGTGATCAGTGGTGGCCGTGGCCGCTCGTGATCTCCTTGTACTCCTCGACGGTCGGCTTCGGGATCTGGGACTCCTCGCCGTAGTACGCCTCGCTGAGCTTGGCGCGCAGCTTCTCGGAGCCCTTGACCTTGCGCTCGACGCCGTTCTCGTCGACCGTCGGGCCGATCTCGTGCGGGCGGTACTGCTCGTGCGCCGTGAGGGTGTGCAGCGCCTCCTGACTGAGCGGCTCGTGGACCTCGATGAACTCACCGTGCGGCAGGCGCTTGATGATGCCGGACTCACGGCCGTGCAGCACCTTGTCCCGGTCCCGGCGCTGCAGGCCGAGGCAGATCCGCTTGGTGGCGACGAAGACGAGGACCGGCACGACGAAGAAGCCGATGCGCACGAACCAGGTGACCGCGTTGAGCGACAGGTGGAAGTGCGTGGCCCACAGGTCGTTGCCGCCGCCGACCATCAGCACGAAGTACCAGGAGATCCACGCGGCACCGAACGCGGTACGCGTCGGGGCGTTGCGCGGACGGTCCAGGATGTGGTGCTCGCGCTTGTCGCCGGTGACCCAGGACTCGATGAACGGGTAGACCGCGATCGTGACCAGGACCAGCGGGAAGATCACCAGCGGGATGAACACGCCCAGGACGAGCGTGTGGCCCCACAGGTTGATCTCCCAGCCCGGCATGGCGCGGATCAGGCCCTCGGAGAAGCCCATGTACCAGTCGGGCTGGGCGCCGGTGGACACCTGGTCCGGACGGTAGGGGCCCATGGCCCAGATCGGGTTGATCGAGGCGATCGCGGCGATCGCCGTGATGACACCGAAGACCAGGAAGAAGAAGCCGCCGGCCTTCGCCATGTACACCGGCAGCAGCGGCATGCCGACGACGTTGTTGTTCGTCTTTCCGGGGCCCGCGAACTGCGTGTGCTTGTGGTAGAAGACCAGGATCAGGTGGCCGACCATCAGACCGAGCATGATGCCCGGCAGCAGCAGGATGTGGATCGAGTAGAAGCGGGCCACGAAGTCGCCGCCCGGGAACTCGCCGCCGAAGAGGAACATCGACAGGTACGTGCCGACGATCGGCACGGACAGGATCGCGCCCTCCATGAAGCGGACACCGGTGCCGGAGAGCAGGTCGTCCGGGAGCGAGTAACCGGTGAAGCCGGTGAACATGCCCAGGACGAGCAGCAGGAAGCCGAAGACCCAGTTGACCTCACGCGGCTTGCGGAACGCGCCGGTGAAGAACACGCGCATCATGTGCACGAACATGCCGGCGAGGAAGATCAGCGCGGCCCAGTGGTGGATCTGCCGGATGAGCAGACCACCGCGCACCTCGAAGGAGATGTGCAGGGTCGAGTTGAACGCCTCGGACATCATCTGTCCCTGCAGCGGGACATAGCTGCCGTGGTAGACCACCTCGTTCATCGACGGGTGGAAGAACAGCGTCAGGTACACACCCGTGAGGATGAGGATGATGAAGCTGTACATGCACACTTCGCCCAACATGAACGACCAGTGGTCGGGGAAGATCTTGCGCATGTTGGTCTTGGCCAGGGAGTAGATCCCCAGCCGGCCGTCGGCCCAGTCGGCGACGCGCTCGCCGGCTGGCGCTTTGCCGCGCCGGGCCCCGGTGGTGGTGTTGGTGCTCATCCGCGCTCCCAGAATGCAGGACCGACGGGCTCTTCGAAGTCGCCGAGCGCCTCGAGGTAGCCCTGGTCGTTCACGCCGATGCGCAGCTGCGGCAGGGCGTGACCGGCGGGGCCGAAGATCACCCGGGCACCGTCGGAGAGGTCGAAGGTGGACTGGTGGCAGGGGCACAGCACGTGGTGCGTCTGCTGCTCGTACAGGGAGATCGGGCAACCGACGTGGGTGCAGATCTTCGAGTACGCCACGATGCCCTCGTGCGACCACTCGAGTTCGCGCTTGTCCTTGATGTTGTCCGGCTGGAGCCGGACGATCATCAGGGCGGCCTTGGCGATCTCGGTCTGGAAGTTCTCGTCCTTCTCCTCCAGGCCCTCGGGCTTGGCGAAGGTGAGCGAGCCGACCGCGACGTCGGAGGGACGCAGCGGCTGGTTGGTGTTCATGTTGACGAGCAGCTTGCCCTTGGACCACAGCGTGTGGCGGAGCTTGGTCCCCGGCAGCGGGCCGAGGTCGCGCAGCAGCATGACGCCGGAGAGCGGGAACAGGGCCAGCGCGCCGAACATGGTGTTGCGGATCAGCTTGCGGCGGCCGAGCGCGGACTCCCTGGCGCCGTCCCGGAAGTCGGCCATGACCTTGGCCTTGACCTCGGGCGAGGCCTCGATCGGGTGCCGCTCGTCGGCGATCTCCACGTCGGACATCAGGGTGCGGGCCCAGTGGACCGCACCTGCGCCGATGGAGAACAGCGCGAGGCCCAGGGTGAGGCCGAGCGCGAAGTTCAGCGCGTTGATGTGACCGATCGGGAAGACGAAGATCGCCTTGTCGTGCGGGATCGCCACGTAGGAGGCGATGAAGCCGACCGTCGCCAGCATGGACACCGTGAACAGCATGGCCACCACACGCTCGGACCGTTTGGCGGCCCGCTCGTCGATGTCCTGGATCCGGTGCTCGTGCGGGGGAAGACCGGGATCCGCGAAGGGGTCCTTGTCGTCCGCGACGCTTACCGCGCCGTGCGCGCCCTGCTCTGCAGGCAGGTTCTCTTCTGGAATGTCGTGGCTACTCATGACTTCTTGGCCTTTGCGGTCCGAGCGGCGACCCAGACGGCGACCGCGATCAGCGCGCCGAGTCCGAAGATCCAGGCGAACAGGCCTTCGGAGACCGGGCCGAGTCCGCCCAGCTCAAGGCCGCCGTTGCTCACGGTGTTGTCTCCGTTGACCGCGTGCAGGTACGCGATGATGTCCTTCTTGTTCTGCTCCGACAGCGTGGTGTCGGGGAACGACGGCATGTTCTGCGGGCCGGTCTGCATGGCCTCGTAGATGTGCTTCGGGTCGACGCCCTCGAGGCTCGGCGCGTACTTGCCGTGCGTCAGCGCACCGCCCTTGCCGGTGAAGTTGTGGCACTGCGCGCAGTTGGTGCGGAACAGCTCGCCGCCCTTGGCGATGTCGGCACCGTCGGGGCCGTACTGCGCCGAGGTCGGAATGGACGGGCCGGCGCCCAGCGAGGCGATGTACGCCGCGAGCTGGTCGATCTCGGCCTGCGTGTAGATGACCTTCTTGCGCGGGATCTGCGCGCCCGGCTGCTGGGCCGGCATACGGCCGGTGCCGACCTGGAAGTCGACGGCTGCGGCGCCCACGCCGACGAGACTCGGACCGTTGGAGGACCCCTGCCCACCGGTTCCGTGGCACGTTGCGCAGCCCACGGAGTAGAGCTTCTTGCCCTCGTCGATGGCGAGGGACTGGGCGGTGTCGTCGGCCTTCGCCTGGCTCGCGGGCGCGAGCGTGGCGTACAGCCCCCCGGTGCATGCCAGCGCGAGGAGTAGGACGACGAGCGCCGCCATGGGATGGCGTCGTCGTGCGGAGAGCTTTTTCACGGATTACCCCGGTGTCAGGATCTTCTGCGTCGATGCTTGTGGGATGTGCGCCGTGCGGGCGCACGCGGGACGGGGCCCGGCTACTTGATCAGGTAGATCGTGGCGAAGAGGCCGATCCACACGACATCGACGAAGTGCCAGTAGTAGGACACGACGATGGCCGCGGTCGCCTGTTCGTGCGTGAACCTCTTGGCCGCGTAGGTGCGGCCGAGGACGAACAGGAAGGCGATGAGGCCGCCTGTCACGTGCATGCCGTGGAAGCCGGTGGTCAGGTAGAACACCGAGCCGTACGGGTCGGAGGACAGGGAGAGCCCGTCCTTCTTCACCAGCTCCGTGTACTCGTAGATCTGACCGCCGATGAAGATCGCACCCATCACGAACGTGACGATGAACCAGCCCCGGAGCTTCTTCACGTCCCCGCGCTCGGCGGCGAAGACGCCGAGCTGGCAGGTCAGGGAGGAGAGCACCAGGATCGTGGTGTTGGTCGCGGAGAACGGAAGGTTGAGATGACTCGCCATCTCCTTCCAGTGAGCCGGACCGGTCACCGATCGCAGGGTGAAGTACATCGCGAAGAGGGCCGCGAAGAACATCAGCTCGGAACTCAGCCAGATGATGGTTCCGACGCTGGTGAGGTTCGGCCGGTTGACCGACGGGTGCGCGTGCCCGGTATCTACTGTCGTTGCTGTCGCCACGACCGACATTATGTCGGTCGCTTATCCCGCCCTCACTCCGGGGGGTGCCGTTCGGAGTGTTGCTCCCGTTCGTACCGTGGTTGACGTGGTGTTGAACGGAGTAACATCCGCCGCAACGGGCCTTTCCGTACGACGAAGACGTCTCGGAGGAACAATGCAGCCGACCGCCACGGTGCTGGTCTACAGCGACGACTCCACCACCCGCGAACAGGTCCGGTTGGCGACCGGGCGCAGGCCGGCGCCGGACGTCCCCGTCGTCGAGTTCGTGGAGTGCGCGACGCCGGCCGCCGTCCTCACGGAGCTGGGCAAGGGCGGCATCGACGTCTGCGTCCTGGACGGCGAGGCCGTGCCCATGGGCGGCATGGGCATGTGCCGGCAGATCAAGGACGAGGTCTTCGACTGCCCGCCGGTGCTACTGCTGATCGGCCGTCCCCAGGACGCGTGGCTCGCCACGTGGAGCCGCGCGGACGCCGCTGTGACGCTCCCTGTGGACCCGGTGGAGTTCGCCGCGGCCCTCGCGTCCCTGCTACGGCGCAAGAGCCTCCAGCAGAGCGCCTAGCCGTACGGGTGCCGCAGCGCTGGTGCCGCGGCGTTAGAGGCTTTCCGGTCGCAGCCGGGCCCGTTCCGACGGGCTCGGTCCGTCCGGGGTGTCGGCCACCAGGGCACTGCCGCTGCGCCACTTCTGCCACGCCAGGTTCCAGTCGCCGAAGCCGTTGCCGAAGGGCTCCATGGTGTTGCCCTGGGAGTTGACGACCTTCACCACGTCGCCGGTCTCCACGTGGTTGAAGAACCACTCCGCGTTGGACGTGCTCATGCCGGTGCAGCCGTGGCTGACGTTGGCGTATCCCTGCGAGCCGGTCGACCAGGGCGCGGCGTGCACGTACTCGCCGCTCCAGGTGACCCGGGTCGCGTAGTAGACCGGCAGGTCGTACGAGTCCGAGGAGCCCTCGGCGATGCCGACGGTGCTGCTGCGCATCCGTACGTAGTACTCCTTGCCCAGGACCACCTTGACGCCGTTGCGGGTCTCGAAGCCGGGCTTGCCGGTGGTGACCGGGATCTGGTTGATCTCCTCGCCGTTCTTGTACACGGTCATCGAGTGCGCCGATGCGTCGGTGACGGCGATGACGCTGTCGCCGATGGTCAGCTTCAGCGGCTTGGACTTCGCGCCCCACAGCCGGTCGCCGATCTTGACGCCGTCCAGGTCGCTGTGGACCTGCACGGTGGCGTGGGCGGGCCAGTAGTCCTTGGGGCGGTAGTGGAGTTCCTTGTCGTCCACCCAGTGCCAGGCGCCCTGCACGGCGGGCACGGAGTCGACCCTGAGGGACCGTTCGACGAGGGCCCGCTGCGCCCGGTCCGAGACGGGCTTGTCGAGTTTGGCGGTGACTGGCTGGCCGACGCCGTACATGCCCGAGTCCGGGCCGAGGCTGACCTGCAGCCGCTTCTTGGTGGTCGGCTTGCTGGTCACGAAGGTGAGCACCTTGCGGCCGGGCGCGCCGTCGCCGTCCTCGGTGCTCACGCGCACCGTATAGCGGGCGTCCGCGGCCAGCGGAGAGGTGCTGTGCCAGCGGGAGCCGTCGGCGGAGAGTTCGCCCGTCAGATAGCGGCCGGTGGCGTCCACGGCGGTGACGTCGGTGATCCGGCCGTCCTCGGCGGTGACCTCGAGGGGCTTGTCGGGGTCGGCCTTCTTGCCCTCGGCTGCCGGGCCGGTGAAGGAGAGCTGGTCCGTCGCGTCGTACGGCTTGGCGGTCAGCGGGTTGCCGCCGCCGCTGCAAGCGGTGCCGCCCGCGCCGAGGGCGATCACCAGCAGCGTGCAGCTGACGACGGTGCGGGTGCGCGGAGTGTGGTTCATGAGATTGACGCTAGGGAGCGGTGTCAATCATGGCGCGCTGGGTGACTCGTACGAGGGACGGCGATTGCGGCAAATGCCGGAGCCCGGACCCTCCTGACGGAGTGTCCGGGCTCCCTGAGCGCTCTGCGTGTGCTACTGGGTGCGGTTCTCACCGCGGTAGTACTCGAAGACCCAGCCGTAGAGACCGATCAGGATGATCGGCGCCGAGAAGTAGAGCAGCCACCAGCCGATCGCGATCGACAGGAAGGCGAGGGCGCCACCGATGCCGAGGGCGAGCGGCTGCCAGCTGTGCGGGCTGAAGAACCCGACCTCGCCGGCCTCGTCCGCGACGTCGGCCTCCTTGTTGTCCTGCGCGCCCACGTCGATCCGCCGGGCCGTGAAGCCCAGGTAGAAGCCGACCATGATGCTCAGACCGAAGGCCAGGAAGAGGGCCGTGGTACCGGCCGGCTCCTTCGACCACACGCCATAGACGATCGCCATGACGAGCAGGAAGACGCTCAGCCACATGAACATCTTGCCCTGGATCTTCACTTGCCGGCCTCCTTGCCACCAGCGAGGGCCTTGTCACCGTGAGGCGCGTTCTCGAGCTGGTCGAGAGCGGCGATCTCCGGGTGGTGCAGGTCGAACGCCGGCGATTCGCTGCGGATGCGCGGCAGGGTGAGGAAGTTGTGCCGCGGCGGCGGGCAGGACGTCGCCCACTCCAACGACCGGCCGTAGCCCCACGGGTCGTCGACGCCGACCGGCTTGCCGTACTTGGCCGTCTTCCACACGTTGTAGAGGAACGGCAGGATCGACAGGCCGAGCAGGAACGAGCCGATCGTGGAGACCGTGTTCAGCGCGGTGAAGCCGTCGGCCGCCAGATAGTCGGCGTACCGGCGCGGCATGCCCTCGGCGCCCAGCCAGTGCTGCACCAGGAACGTCGTGTGGAAGCCGATGAACAGCGTCCAGAACGTGATCTTGCCGAGCCGCTCGTCGAGCATCTTGCCGGTCATCTTCGGCCACCAGAAGTGGAAGCCGGAGAACATCGCGAACACCACGGTGCCGAAGACGACGTAGTGGAAGTGCGCCACCACGAAGTACGAGTCGGAGACATGGAAGTCCATCGGCGGCGAGGCCAGGATGACGCCGGTCAGACCACCGAAGGTGAACGTGACGAGGAAGCCGGTCGCCCAGAGCATCGGGGTCTCGAAACTCAGCGACCCCTTCCACATCGTGCCGATCCAGTTGAAGAACTTCACGCCGGTCGGGACCGCGATGAGGAACGTCATGAAGGAGAAGAACGGCAGCAGCACACCGCCGGTGACGTACATGTGGTGCGCCCACACCGTCACCGAGAGGCCGGCGATGGCGATGGTCGCGCCGATCAGACCCATGTAGCCGAACATCGGCTTGCGGGAGAAGACCGGGATGACCTCACTGATGATGCCGAAGAACGGCAGGGCGATGATGTACACCTCTGGGTGGCCGAAGAACCAGAAGAGGTGTTGCCACAGCAACGCTCCGCCGTTGGCCGAGTCGAAGACGTGTGCCCCGAATTTCCGATCCGCCTCCAGCGCGAACAGCGCGGCGGCGAGGACGGGGAAGGCGAGCAGGACCAGCACCGCGGTCAGCAGCACGTTCCACACGAAGATCGGCATGCGGAACATCGTCATGCCGGGGGCGCGCATGCAGATGATCGTGGTGATGAAGTTGACCGCGCCGAGGATGGTGCCGAAGCCGGAGAAGGCCAGACCCATGATCCACATGTCGGCGCCGACGCCCGGGGAGCGGACCGCGTCCGACAGCGGGCTGTAGGCGAACCAGCCGAAGTCGGCCGCGCCCTGCGGGGTGAGGAAGCCGCCGACCGCGATGGTCGAGCCGAACAGGTAGAGCCAGTAGGCGAACATGTTCAGCCGCGGGAACGCCACGTCCGGGGCGCCGATCTGCAGCGGCATGATCCAGTTCGTGAAGCCGGCGAACAGCGGCGTCGCGAACATCAGCAGCATGATCGTGCCGTGCATCGTGAACGCCTGGTTGAACTGCTCGTTCGACATGATCTGCAGACCGGGCCGGGCGAGTTCGGCGCGCATCAGCAGCGCCATGACGCCGCCGATCAGGAAGAACGCGAACGACGTGACGAGGTAGAGCGTCCCGATCGTCTTGTGGTCAGTGGTGGTGAGCCACTTGATCACGACGTTGCCGGGCTGCTTGCGCCGGACCGGCAGCTCGTCCGCGTAATGCGTTCCCGCTGCCGCGGCACCCTGGGGTTCGTTGAGGATGCTCACAGGTTGTTCGTCTCCCGGTTCTTCTCGTGGCTCGTCTGCGCGATGCCGGCGGGAACGTAACCGGTCTGCCCCTTCTTGGCGAGGTCCTTGAGGTGCTGCTGGTAACGCTCCGGGGAGACGACCTTCACGTTGAACAGCATCCGGGAGTGGTCGACGCCGCACAGTTCCGCGCACTTGCCCAGGAACGTGCCCTCCTTGTTGGGGGTCACCTGGAAGGAGTTGGTGTGGCCCGGGATGACGTCCATCTTCATCAGGAACGGCACCACCCAGAAGGAGTGGATGACGTCACGCGAGGTGAGGACGAAGCGGACCGTCTCCCCCTTGGGCAGCCACAGCGTGGGGCCCGGGTTGCCGGTCTGGGGGTTGCGCGTGGCGGGCGTGCCGACGTCGTACACACCGCCGGCGTTCGCCGGGAAATCGTTCTTGAACCGGTCCGGAATGGCCGCCAGGTTCTGGTCGGTCTTCGCGTCGCCCGCCACACCGGGAACCGGCGTCACGTAGTTGAAGCCCCAGCTCCACTGGTAGCCGACGACGTTGATGGTGACGTCGGGCTTCTTGTCCGTGAGACTGAGGATCTTCGACTCGTCGCGGGCCGTGAAGTAGAACAGCACCGAGACGATGATGAGCGGGACCACCGTGTACAGCGCCTCGATGGGCATGTTGTACCGGGTCTGCGGAGGAACCTCGATCTTGGTGCGGCTGCGCCGGTGGAAGATCGCACTCCAGATGATCAGACCCCACACCAGCACGCCGACGGCGAGCGCGGCAGCCCAGGAGCCCTGCCACAGGGAGAGGATCCGCGGAGCCTCTTCCGTGGTCGGGGTGGGCATACCAAGGCGGGGGAAGTCCTTGTATGTGCAACCGGTGGCGGTCGCCAGGACCAGGCCCGCGGTCATTGCCTGCAGCAGCTTCCGCCGCATCGGGCGCCGCGGCGAGCGGTCGGAGCCGTTGGGACTCACGTAGCGCCTTCCCGAGAGTCTCGCCCGCGCGGTCGGCTGCGGCCTGCCTTCTCATCTGGTCGGTCGCCGCCCTGCGTCGGGCAGGGGTTTGGATGTTTATGCGGACCAAACCCTAGCCGACGCTCTCCGAGGGTTCGCGGGGAGGGGGGCCTAGTGTGGAGGTGGGTTCGCTGGTTTGGCGGCTGCGGGTTGTTTGTGGCTGGTCGCGCCCCTCGGCGGAGCCGCCAATGTCACCGCCCCGCGCCCCTTGGGTCCGCTGCCGCGAGGGACGTCATAGCGTTTGCGTATGTCCTATTTCGACGCTGCATCCTCCGCTCCTCTCCATCCCGTCGCTCGTCAGGCGCTGTTGGCCTCGTTGGACGAAGGGTGGGCTGATCCTGCGCGTCTTTACCGGGAGGGGCGGAGGGCTCGGTTGCTGTTGGATGCCGCTCGGGAGGCTGTTGCCGAGGCTGTGGGGTGTCGGGTCGACGAACTGGTGTTCACCTCGTCCGGGACGCAGGCCGTGCACACCGGGATCGCGGGTGCGGTGGCCGGGCGGCGTCGGGTGGGTCGTCACCTGATCGTGTCGGCCGTCGAACATTCCTCGGTACTCCATTCGGCCGAGGTGTTCGCGGCCGGCGGTGGGGAGGTGAGCGAGGTACCCGTGGGCCGGCAAGGGGCCGTGGACCCCTCGGTCTTCGCCGCCGCACTCCGGACGGACACCGCGCTTGCCTGTCTGCAGTCGGCCAACCATGAGGTGGGGACCGTGCAGCCTGTGGAGGCGGTGGCGGAAGCCTGCCGGGCGGTGGAGGTGCCGTTGTTGGTGGATGCGGCGCAGTCCTTGGGGTGGGGGACGGTCGGTGGGGACTGGTCGCTGCTGACCGCCAGTGCGCACAAGTGGGGTGGGCCCGCCGGGGTGGGGGTGCTCGTGGTGCGGAAGGGGGTGCGGTTCGCGGTGCGGGGGCCCGCCGACGAGCGGGAGTCGGGGCGGGCTGCCGGGTTCGAGAACATCCCGGCGATCGTGGCGGCGGCCGCGTCCCTGCGGGCCGTGCGGGCCGAGGCGGCGCAAGAGGGGGTACGGCTGCGGGAGCTGACGGCGCGGATCCGTGCCCGGGTGCCGGAACTGGTGCCGGACGTGGAGGTCGTGGGCGATCCGGAGCAGCGGCTGCCCGGGATCGTCACCTTCTCGTGTCTCTATGTCGACGGGGAGACACTGCTGCACGAGCTGGACCGGGAGGAGTTCTCCGTCTCGTCCGGATCGTCCTGCACGAGCAGCACGCTGACGCCCAGCCATGTGCTGAAGGCGATGGGGGTGCTGAGTGAGGGGAATGTGCGGGTTTCGTTGCCGATGGGGACGGCCGAGGCCGATGTGGAGCGGTTCCTGGAGGTGCTGCCGGGAGCGGTGCGCGGGGTGCGGGAGAAGCTGGGGGCGCCGGTGCCCAGGACAGCGCGCCAGGAGGACGCCCTGGTCGTGGACGCCCTGGGCAAGCTGTGCCCGCTGCCCGTCATCGAGCTGGCCAAGGTCATCGGGGACGTACCGGTGGGCGGCACGGTGCGGGTGCTGGCCGACGACGAGGCGGCCCGCCTGGACATCCCGGCGTGGTGCGCGATGCGGGGGCAGGAGTACGTCGGCGAGGAGCCGGCGGACCAGGGCTCGGCCTACGTGGTCCGCCGGGTCGCGTAGCCGTTACGCCAGGTGCTTCTGGACCTCGGAGGTGGCCTCGTCGCCGTACGCCTTGGTGAAGCGGTCCATGAAGTGGCCGCGGCGCAGCTGGTACTCCTGGGTGCCGACCGTCTCGATGACCAGGGTCGCCAGCATGCAGCCGATCTGGGCCGCGCGCTCCAGGGAGACGCCCCAGGCGAGGCCCGACAGGAACCCGGCGCGGAACGCGTCGCCCACACCGGTCGGGTCGGCCTTGCGCTCCTCGTCCGGGCAGCCGACCTCGATCGGGTCCTCGCCGACCCGATCGATCCGCACGCCCCGCGAGCCCAGCGTGGTCACCCGGTGGCCGACCTTGGTGAGGATCTCGGCGTCGCTCCAGCCGGTCTTGGACTCGATGAGCCCCTTCTCGTACTCGTTGGAGAACAGGTACGTGGCGCCCTCCAGCAGTATCCGGATCTCGTCGCCGTTCATCCGGGCGATCTGCTGGGAGAAGTCGGCGGCGAAGGGGATGGACCGCGAGCGGCACTCCTCGGTGTGGCGAAGCATCGCCTCCGGGTCGTCGGCGCCGATCAGCACCAGGTCGAGGCCGCCGACGCGGTCCGCGACGGTCTTGAGCTCGATCTGGCGGGCCTCGCTCATCGCGCCCGTGTAGAAGGAGCCGATCTGGTTGTGGTCGGAGTCGGTGGTGCACACGAAGCGCGCGGTGTGCAGGGTCTCCGAGATGCGGACCGACTCGGTGTCGACGCCATGCCGCTCCAGCCAGGCGCGGTACTCGTCGAAGTCGAAGCCCGCCGCGCCGACGAGGATGGGGTTCGTGCCGAGCTGACCCATGCCGAAGGCGATGTTGGCGCCGACCCCGCCGCGGCGTACGTCGAGGTTGTCGACCAGGAAGGAGAGCGAGACCGTGTGCAGGTGGTCCGCGACGAGCTGGTCGGCGAAGCGGCCGGGGAAGGTCATCAGGTGGTCGGTGGCGATGGATCCGGTGACTGCGATGCGCACGGCGTGGACTCTCCTGTAGGGAGAAACTGGGTTGACGGTTCACGCTACCGGGTCGTACCGGAGCGCTGAAGCCGCCAAAACTACCTGATAGTAGATCTTTCTTCACAGGCCGGTGCGTGCATACCGTTCCGTTATGACGAACCTCAAGGTCCACTCCCCGGCGCCGGTCGACCTCGAAGGCGACCTCGCGTCGCTGTGGGGCGACTGCGCCCGGATGGCACCCCACTGGGCCGCGCCCGACCGGACCGACTCCCGTCCCGTTTCCCCCTCCCTCATCCACGGGGTGACGGTGCCGTCGAGGTCGGCCCGCCTGCTGGACGCGATGTCGGACTACGGCGACTGACCAGGGGGGCGGCGGCCCAAACGGCGTCCGTAGTCCCGATCGGCGCGTTTCAGGGAACCGTGCGCTCCCCCGGTGCGTCCCATCGCCGTCCCCCGTGAAGGGGATACGCGATACGACCCTCCCGCCGGCCGTTTTGACAGGGCCGGGTCAGGGTCGCAGGGACAGTGCACAGCCGAAGGAGCGATGCGGTGAACACCGAGCGACCCGACAACGACACCGCCGGCTCCGCCGAGGAGCGGGGCGACGGGGAGGAGCGGAACGCCCCGGGCGCCGAGACTCCCCCCGGTGCGGAGACCGACGGGGGCGCTCCCGAGGACGTGCAGGAGACGGGTAGGGCCTCGGGCGACCCGGAGGTTCCGGCCGCCGACGGCGACAGTGACGGTGACGGTGACGGTGACGCGGAGGGTACGTCCGCCGAAGCGGAAACCGCCGTTGAAGAGGGCGCTGCGGCTGAGGCCGACACCGACGCGCAGGACGCCGAGAGCCCCCGTGCCGAGGAGGCCGCGGAGGTTCCCGGCCCCCATGAGTCCGGTGACGCCCCCCACCCGCGCCGTCGGCGTTCCCCCCTGCTCATCGCCTCCGTGGCCGCCGCCGTCTTCCTCGTCGGCGGGGGCGGGGCCTACCTCGCGACGTCGGCCTCCGGTGGGTCCGGCGGTACGGCTCCCGGGGCGTCCGGGGACGGCGGCACCCCCCCGCCCCTCGCACTCGACGACTACGGTTCCGGCTCGGGCGGTTCGAAAGGGATCGCGCCCGGTGAGCCGAACCCGTACGGCATGAAGTACGCCGCCGACGGCAGCCTGCCGGACGGGCCGGGCTCGGCGCCCGTGTTCCGGGTGACCGGCGGGGTCACCGAGGAGCAGGTGGCCCGGCTGGCGAAGGCGCTGGGGCTGACCGGGACGCCGGTGGCCCGGGGTGAGGCCTGGCAGGTCGGAGCGAGCGGGGACGGCTCGGGGCCGAGCCTCGTGGTGAACCGGCAGGCGCCCGGCAACTGGACGTTCCACCGGTACGCGGCCGGGACCGACGACTGCCACAAGGTCACCGTCTGCACCAAGGATCCCGCCGACCCGGCGTTCGACCCGGTGACCGAGGCCGCGGCGAAGAAGGCCGCGGCGCCGGTGCTCAAGGCGGTGGGTCAGGACGACGCGAAGGTGGACGCGAGCCAGGTCATGGGCGCCCAGCGGGTGGTCAACGCCGATCCGGTGGTCGGCGGGCTGCCGACGTACGGCTGGACGATCGGGCTGACCGTCGGCGCGCAGGGGCAGGTGATCGGCGGCAGCGGGCAGTTGAGCGCCCCGGTCAAGGGGGACACGTACCCGGTGCTGGGCGCGAAGAAGACGCTCGACCTGCTCAACGCGTCGCCGGGGGCCGATCACCGGATGGGTATCGGTGGCTGTGCCACTCCTGAGCCGCTGAAGGACCGTCTGGAGGCCCCGTGCGGGCAGGGGACCTCGGCTGCCTCGCCGACGTCGGCGGCGCAGGCGCTCCCCGTCGAGAAGGCGGTGTTCGGGCTGGCCTCGCACAGCGTGGGCGGCCGCCCGGCGCTGGTGCCGTCCTGGCTGTTTGAGGTACGAAGGGCGGCCGACACCTTCACGGTCACGTACCCGGCGATCGACCCGAAGTACCTGGTCCCCAGCTCGCCGTCGGCCACGCCGACCCCGCCGGGGACGGGCGCGCCCGCCACCCGGGACATCAAGGTCGACGGCTACCGGGCCGACGGCAGGGAGCTGACCGTGACGTTCACGGGTGGGGTGTGCGGCGACTACGCCGCCAAGGCGAGCGAGAGCTCCGACAAGGTGACCGTCACGGTGACCGAGACGCCCTGGAAGGGCAAGGTCTGCATCATGATCGCCAAGGAGCTGTCGAAGACCGTTCAGTTGGCGCAGCCGCTCGGTGACCGCACGGTCGTGGGCTCGGACGGCAGGCAGATCCCGCAGGTGAAGCCGGGGGCGCTGCTGCCCGGCACGTCGGCGGGCGTGCGGTAGCGGCACAAGAGAGCGCAAAGGCGGTGACCCTCTCGGAAGGGGCCGCCGCCTTCGGCGTGTTCAGCTGTTCAGCAGCTCGGAGGCTCAGCTGAAGGAGTCACCGCAGGCGCAGGAGCCCGTCGCGTTCGGGTTGTCGATCGTGAAGCCCTGCTTCTCGATGGTGTCGACGAAGTCGATGGACGCGCCGCCCAGGTACGGGGCACTCATGCGGTCGGTGACGACCTTGACGCCGCCGAAGTCCTTCACCACGTCACCGTCGAGCGAACGCTCGTCGAAGAAGAGCTGGTAGCGCAGGCCGGAGCAGCCGCCGGGCTGAACGGCGACGCGCAGGGCCAGGTCGTCACGGCCTTCCTGGTCGAGCAGGGCCTTGACCTTCGCCGCAGCGGCGTCGGACAGGATGATGCCGTCGGTGACGGTGCTGGTCTCGTCCGATACGGACATCTACATCTCTCCCGGGTTGTACGGAGACTGCTTGCCGACTGGTCCAACCGGCAAGGCCGCGGATTCATTCCGGGCCGGCGCCTGTCTTTCGGCGTCTTCTTCATGCTCGCACACGGGATGCCGAGCGGAAAACGGCTCATGGGGATTCATGTCACATCGACGTTATGACCATCGTCAAAGTGACGTGAACCGGGTTATGATAGATAATGTCAGAACGACGAAAAGTAGAAAGGGTGCGTGCCGTGACCACCGCCCAGACCCCGGAGCTCGACGTACAGCCGACTCCGCTCGCCCTGCTGCTCCTCGGCCGGGAGGCCGACCCGAAGAGCGAGCGCGGTGTCGAGTGTCCCGGAGACCTGCCCTCGCCGTCCGACCCGGACCTGGTCGAGCGGGCCCGCGCGGCCAAGGAGAAACTCGGCGACAAGGTGTTCGTGCTCGGCCACCACTACCAGCGCGACGAGGTCATCCAGTTCGCCGACGTCACGGGCGACTCCTTCAAGCTGGCCCGGGACGCGGCCGCGCGCCCGGAGGCCGAGTACATCGTGTTCTGCGGTGTGCACTTCATGGCGGAGTCGGCCGACATCCTGACCTCGGACGACCAGAAGGTGGTCCTTCCCGACCTCGCCGCCGGCTGCTCCATGGCCGACATGGCCACGGCCGAGCAGGTCGCCGAGTGCTGGGACGTGCTGACCGAGGCCGGGGTGGCCGAGCAGGTCGTCCCGGTGTCGTACATGAACTCCTCCGCGGACATCAAGGCGTTCACAGGCAAGCACGGCGGCACGATCTGCACGTCCTCGAACGCCCAGCGGGCCCTGGAATGGGCCTTCCAGCAGGGTGAGAAGGTGCTGTTCCTGCCCGACCAGCACCTGGGCCGCAACACCGCCGTCCGCGACATGGGCATGTCCCTCGAGGACTGCGTCGTCTACAACCCGCACAAGCCGAACGGCGGGCTGACGGCGGACGAGCTGCGGGCCGCGAAGATGATCCTGTGGCGGGGGCACTGCTCGGTGCACGGCCGCTTCTCGCTGGACTCCGTCAACGACGTGCGCGAGCGCGTACCGGGCGTCAACGTCCTGGTCCACCCCGAGTGCCGGCACGAGGTCGTCGCTGCGGCGGACTACGTGGGCTCGACGGAGTACATCATCAAGGCGCTCAAGGCGGCGCCGGCCGGCTCCAAGTGGGCCATCGGCACCGAGCTCAACCTCGTACGACGGCTCGCGAACCGTTTCGCCCCGGAGGGCAAGGAGATCGTCTTCCTGGACCGGACGGTCTGCTTCTGCTCGACCATGAACCGCATCGACCTCCCGCACCTGGTCTGGACCCTGGAGTCGCTGGCCGAGGGCAACCTGGTCAACCGCATCGAGGTCGACAAGGAGACGGAGGCGTTCGCGAAGCTGGCGCTGGAGCGGATGCTGGCGCTGCCGTAAGGATTCAGTCCGATCGCGGGCGTACGAGTCCGGACTCGTAGGCGATCACCACCAGCTGGGCGCGGTCGCGCGCGCCCAGCTTGGCCATGGCGCGGTTGACGTGCGTCTTCACGGTGAGCGGGCTGACCTCGAGGCGTTCGGCGATCTCGTCGTTGGAATGGCCGCCGGCCACCTGGACGAGGACCTCGCGCTCGCGGACGGTCAGCGCGTCGAGGCGTTCGGCGCGGGCGGGGTCGCGGTCGTCGTCCGAGGCGTCGCCCTGGGCGAGGAAGCGCGCGATCAGGCCCTTGGTGGCGGTCGGCGAGAGGAGTGCCTCGCCGCCGGCCGCGACGCGGATGGCGGCGAGCAGTTCCTCGGGTTCGCTGCCCTTGCCGAGGAAGCCGGAGGCGCCGGCCCGCAGGGACCGCACCACGTAGTCGTCGACCTCGAAGGTGGTGAGGATGACGATGCGGACGTGGGCGAGGGCGGGATCGGCGCTGATCATGCGGGTGGCGGCGAGGCCGTCGGTGCCCGGCATGCGGATGTCCATCAGCACGACGTCGGCCCGCTGCTCCTTGGCCAGCCGTACCGCCTCCGCGCCGTCGGACGCCTCGCCGATCACCTCCATGTCGGGCTCGGAGTCGACGAGCACCCGGAAGGCACTGCGCAGCAGCGCCTGGTCGTCGGCGAGCAGGACACGGATCGTCATGCGCTTCCCCCGGTGGCCGTACGGGTCTTGACCGGCAGGATCGCATGGACGCGGAAGCCGCCGCCGTAGCGGGGGCCGGTGGTGAGGGTGCCGCGCAGCGCACTGACCCGCTCGCGCATGCCGAGCAGGCCGTGGCCGCCGCCGTGCTCGGGGTCCTGGTCCTCGCCGGCCCCGTCGTCGAGCACGGTGATCTCGATGTTCGGGCCGACCCGCACGACGCTGACCTCGGCCTTCGCCCGGGTACCGGCGTGCTTCTGGACGTTGGTGAGGGCTTCCTGGATGACGCGGTAGGCGGCGAGGTCGACGGCGGCGGGCAGCGTCGTGTCCTGGTCGGCGCGGGCGACCTCGACGTGCAGGCCGGCGCTGCGGAAGGTGCCGACGAGTTCGTCGAGGCGGTCGAGGCCGGGCGCGGGCTCGGTGGGGGCCTCGGGGTCGCCGGACTGGCGCAGCAGGCCGACGGTGGCGCGCAGCTCGTTGAGCGCGGAGCGGCTGGCCTCGCGGACGTGGGCGAGGGCCTCCTTGGCCTGGTCGGGCCGCTTGTCCATGACGTGAGCGGCCACGCCGGCCTGCACGTTGACCAGGGCGATGTGGTGGGCGACGACGTCGTGCAGGTCCCGGGCGATGCGCAGCCGCTCCTCGGCGACGCGGCGGCGGGCCTCCTCCTCACGGGTGCGTTCCGCCCGCTCGGCGCGCTCCCGGATGGCCTGGACGGCGGCCTTACGGCTGCGGACGGCGTCCCCCGCGGTCGCGCCGATGCCGGTCCAGGCGAAGATGGCGAGGTTCTCCTGGGCGTACCAGGGCAGCGGGCCGAAGAGCATCGAGGCGCCGGTGAGCACGGTCATCGTCAGCAGGCCCAGGCGCCAGGTGGTGGCGCGGTCGGTGCTGACGGCGACGGTGAACAGGGCGACGACGGCGGACATGGCGACCGGGGCCCGCGGGTCGCCGACGACGCACTCGACCAGGGAGACCGCGCCGGTGAGGGCGAGGACCGTCCGTGGGACGCGGCGGCGGAAGACCAGGGCGAGGGCGCCGAGGGCCATCAGCAGCAGGGCGAGCGGGTCGGGTGTGCGCAGTCCCCAGCTGACGCCGTTCTTCCCGTGCGGGTCGACGAAGGAGCCGGCCACCATACAGACGAGCACGCCCGCCGCCAGGGTCGCGTCCAGCGCGAGGGGGTGCGCCCTGAGGCGGCAACGGGTGCGTTCGAGGGTGGTGCTCACGCTTGAACAGTAAGGGGCGGCCGCCCAGGCCGGAATGCCTGGTGGCCGTACCGTGACGCCGCCCGGGAACAGGTAGCTGCTACTACCCCGGGATGAGCCCGTCGTCGCTCAGGAGGTCGCGGACCTCCTCCAGGGTCGCGTCCGCGGAGGGGAGGATCAGTTCGGAGGGTTCCAGGGAGTCGTCGGGCAGGGGCGTGCCCACTTCCCGGACCTTGGCCAGGAGGGCCGCCAGGGTGCGGCGGAAGCCGGGGCCGTCGCCGTTCTCCATCTCCTTGAGGAGGTCGTCGTCCAGCTTGTTGAGTTCGGCGAGGTGGCTGTCGGCCAGCCTCACCTGTCCCTCCCCCATGATCCGCACGATCATGTCGCTCATGTCGGCCTCCTCGGGGTGACCCCTACTGCTTGTCGAAGCGTGGGGTGTCCTGTGGCTGCTGCTGGGACTGAGCCTGCCCTGTGCCGCCCTCGATCGCCTGCTGGGGCGAGCCGCCGGCCAGCTCCGCCTTCATGCGCTGCAGCTCCAGCTCCACGTCCGAGCCGCCGGAGATCCGGTCCAGCTCGGCCTGGATCTCGTCCTTGTGCAACCCGGACGGGTCGTCGAGGGCGCCCGAGGCGAGCAGCTCGTCGATGGCGCCGGCGCGGGCCTGCAGCTGGGCGGTCTTGTCCTCCGCGCGCTGGATCGCCAGCCCGACGTCGCCCATCTCCTCCGAGATGCCGGAGAAGGCCTCGCCGATCCTGGTCTGGGCCTGGGCGGCGGTGTAGGTGGCCTTGATGGTCTCCTTCTTCGTACGGAAGGCGTCCACCTTGGCCTGCAGGCGCTGGGCCGCGAGGGTGAGTTTCTCCTCCTCGCCCTGCAGGGTCGCGTGCTGCGTCTCGAGGTCGGTGACCTGCTGCTGGAGCGCGGCACGGCGGGAGAGCGCCTCGCGGGCGAGGTCCTCACGGCCGAGCGCCAGCGCCTTGCGGCCCTGGTCCTCCAGCTTGGTGGACTGGGACTGGAGCTGGTTGAGCTGCAGTTCCAGACGCTTGCGGCTGGTCGCCACGTCGGCGACCCCGCGGCGCACCTTCTGAAGCAGCTCCAGCTGTTTCTGGTACGAGTAATCGAGGGTCTCGCGCGGGTCCTCGGCCCGGTCAAGGGCCTTGTTCGCCTTCGCGCGGAAGATCATCCCCATACGCTTCATGACACCGCTCATGGGCTTCGCGCGCCCCCTTCTGACGGACTTCCAGCTCCAGCTCTGCGACAGAACCCACAGTACGGGCCCTGCATCCATTGACGCACTGTTCCGGGACGGATGCGCTCATCCCCAAGGACGACTGCTCCGGCCGCCGCTCCGGCGTAGGGAGTAGGTGTCCCCCTGGGGAAACCGCCCCCTCTGTCCCTTACATGACGACTGGTGTTGCCGGATCGTTCCCCGCGGGGCTGGGGTCCAACCCCGGGCACCCCGTACCCTTGGGTTTTGTGTTCCGTAGCCGTGCCAAGGAAGAGAAGGCCGGCGCCGAGAAGGCGCCGCTGACCGACTCCAAGCAGCCCCGTGACCCGCAGGCCCCCAAGGGCCGCCCCACGCCCAAGCGCAGTGAGGCCCAGTCCCAGCGCCGCAGCGTCGCCGACACGACGCTGACCCGCAAGGACGCCTCCAAGCGCCAGCGTGAGGAGCGCCGTGCCGCCCTGGAGCGGCAGCGCCAGGCGCTGGCAGGTGGTGACGAGAGGTACCTGCCCGCCCGTGACAAGGGCCCGGTGCGCAGGTTCGCCCGCGACTGGATCGACGCGCGCTTCAACGTCGCCGAGTTCTTCCTGCCGATGGCCGTGATCATCCTGGTGCTGAGCGTCGTACGGGTGCCCGCGCTGCAGAACATCGCGCTGCTGCTGTGGCTCGTGGTGATCGTGTTCATCGTGGTCGACGCGGTCATCAGCGCCGTCCGGCTGCGCAAGGCGCTCGCTGCGCGCTTCCCCGACCAGAGCCGCAAGGGCGCCGTGGCCTACGCGCTGATGCGCTCCCTCCAGATGCGCCGGCTCCGGCTGCCGAAGCCGCAGGTCAAGCGCGGAGAGCGGCCCTGAGCACCACGTCGTTCACCGGGGGCGCGGCGGAGTCCTGGCTGAACAAGCTGGGCGGTTTGCGGAACGTCGTACGCCAGGAGCTGGTGGCCCGGCAGCTCGACGAGCAGATAGGGGGGCGGTTCCCGGTCGGGCAGCGGCTGCGGGTGCTCGACGTCGGGATGGGCCAGGGCACGCAGGCGCTGCGGCTGGCCCGGGCCGGGCACCAGGTGACCGGGGTCGAGCAGGACCCCAGGATGGTGGCGGTCGCCCGCACCGCGCTCGCCGCCGAGCCGGAGGGCATCCGGGAGCGCGTGCGGATCGTCGAGGGCGACGGCCGGGACACCGGAGTGCACTTCCTGCCGGGCAGCTTCGACGTCGTGCTCTGTCATGGCGTGCTCATGTACGTCGGGGAGCCGGACGCCCTGCTCGCCGGGCTGGCCCGGATGCTCGCGCCCGGCGGCCTGCTGTCGCTGCTGGTCCGCAACGCCGACGCGCTGGCCATGCGGCCCGGCCTGCACGGCGACTGGTCCGGCGTGCTGGCCGCCTTCGACACCGTCGCCTACACCAACCGCCTCGGGCTCGACGTCCGCGCCGACCGCCTGGAGACGCTGACGGCCACCCTGGCCGGCATCGGGGCGCCGCTGCACGCCTGGTACGGCGTGCGGGTCTTCACGGACACGGCGGCCGACGACGCGGAGCCCCCGGCGGACGTGGAGACCCTGCTGGCGGCGGAGGAGCGGGCCGGGCGGACTGATCCGTATCGCCGGGTGGCCGCGCTGCTGCACCTGTGCGGAGTACGCGGCTGAGCCGTTGGGGCGTGCACCAGGGGCCGGACATTCACCCCAAAGAGACACTCGGGGCATGGACATCACGCGTACCCGTGCCCTTCGGCTGGTCCTCCCCCTCGCCGTTCTCGCCCTGGTGAGCGGGTGCTCCGGCGCCGGCTTCCCCGGTGCGCGGGACTCGTCCACCACGCGGGCCGCGCAGGCCCTCGCCCAGCAGTCCGGCGGCGACCTGCAGAGCGAGTACCAGCGGGTGATCAAGGACGTGCTGCCGTCGGTCGTGCAGATCCAGGCGAGCCGTGAGCTGGGATCGGGGATCGTGTACGACGACAAGGGGCACATCCTCACCAACGCGCATGTCGTCGGCAACGAGAAGACGTTCAAGGTGACGACGGCGAACAGCGAGAACACCCTCACGGCCCGGCTCGTCTCCTCCTACCCCCAGCAGGACCTGGCCGTCGTCAAGCTGGACCAGGTCCCCAGCGGGCTGAAGGCGGCGACCTTCGGCGACTCCGCGAAGGTGGAGGTCGGGCAGATCGTGCTGGCGATGGGCTCGCCGCTCGGCCTGTCCTCCAGCGTGACGCAGGGCATCGTCTCGGCGACCGGACGGACCGTCACCGAGGGCAGCAGCGACGGCGGTACGGGCGCCACGATCGCCAACATGGTGCAGACCTCCGCGGCCATCAACCCCGGCAACAGCGGCGGCGCCCTGGTCAACCTGAACGGGCAGGTCATCGGCATCCCGACGCTCGCCGCGACCGACCCGTCCTTCGGGGGCAGCGCGCCCGGCATCGGCTTCGCGATCCCGGCCTCGACGGTGAAGACGATCGCCGACCAGATCGTCAGGACCGGCAAGGTGACCGACTCGGGCCGGGCCGCGCTCGGCATCACGGGCCGGACGGTCGTCGACCAGAACTACCAGCCCGCCGGGGTCGCCGTGGTCTCGGTGAAGAGCGGCGGGGCGGCCGACAAGGCCGGGATCCAGGCCGGGGACATCATCACCAGACTGGGTGACACGGACATCACGACGATCACGTCCCTGACCGAGGCACTGGCACAGGACAAGCCGGGCGACCGGACGTCGGTGACGTTCACCCGCAACGGCAGCCAGAAGAAGGCCGACGTGACGCTGGGCCAGCAGTGACGGCGAGGGCGGCCGGCGCGGGCCGCCCCCTCGTCCGCAATGGCCGCGGGCCTACGCCTCGGCGGCGTGCAGGCTCATCGGCCCGTAGATCTCCGTGGAGTCCTCGAACAGCCGTACCTGGTCCGCGCCGCCGTCCAGCAGGGCCTTCCAGTGCTCCCCGATCCAGGACTCGGCGTCCCCCTGCGTGGTGAACTCCTCGGGCTGCACCGCGGGCGGGACCTCCGCCCCGTCGGCCTTCTCGAACCGCCACGTCCATGACGTCATCTACGCCTCCCGTATCCGATCACCTGCACAGCAGAAGGCGGATCTTGGTCCGCCTCCTGCCCTGAAGCCTAGTCGGACGGGCAACACCTGCACGGACAAGCGAAAATCACTCCCGTGGAAGTGACTCTGCTCGGTACCGGTGCCCCGGCGGGACTGCCCCGCCCCGACTGTCCCTGCGCCGCGTGTGCGGTCGCGCTCGGCGAGGACGCGCGGGCCGCCACCGCCGTGCTGGTGGACGGGACGCTGCTCCTGGACCTGACGCCGGGCGCGGCGTTCGCGGCCGCGCGCGCCGGGCACTCGCTCAGCGGCGTACGGCAGGTGGTGCTCTCCCATCCGCACGACGGGCCGCCCGTGGAGGTGCCCGCGGGGCTGCCGCAGCCCGTACGGGTGCCGGACGGGCGGGAGTTGGCGCTGCTGACGGGGCATCGGGTGCGCGCGGTGGCGATGGACGCGCCGGGCACGGGGTACGCGGTGACGGGGCCGACCGGGCAGCGGCTGCTGTACCTGCCGCCGGGGGGTGCGCCGGCGGGGCTGGAGAGCGGTAACGGCTCAGTGGTATGTGACATGGTGCTGGCCGATGTCGTGGGACGGCCGGACGCGCTCGCCAAGCTGCGTGCGGTCGGCGCGGTCGGACCGACCACGGACGTCGTCGCCGTCCACCTCGACCACGACGTGCCGCCGGGCGCCGAGTTGCGGCGCCGGCTCGCGGCCGCGGGGGCGCGGGCCGTGCCGGACGGGTCGACGCTGACCGTCGGCGTCTACGAGGACGTTCCCGACGTGCCCCGGCGCACGCTGGTGCTGGGCGGGGCCCGGTCCGGGAAGTCGGTGGAGGCCGAGCGGCGGCTGGAGGCCTTCCCGGACGTGCTGTACGTGGCGACGGGCGGCACGCGGGGCGGCGACGCCGAGTGGACCTCGCGGGTCGCCGCGCACCGGGAGCGGCGGCCGGGTTCGTGGCGTACGGCCGAGACGTGCGACCTGGTGCCGTTGCTCCGGGAGGAGGGGGCGCCGTTGCTCATCGACTGTCTGTCGCTGTGGCTGACGGACGCGATGGACTCCGTCGGGGCGTGGGACGACGCGGTGTGGGCGGACGGTGGGGAAAGTGCCTTGCGGGAGCGGGTGCGGGAGTTGACGTCGGCGGTGCGTTCGGCTCGGCGGACCGTTGTCGCCGTGTCCAACGAGGTGGGGTCGGGGATCGTGCCGTCTACGGCGTCGGGGCGGCGGTATCGCGATGAACTCGGGCGGTTGAACGCGGGGTTCGGCGCGGAGTGTGAGGCGGTGGTGCTGGTTGTCGCCGGGCAGGCGGTGGTTTTGCGGGGGTGAGGCGGCCCCGCGCCCCTATCGGGGCGCCCCGGGAGCCCGGCGTGCGATGAGAAGGTGGGTTTTCGCCAGACGCTCCGCCAGAGGGCGGGATGGGGTGACGAGTGTGCAGCCCTGCGATTTCAGGTAGGCACGCGTCTCGTCCGATGGGCGCCAAGGAGCCTCCATGACGAGGAGGCCTGCCGGACGCAGAGCGGTGACGGCCGTGCGGATTTCCTCGCTGGAAGCCGGGGCGTCAAGGACGCTGACCACGTCATAGCGGCCCCGCACCGCCGTTGCGATGTGTGGGTCCGTCAACGTGCCGACGTATGCCTCCTCGACGCGTTCCGCCGCGCGCGCGTATGCCACTCGCGGCGTCGGGTCGGTGCCGTCGAAGGACGTGTACGGGAACAGGCGTCTGGCGGTTTCGGGGAAGTCGGCGTCGCCCGTGTTGACGTCCAGCCAGCTCTCCGGCTCGGGGAGGAGGCGCCAGATCGCGCGAGCGGCCCCGCGGTGGCGGCGTCGGCGGTCGAGGTCGTTCAGGAGGGTGCGCAGACGGTGCGGGGCCGGCGGGGGGAGACGTACCGAAATCGTCACAAAAAGGAACATAAGGCGTCTCGTTGTCGGGGGCAACGATGCCGGATGCGCGTGATGGCCATGTGGCGCGGTCATGTTCGATCCGGGCCGGTACTGTTCGGCGAATGAGCTCGCTTAATCTCGACGACTTCACCGATCTGATCGAGCGCCCCGACGGTGGGGTGCGCCGCGACGCCGAGGCGCGTCGGGAGCGTCAGATCGTGCCGCCCGGGTCGCTGGGCCGCCTCGACGACCTGGGTGAGTGGCTGTCCGCGGCGCAGTCCGCGGTGCCGGTGCGACCGATCGAACGGCCGCGCGTGGTGCTGTTCGCCGGTGACCACGGCGTCGCCGAGCTGGGTGTCTCGGCGCGTCCCGCGGGCAGCGCGGGCGCGTTGGTGCGTGAGGTCCTGGGGGGCGGCCGTCCGGTGTCGGTGCTGGCCCGGCGGCTCGGCGTACCGGTGCGGGTGGTCGACATGTCCCTGGACTGCGACCCGGACGAGCTGCCCGCCGAGGTCGTACGGCACCGAGTGCGGCGCGGCAGCGGCCGGATCGACATCGAGGACGCGTTGACGCTGGAGGAGGCGGAGGCCGCGTTCCGGGCCGGGATGGCCGTCGCCGACGAGGAGGCCGACTCCGGTACGGATCTGGTGGTGCTCGGCGATGTGAGCGTGGGCGGGACGACGGTGGCGGGGGTGCTGATCGCCGCGCTGTGCGGGACCGACGCGTCCGTGGTGACCGGGCGGGGCGGGCTCGCGATCGACGACCTGGCGTGGATGCGCAAGTGCGCGGCGATCCGGGACGCGTTGCGGCGGGCGCGGCCGGTCCTCGGTGACCAGTTGCAGTTGCTGGCGAGTGTGGGCGGGGCCGACATCGCCGCGATGACGGGCTTCCTGCTGCAGAGCGCGGTACGCAAGACGCCGGTGATCCTGGACGGGGTCGTGGTGTCCGCCTGCGCTCTGGTGGCGCAGCGGATCGCGTTCCGGGCGCCGGACTGGTGGCTGGCCGCGCACGACAGCGGGGAACCGGGGCAGGCCAAGGCGCTGGACCGGATGGCGCTGGAGCCGCTGCTGACCCAGCGGGTGACCGTGGGCGAGGGCACGGGCGCCCTGCTCGCGCTGCCGGTGGTGCAGGCCGCGGCGGCGCTGGCCGCGGAGCTGCCGGAGAAGCCGGAGGTCGCCGGGGAGGCCGAGAAGGCCGCCGACGTCGCCGAAGTCGCCGACGTCGCCGAAGGGGCGGGCGTCGCCGAAGGGGCGGGCGTCGCCGAAGTCGACAAGGAGGAGATCGACTAGGCGGGAGAAGAAGCCGAAAGTCGGCCGTGCGGCAGACCAAAGGTGGTCGGGTTCCGTCGGGCATCCCCCATATGATCCTCATCCATGGGAGATGCCCGAAATGCCTCGCGGCGGGCCGCCGCTTTCGCTGTCTGGTACCTGCGGGCCGTCGCGTTCGTCAACTTCCTCAGTGCCGGCTGGGTCTCCCTGGGGCAGGACGTGCGGCGGCACAACCAGGAGAACTTCTTCACGCCGTACCTGCTGACCGCCGGCTTCGCGTCGGGCGTCTTCACCGCCTTCCTCGCCATCACCATGCGCCGCCGCAAGCGTGCCGCGTGGATCCTGAACCTCGCGCTGGCGGGCTCCTTCCTCGGGCTGTTCGCCTTCGCGATGGCGTTCCCGGAGATCCGCCAGTACGCCCAGAACTGGGTCTCCCTCGCCCTCACCGCGGCCTTCGTCGCCGCGCTGGTCGTCGGGCGCAAGGAGTTCTACGCCAAGGGAGACCGTGCCAATCCGAGGCTGGCCGTGGCCGTCGCGGTCGGCGGCACGCTCGCCTCCTCGCTGTTCGCCGCGCTGCTGGTCACCGTCACCAACCAGGCGCCGGACGCGGCGCGTTCGACGTTCCTGGAGCGCTGGCGCTACGGCACCTTCCGGCTGGTCTCGGTCTCCGTCGACGAGTCCCGCTTCCCTGGCATCGACGTGCCGAACTGGGTCAACGTCGCCGTCAACGTGCTCAGCACGCTGCTCGTCCTCGCCGTCCTGTACGCCGCCTTCCGCTCCCGGCGCGCCGTCGACCCGCTGACCGAGGACGACGAGAAGCGGCTGCGGGCGCTGCTGGAGCGGCACGGCGAGCGCGACTCGCTCGGGTACTTCGCGCTGCGCCGGGAGAAGAGCGTGGTGTGGTCGCCGACGGGGAAGGCGGCGGTCGCCTACCGGGTCGTGGGCGGGGTGTCGCTGGCCTCCGGCGATCCGATCGGCGATCCGGAGGCCTGGCCGGGGGCCATCGAGCCGTGGCTGGCCGAGGCGCGGGCGCACGGGTGGATCCCGGCCGTGATGGGGGCGGGCGAGGAGGCCGGGACGGTGTACGCGCGGCACGGGCTGGACGCGTTGGAGCTGGGCGACGAGGCTTTGGTGGACGTCGCCGAGTTCACCCTGGAGGGACGGGCCATGCGGACCGTGCGTCAGGCCTACAACCGGGTCAAGCGGGCCGGGTACACGGTGTGTGTGCGACGGCACGAGGACATCCCGGCGGCCGAGCTGGCGTACCTGCTGCAGCGGGCGGACGACTGGCGGGACGGGGCCACCGAGCGCGGGTTCAGCATGGCGCTGGGGCGGCTCGGGGACCCGGAGGACGGGCGGTGCGTGATGCTGGAGTGCACGGACGGTACGGGTGAGCTGAAGGCGCTGCTGTCCTTCGTGCCGTGGGGGCCGCACGGGCTCTCGCTCGACCTGATGCGCCGGGACCGCGCCTGCGACAACGGGCTGATGGAGTTCATGGTGCTGGAACTCCTGCGCCGGGCCCGGGAGATCGGGATCACTCAGGTCTCACTCAACTTCGCGATGTTCCGTTCGGTCTTCGAACGGGGAGCACGTCTCGGGGCCGGGCCGGTGCTGAGGCTGTGGCGCTCGCTGCTCAGCTTCTTCTCCCGCTGGTGGCAGATCGAGTCGCTGTACCGCGCCAACGCCAAGTACCGGCCCATCTGGGAGCCGCGCTTCCTGCTCTTCGAGAAGAGCGCGGACCTCCCGCGCATCGCGATCGCGTCGGCGCGGGCGGAGGGGTTCCTGGAGCCGCCGGGGCTGCCCAAGTGGCTGTATCGGAGGCATTTGGAAACCCATCGATAGCAGCAGCTTCGCGACAACGTCAGATGAGGACCGCCGGATGAACAGGCTCGCCCGCTGGGCCCGTGCCGAATGGGGGCGCGTGTACGCCGCGGTGCGCGAGCCGCTGCTCGAGCGGCGCTGGCGGGCGGTCCCGATGACCCTGGCGGCGGTGGTGCTGACGGCGGTCGTGCAGATCGTGCAGAACCAGTCCTGGGGCTTCCGGTTCGTCCAGGACACGGGGGCGGTGCGGGCCGCGGACCCGTTGTGGCTGGCCCTGCTGCGCACTCCCCTGTCCCTCTTCGTGCCCGCCCTCGACCTGCCGGTGTGGGGCGCGCTTCTGCAGATCGTGTTCGTCTTCGGGATCGCGGAGATCTGCCTCGGCCGCTGGCGCACCGCCGTCATCGTCTACACCGCCACCCTCGCCGGCACGCTGTACGCGCGCGTGGGCATCTGGCTGGGCTTCGAGAGCCTCTTCGGCCTGCCCGCCGCGGACGCCCAGGTCGTCGACACCGGCCCGTCGGCGGCCGTGGTGGGCCTCGCCGTGTTCCTGGGCTGGCGCTACGGCGCGTACGTCACGGCGGGCGCGGTGACCGGCGCGATGGCGGTGGAGGTGGCCCTCAAGGGCAACCTGGCCGGCAAGGAACACCTCGCGGCGATCGCGGCGGTGGCCCTGCTGATCGGCGCCTCGGCCCTGCGCCGACGGCACCGTCACCGCAGGGCGGGGACCGCCTCGGCCGAGAGCCACCCCGGCGCGGGTACCACGACGGGCGGCGTCCGCCCCGTCACGACGTCCGGCCCACCCGCTCGCCGCGCCGCCCGCCGCTCCCTGCCGGGCAGACGCCGCCTGCCGCGCCACTAGACACGGACATGTCCGGCCCCGCGTTGCTGTCGGGCGCGGGTGGATCCAGGGCCGGGTTCGCGCCGACCCGGTCGCGGAGCCCACGCCATGGGCCGGACCGACGGTGGTGACGACACCGATCGACGCACCGCCGCCGCGGCGGCGTCACCGGTGGCCGAGGGCACGGGTGGGCCCAGGGCCGGGTTCGCGCCGACCCGGTCGCGGAGCCCACGCCATGGGCCGGACCGACGGCGTTGACGGCACGGGTGGATCCAGGGCCGGGTTCGCGCCGACCCGGTCGCGGAGCCCACGCCATGGGCCGGACCGACAGTGGTGACGACACCGATCGACGCACCGCCGCCGCGGCGGCGTCACCGGTGGCCGAGGGTGCGGGTGGGTTCCGGGTCGGGTTTGCCGGCGATCCAGTCCTGGAGTCTGCGGCGGGGGCCGGACCAGCGGCGGTCGCGGTGGTAGGCGCGCAGGACGGCCTTGGCGCGGGCGCGGGGGCGGCGTCGGTAGAAGCGGCGGGCCCAGGGGGAGCCCGGGCGGGCGAGGCGGATGAGGCCGATCAGCCCCACCAGCGGGACGATCACGCTGAAGATCGCCATCCGGGGCTTGCCCTTGACCAGGACGACCAGCGCGAACAGGAAGTTGACCACGATGGTCGAGATCACGCCGCCGCGGTCGTTCAGCTCCCCCTGGCTCATGTCGTTGACGCCGAACGGCGAGAACCCCGCGAGGAGCAGCCCGACCAGGGCCGCCGTCAGGACGACGACCTCGACGCTCTTGCGGCCCTGCTCGGTCCAGTAGACGTCGTCGAGGTGCAGGATCAGCGCGAACTCGTCCAGGACAAGACCGGCCCCCATCCCGAATAGCACCGCGCACACGGCCGACCCGAACCCGTGCCGGTCGCTGGCCACCGCACCGAACCCGCCCACCACCGTGAGCACCACCCCGGGCACCACGTGATGGATGTGCAGTCCGCCCGCCTTGACGTTCCCGAAGGGCCCCTTCCCGGCCCGGATGAGGCGGGTGATCACCCGGGTGATCAGGAACGTCAGTACGAACGCGGCCAGCGCCAGCAGCAGCGGGAGCTTGCCGGGCTCGATGATGTTCCGCTCCAGCCAATGTCCCATATGCGCACTTTAGCGAGGGTACCCGTATCCGCCCTCCCGACCGCCGGGTAACCTGCGCCGGTGCCCGAACCCTCCAAGACCCCCTGGCCGGACAGCCTCCGCTTCGCCTTCGGCACCCTCACCGTGCTGCCGGTGAGGGTGACCCGCTGGGACCGGGACGCGGCGCGCGGCGGCATGCTGTGCGCCCCGTCGGCCGGGCTGGTCGTCGGCGGCTGCGCCGCCCTGACCGGCGTGCTGCTGCTGGCCCTGGGCGCCGGCGCGCTGCTCGCGGCCGTCGCCTCCGCCGCCGTACCCGCGGTCCTCACCCGGGGTCTGCACCTCGACGGGCTCGCGGACACCGCGGACGGGCTGGGCAGCGGGAAGCCCGCCGAGGACGCGCTGCGGATCATGAAGCAGTCGGACATCGGCCCGTTCGGGGTCATCACGCTGGTCCTGGTCCTGCTGGCCCAGATGGCCGCCCTGGCCCAGGCGTACGGAGCTTCGTGGGGGCGGGGCGCGCTGGCCGCCGTCGTCTCGGCGACCGCGGCCCGGCTCGCCCTCACCCTCGCCGCCCGGGACGGGGTGCCCGCCGCGCGCCCGGAGGGGCTGGGCGCGGCGGTCGCCGGGGTCGTTCCGGTACGGAGCGCGGTGGCCGCGGCCGTCGTGGTGACCGCGGTCGCCGCGGGCGCGGGGGCGCTCGTCTCGCCGTACGACGCGGTTCGTGCCGCGCTGGCGGTGCTCGCCGCGCTCGCCGTCGCCGAACTCCTCCTGCGGCACTGCACGCGCCGCTTCGGCGGGGTGACCGGCGATGTGTTCGGCGGGCTGGCCGAGACGGCGGCGACGGTGTCGCTGCTCGTGCTGTCGCTGGGGCACTAGGAGAACACCCCCTGGCCGCCGCCGGTCAGCAGGCTTGTCGCCAGGCGCCCAGTTCGTACTTCTTGAGCATCGAGCTGAACCTCAGGCGGTGGGACTCGGCGCAGAAGCGGCTCGTGGGGAGTTCGTACTCCACGTGGAAGACGGCCTTGTCCGCGGCGATGAAGGGCTTCATCGCCGCGCACTCGCCGTACTGGGCGCACTGTTCGTTGACCGCGAAGTCGAAGTCCCCGACCAGCTGCGGGATCTGGTCGAGGTCGTTCTTCAGGCCGAGGGACATGCCCCGGTCGTGGGCGAGGCGCGCGATCAGGCGGTTGTAGCGGAGCTGGTCGTCGGCGTTGAGGGGGAAGCCGGTCGTGTTCTTGTAGCCGTCCATGTTGTCGGGCTCCACGGCGTCGAAGCCCTTCTGCCGGCACCTGTCGAGGCGGGCCGCCATCAGCGGCTGGAGGACGTCGGCCTTGCGGACGTCGAGCCAGCGCTCGCCCTTCCAGCCGTTGCCCTTGCCGATGACCGACGAGGGGAACTTCTTCGCGTCGGGCCGCCAGTCCTCCCACGCGCCGGTCGAGACGTAGCAGATGACCTTGCGGCCCTTGTCGTGCAGCGCGGTCACCGTCGCCCTGGGCTGGTCGAAGCCGTCGATGTCGTACACCGGGACGTCGACGGAGGTGTCGAGCCTGCCGCTGAGCTGCCACTGCCAGGCCACCCCGGGGCGCGGCTGCCAACGCCCGCCGGACGGCTCGGAGTCGGGGGTGGAGGCGGGGGCGCCGCCGCAGCCTGCGAGCAGCAGGATCAGGGCGAGCATGAGTATCGGGCGTTTCACCATGCTGGCTCCAGAAGTGACGTGACGTTTCGCCAAGGATGATCTCCGATGCCGGGCCCCGTCCGGTAGCGGCCACATGAGGGGGGAGCGAACGCACGCACGCGCGTAGGCTCAGCGGGAGTGTTCGCCGCACCGGGGAAGGCCCCGCCAAGCAGCACCCTCGGTTCGCATCCGGGGTCGGCTGTCGGGCCCGGTCGACCACACCGACCACAGGAACTCACAATCGGAAGCGAGATTTCACCACCGTGACTGCTCTCACTCTCAGCACCGCCGCGGCGCCCGGTCTTCGGGCCGACGCGATCGTGATCGGTGTCGCCAAGGGCGCCAAGAACCCGGTCGTCGCGCCGGGCGCCGAGGCCGTGGACAAGGCCTACGACGGCAACCTCGCCGGCGTCCTGGAAACCCTCGGCGCCTCGGGTGCCGAGGGCGAGGTGACGAAGCTGCCCGCGCCCTCCGGCTTCAAGGCCCCGCTCGTGGTGGCGGTCGGTCTCGGCGCCGAGCCCGACAAGGACGCCGGCTACGCCGCCGAGGCGCTGCGCAAGGCCGCCGGTGCCGCCGCCCGCGCCCTCACGGGTGCCAAGAAGGCCGCCTTCGCCCTGCCCGTCGGCGATGCCGGCGACGTCGGCGCGATCGGGGAGGGCGTGCTGCTGGGCGCGTACTCCTTCGACGCCTACAAGGAGAACGGCAAGGACCCCCGGGCGAAGAACGGCAAGGCGCCGCTCGCCGAGGCCGCGTTGCTCGGCGCGAAGCCCCGGGACAAGGAGCACAAGGCCGCCGTCGAGCGTGCCGTCGCCGTCGCCGAGGAGCTCAACCGCGCGCGTGACCTCATCAACACCCCGCCGAACGACCTGAACCCGGAGGCGTTCGCGGCGATCGCCTCGGCTGCGGCCAAGGAGCACGGCATCAAGGTGCAGGTGCTCGACGTGAAGGCCCTGCAGAAGGGCGGCTACGGCGGCCTCCTCGGCGTCGGCGCGGGGTCGGCGTCCGGGCCGCGGCTGGTGAAGCTGTCGTACACCTCCTCCAAGGCGAAGAAGCACCTCGCGTTCGTCGGCAAGGGCATCACCTACGACTCGGGCGGCATCTCGCTGAAGCCGGCCGGGCACAACGAGACGATGAAGTGCGACATGAGCGGTGCGGCGGCGGTCTTCGCGGCCGTGGTCGCGGCCGCGCGGCTCGGTCTCGAGGTGAACGTCACCGGGTGGCTGGCACTCGCCGAGAACATGCCGTCGGGCTCCGCCACGCGCCCGGGTGACGTGCTGCGCATGTACAGCGGCAAGACGGTCGAGGTGCTCAACACCGACGCCGAGGGCCGGCTGGTGCTGGCCGACGCGCTGTGGGCCGCCTCCCAGGAGAAGCCGGACGCCATCGTCGACGTCGCCACGCTGACCGGCGCGATGGTGCTGGCGCTGGGCAGCCGCACGTTCGGGATCATGGCGAACGACGACGCGTTCCGCGCCGCGGTGCACGAGGCCGCCGAGGCGGTCGGCGAGCCGGCCTGGCCGATGCCGCTGCCGGAGCACCTGCGCAAGGGCATGGACTCCCCCACCGCCGACATCGCCAACATGGGTGAGCGGATGGGCGGCGGCCTGGTGGCGGGCCTGTTCCTGCGCGAGTTCGTGGGCGAGGGCATCACCTGGGCCCACCTGGACATCGCCGGCCCCGCCTTCAACGAGGGCGGCCCCTTCGGCTACACCCCCAAGGGCGGTACGGGTACGGCGGTACGGACGCTGGTGCGGCTGGCGGAGCTGACCGCCGCTGGTGACCTGGGCTGATAGCGCCCCGACCGAGGGGGCCCCGCGCGCGGGTAGGGCGGGGCCCCCTTCTCGGTGGCCGTTTCGCCGGTTGTTCCCGTTGCCGTTTCGGTGAGCGCTCAACTGAACGTGGGACGTCTCACACACCGGCCCGGCGTCTCGTTCCCCCCTGACAAGTGCGAAGATGGGCCACGGCAGGACAGGGCCCCACCACAGGGCCGAAGACAAGAGCGGCCGGACACCAGCCGCCGACCGGTCACCGCTGACCGGCGTGGCGCACATGCATGGAGGACGTGACGTGGCGAACGACGCCAGCACCGTTTTCGACCTAGTGATCCTCGGCGGTGGCAGTGGCGGTTACGCCGCGGCCCTGCGCGGGGCGCAGCTGGGCCTGGACGTCGCCCTGATCGAGAAGGACAAGGTCGGCGGTACCTGCCTGCACCGGGGATGCATCCCCACCAAGGCCCTGCTGCACGCGGGCGAGATCGCCGACCAGGCCCGCGAGAGCGAGCAGTTCGGTGTGAAGGCCTCCTTCGAGGGCATCGACATCGCGGGCGTCCACAAGTACAAGGACGGCGTGATCTCCGGCCTGTACAAGGGCCTGCAGGGTCTCGTCGCCTCCCGCAAGGTGACGTACATCGAGGGTGAGGGCCGGCTGTCCTCCCCGACCTCCGTCGACGTCGGCGGCCGCCGCGTCGAGGGCCGTCACGTCCTGCTGGCGACCGGCTCCGTGCCGAAGTCGCTGCCGGGCCTGGAGATCGACGGCAACCGGATCATCTCCTCCGACCACGCCCTCGTCCTGGACCGCGTGCCCAAGTCCGCGATCATCCTGGGCGGCGGTGTCATCGGCGTCGAGTTCGCCTCCGCCTGGAAGTCCTTCGGTGCGGACGTCACCGTCATCGAGGGCCTCAAGCACCTCGTCCCGGTCGAGGACGAGAACTCCTCCAAGCTTCTTGAGCGCGCGTTCCGCAAGCGCGGCATCAAGTTCAACCTGGGCACCTTCTTCTCGAAGGCCGAGTACACCGCCGACGGCGTCAGGGTCACCCTGGCCGACGGCAAGGAGTTCGAGGCCGAGATCCTGCTGGTCGCGGTCGGCCGCGGCCCGGTCTCCGCCGGTCTCGGCTACGAGGAGCAGGGCGTCGCGATGGACCGCGGCTACGTCCTGGTCGACGAGTACATGCGGACGAACGTCCCGACCATCTCCGCCGTCGGCGACCTGGTCCCGACGCTCCAGCTCGCGCACGTGGGCTTCGCCGAGGGCATCCTGGTGGCGGAGCGTCTGGCCGGTCTCAAGGCCGTCCCGATCGACTACGACGGTGTCCCCCGGGTCACGTACTGCCACCCGGAGGTCGCCTCCGTGGGCATCACCGAGGCCAAGGCCAAGGAGATCTACGGTGCGGACAAGGTCGTCGCTCTGAAGTACAACCTGGCGGGCAACGGCAGGAGCAAGATCCTGAACACCTCGGGCGAGATCAAGCTCGTCCAGGTCAAGGACGGTGCCGTGGTCGGCGTCCACATGGTCGGCGACCGCATGGGCGAGCAGGTCGGCGAGGCCCAGCTGATCTACAACTGGGAGGCGCTGCCCGCCGAGGTCGCCCAGCTCATCCACGCCCACCCGACGCAGAACGAGGCGCTCGGCGAGGCCCACCTGGCCCTGGCCGGCAAGCCGCTGCACGCGCACGACTGACCCTCGGTCGACGAAGCGACGAGACAGACTTCCGCAATTCGTAAGGAGCAACCGAAACCATGGCGGTTTCCGTAACCCTTCCGGCGCTCGGCGAGAGCGTCACCGAGGGCACTGTCACCCGCTGGCTGAAGGCCGAGGGCGAGCGCGTCGAGGCCGACGAGCCGCTGCTCGAGGTGTCGACCGACAAGGTCGACACCGAGATCCCCTCGCCCGCCGCCGGTGTCCTCGCCTCCATCAAGGTCGCCGAGGACGAGACCGTTGAGGTCGGCGCCGAGCTGGCCGTCATCGACGACGGCACCGGCGCGCCCGCCGCCGCCCCGGCCCCCGCCGCCGAGCCGGAGCCGGCCCCGCAGGCCGCGGCCCCCTCCACCGAGCAGGCCGCCCCGGCGCCCGCTCCCACCGCCGAGGCCGCGTCCGGCGGCGGCAGTGCCGAGGGCACGGACGTCGTCCTGCCCGCGCTCGGCGAGTCCGTCACCGAGGGCACCGTCACCCGCTGGCTGAAGTCTGTCGGCGACTCCGTCGAGGCCGACGAGCCGCTGCTCGAGGTCTCCACGGACAAGGTCGACACCGAGATCCCGGCACCCACCTCCGGTGTGCTGCTCGAGATCACGGTCGGCGAGGACGAGACCGCCGAGGTCGGCGCCAAGCTCGCCGTCATCGGCGCCCCGGGTGCCGCCCCGGCCGCCGCTCCGGCTCCGGCCGCCCCGGCTCCGGCGCCCGCCGCCGCCCCGGCCGCCCCCGCCGCTCCGGCCCCGGCGCCCGCCGCCCCGGCTCCCACCCCGGCTCCGGCCCAGGCCGCTCCGGCTGCCCCGGCCCCCGCGCCGGCTCCGGCTCCGGCTCCGGTCACCCCGGCCGCCGCGCCCACCGCCCCGACCGCCACCCAGGCGACCGACGACGGCGCCTACGTCACCCCGCTGGTGCGCAAGCTCGCCTCCGAGAACGGCGTCGACCTCGCCTCCGTCAAGGGCACCGGCGTCGGCGGCCGTATCCGCAAGCAGGACGTCATCGCCGCCGCCGAGGCCGCGAAGGCCGCCGCCGCTGCCCCGGCTCCGGCCGCGGCCGCCGCCCCGGCCGCCAAGAAGGCGCCGACCCTGGAGGCCTCTCCCCTCCGTGGCCAGACCGTCAAGATGCCGCGCATCCGCAAGGTCATCGGCGACAACATGGTCAAGGCGCTGCACGAGCAGGCGCAGCTGTCCTCGGTCGTCGAGGTCGACGTCACCCGGCTGATGCGCCTGCGCGCAAAGGCCAAGGACTCCTTCGCCGCGCGCGAGGGCGTCAAGCTCTCCCCCATGCCGTTCTTCGTGAAGGCGGCGGCCCAGGCGCTGAAGGCCCACCCGGTCATCAACGCCAGGATCAACGAGGCCGAGGGCACGATCACCTACTTCGACACCGAGAGCGTCGGTATCGCGGTGGACTCCGAGAAGGGCCTGATGACCCCGGTCATCAAGCACGCGGGCGACCTGAACATCGCCGGCATCGCGAAGGCCACGGCGGAGCTGGCCGGCAAGGTCCGTGGCAACAAGATCACGCCCGACGAGCTGTCCGGCGCGACCTTCACCATCTCCAACACCGGTTCGCGCGGCGCGCTGTTCGACACGATCATCGTGCCACCGGGCCAGGTCGCGATCCTCGGCATCGGTGCCACGGTCAAGCGCCCGGCGGTCATCGAGACCGAGGAGGGCACGGTCATCGGCGTCCGCGACATGACCTACCTGACCCTGTCCTACGACCACCGTCTGGTCGACGGCGCCGACGCGGCCCGTTACCTGACCGCGGTCAAGGCCATCCTGGAGGCCGGCGAGTTCGAGGTCGAACTCGGCCTCTGACTTTCCTTCCCTGTCAGGCGGTACGGCGCCCCGTCCGGAGATCTCCGGACGGGGCGCCGCCGTTGTGGCCTGGGTCGGCTGCACCCCCCAGGGGCGCGGGGCTGTATCAACGCAGCCAACGTGTAAGTCTCGTCTCACCTGCACTGAAGCACCCCCGTCGGCCCTACCCACGGAGCGAACCGGCCGTATTGTCTAAACGTCAAACGCGTTGAAGGAGCCCTCATGACCGCGCCCGTCGTCCACTCGCTGCGCGAACAGATCCGCGAGCACATCGTGGAGGGGATCGTCAGCGGGCGTTGGCAGCCGGGCGAGCGGATCGTGGAGCGGCGGATCGCGACCGAGCTGGAGGTCAGCCAGACCCCGGTGCGGGAGGCGCTGCGCGAGCTGGAGTCGCTGCGGTTGATCGAGTCCGCGCCGAACAAGGGCGTCCGGGTCCGGAACCTGACGGCGGCCGACCTGGAGGAGAGCTACCCGGTGCGGGCCGGCCTGGAGGCCATCGCGGCGGAGCTTGCCGCTGAGCGGCTGGCGCAGGACTGCTCGGCACTGGAACCGCACGTCAGCGCGCTGTACGAGGCGGACCGGGCCTCCGACGGGACGGGCCAGGTGCGGCACACGGTCGCCTTCCACCGCGAGCTGGTGCGGGCGGCCGGCAACTCGGTGCTGCTGCACACCTGGGAGGGCCTGGGCATCGAGGTGTTCACGGCGCTGTCCATCCGGTGGCTGGGGACGGTCCAGCAGTCGTACGCGGAGGAGCACGAGGAGCTGGTGGCCGCGTTCCGCAGGCGGGATCCGCGGATCGCCGAGATCGTCAAGGCACATGTCCTCGGGTGCGCGCCGCGCGCCTGACCCACCCGAGCACAACCCCGCTCACCTGCGAAAACGCCCGACATAAGCGGCACCCGGTGTCTTCGGGCGAGACACTCCGTGCCGACTTTCTCGGAATCAAGATATTTTGCCCTGGAGCCTTTGATCGATCATCGATCAGGGAGTTATTGTCGCCGACGGGCCCACCAAGGCCCTCCGCCCTGTCCTGCCAAAGACCAAGGGCACCCCCGAACCCTTACCGATGAGGGAACCCCCTTCGACTGAGGAAGGCGGCGACATGACCGACCCCAACGCCATCCAGCCGAGCGAGCTCGACCAGCTCCCCGACCGGGACCCTGAGGAGACCGCCGAATGGCAGGCCTCCCTGGACGCGGTCGCCAAGGCGGCGGGCCCGCACCGTGCCGCGTACCTGATGCGCCGCACGCTGGAGCGCGCGGAGGGCACCGGCGTCGCGCTGCCCAAGCTCCTCGAGACGGACTACGTCAACACCATTCCGACCGCCGCCGAGCCGTCCGTGCCCGGTGACGAGGAGATGGAGCGCCGTATCACCGCGTGGAACCGCTGGAACGCGGCCGCGATGGTGACCCGGGGCAGCAAACACGGCGTCGGCGGCCACATCGCCACCTTCGCCTCCGCCGCCTGGCTCTACGAGACCGGCTTCAACCACTTCTTCCAGGGCAAGGAGTCCGACGGCTCGGGCGACCAGCTCTACATCCAGGGCCACGCCTCCCCCGGCATCTACGCCCGCGCCTTCCTCGACGGCCGCCTGACCGAGCAGCACTTGGACAACTTCCGCCAGGAGGCAGGCGGCAACGGCCTGCCGTCGTACCCGCACCCGCGCCGGCTGCCCTGGCTGTGGGAGTTCCCGACGGTGAGCATGGGCCTCGGCCCGCTGTCCGCCATCTACCAGGCCCGCTTCAACCGGTACCTGACCGCGCGCGGCATCAAGGACGTCTCGTCCTCGCACGTCTGGGCCTTCCTCGGCGACGGCGAGATGGACGAGCCGGAGTCCACGGCGGCGCTCGCGCTGGCCTCCCGCGAGGGCCTGGACAACCTGACCTTCGTCATCAACTGCAACCTGCAGCGCCTCGACGGACCGGTCCGCGCGAACTTCAAGATCGTGCAGGAGCTGGAGGCCCAGTTCCGCGGCGCCGGCTGGAACGTCATCAAGACGCTGTGGGGCACGGCCTGGGACGAGCTGTTCCAGCTCGACACCACGGGTGCCCTGGTACGCCGGCTGCGCGAGGTACCGGACGCCCAGGTGCAGACGTACCAGACGCGGGACGCGGCCTACATCCGCGAGGACTTCTTCGGCAAGGACCCGGCGCTCGCCGAGATGGCGAAGCTGCTGAGCGACGACAAGATCCTCGAGTGTTTCCACCTCTCGCGCGGCGGTCACGAGGCCCGCAAGGTGTACGCGGCGTACAAGGCGGCCGTCGAGCACCAGGGCGCCCCGACGGTGATCCTGGCCCAGACGGTCAAGGGCTTCACCCTCGGCGAGGGCTTCGCCTCGAAGAACGCCAACCACCAGATGAAGAAGCTGACGGTGGACGAGTTCAAGAACATGCGAGACCTTCTTGAACTCCCCATCTCCGACAGCCAGTTCGTCGACGGCGTGGTCCCCTACGGGCACCCCGGCGCCGACTCCCCCGAGGTCCGCTATCTCCAGGAGCGCCGCGCGGCCCTCGGCGGCCCGGCCCCGGCCCGCCGTACGCACGCGCTCGCGCCGCTGCCCGCCCCCGCCGAGAAGGCGTTCGCCTCCTTCGACAAGGGCTCCGGCTCGCAGAACGTGGCCACCACCATGGCCTTCGTCCGCCTGGTCAAGGACCTGGTCCGCGACAAGGAGACCGGGAAGCGCTGGGTGCCGATCGTCCCCGACGAGGCGCGCACCTTCGGCATGGAGAGCCTGTTCCCGTCCCTGGGCATCTACTCCCCCAAGGGGCAGACGTACGAGCCGGTCGACCGCGACCAGCTGATGTACTACAAGGAGGCCAAGAACGGCCAGATCCTCAACGAGGGGATCACCGAGGCCGGTTCGATGGCCGACTTCATCGCCGCGTCCACCGCGTACGCCACGCACGGCGAGGCGATGATCCCGTTCTACATCTTCTACTCGATGTTCGGCTGGCAGCGCACGGCCGACCAGATGTGGCAGCTCGGCGACCAGCTCGGCCGCGGCTTCCTGGTCGGCGCGACGGCCGGCCGCACGACCCTGACCGGCGAGGGCCTGCAGCACGCGGACGGCCACTCGCCGGTGATCGCGGCGACGAACCCGGCGGCGCTGTCGTACGACCCGGCCTTCGCCTACGAGATCGCGGTGATCGTCCGTGAGGGTCTGCGCCGGATGTACGGCGAGGCGAAGCCGGGCGAGGACCAGAACGTCTTCTACTACCTGACGGTCTACAACGAGCCGCTGCCGCAGCCCGCCAAGCCGCAGGGCCTCGGCATCGACGAGGGCATCGTCAAGGGCCTGTACCGCTTCAACACGGCGGAGTCCGCCGGTCTGACCGTCCCGGCGAACGCCCCGCGCATCCAGCTGCTGGGCTCCGGCACGGCGATCCACTGGACGCTCAAGGCGCAGCAGTTGCTCGCCGAGGAATGGGGCGTGGCGGCGGACGTCTGGTCGGCGACGTCCTGGACGGAGCTTCGGCGTGACGCGCTGGAGGCGGATGCCGCGCTGCTGCGGGGCGAGGAGCGGGTGCCGTTCGTCCGCCAGGCCCTGCAGGGCGCCGAGGGTCCGGTGCTCGCCGTCTCGGACTACATGCGCCAGGTACCGGACCAGATCGCGCAGTGGGTCGAGCAGGACTGGTCCTCGCTCGGTGCCGACGGCTTCGGCCTCTCCGACACCCGCGAGGCGGCCCGGCGCCACTTCGGCGTCGACGCCGAGTCGATCGTCGTCGCGGCGTTGGCCCAGCTGGCGCGGCGCGGCGAGGTGAAGGCCACGGCGGTCAAGGAGGCCCGGGAGAAGTACGGGCTGTAATTCGGCCGCGGGTCCGGTGGGGGCTGGTGGGGCCCCCGCGGGGGGGGCGCCCCGGGGCGCCCCCCCCCAACCCGGGCCCCCCCCCCCCCCCCCCCCCCCGCCATATGGGGGGATTGGCCCAGGC
>NZ_JBIWPO010000012.1:0-18164 GCF_044768275.1 Streptomyces sp. NPDC101152 | reverse complement strand
GGGGGCGGGGGCCCCGTGGGCTTTCCGGGGCGTCTTGGGGGCCGGGGGGGGGGGGGGGGGGGGGCCCCCCCGGGGGGCCCCCGCGCCGCGCCCCCCCCCAGCCACATCCGGGCCCGCACCCGCCCACGGACCCCCGGCATGATGGCGATATGCGCGCTGCCCGCCTCATCAAGATGGTCCTGCTGCTCCAGTCACGGCCCACCATGACCGCCGCCGAACTCGCGCGGGAGCTGGAGGTGTCGGAGCGGACCGTCACCCGGGACGCGCAGGCGCTGTCGGAGGCGGGGGTGCCGGTGTACGCGGACCGGGGGCGGGCGGGCGGCTACCGCCTGATCGGCGGGTACCGGACCCGGCTGACCGGACTGGCCCGGTCGGAGGCCGAGGCGTTGTTCCTGTCCGGGGTGCCGGGCGCGCTGCGCGAGATGGGGCTGGAGGACGCGGCCTCCGCCGCCCGGCTGAAGGTCTCGGCGGCCCTGCTGCCGTCGCTGCGGGACGCCTCCCGCACCGCGGCCCAGCGCTTCCACCTGGACGCCCCGAACTGGTTCACCGAGCCGAAGGCGCCCGCGCTGCTGCCCGCCGTGGCGGAGGCGGTGTGGGACGACCGGAGGATCACCGCGCGCTACCGCGGCCGGGACGCCGTGGTCGAGCGGACGCTGGAGCCGTACGGGCTCGTACTCAAGGCCGGGGTCTGGTACCTGTGCGCGGGGGTCGCGGAGCAGGGGACGTACCGGGTGTACCGCATCGACCGCTTCACGGCCGTCGACAGCGACGGGGAGCGATTCGAGCGCGACGAGGAGTTCGACCTGCCGGCCTTCTGGGACGAGCGGGCGGAGCAGTTCGCGCGGTCGATCCTGCGAGCCGAGGTCGTCGTCCGGCTGTCCGAGGCCGGGGCGCGCATCCTGCCGTACGTCGTCGACCCCGCGGCCGCGGGGGAGGCCTTGGCGGTGGCCGGTTCCCCCGGTACGGACGGCTGGGTCACGGTGACCCTGCCCGTGGAGTCCGAGGAGGTCGCCCACTCCCAGCTCGCGGGGCTGGGCCCGGAGGTGGAGGTGCTGGCGCCGCCGAGCCTGCGGGAGCGGTTCGCGAGCGACGCGGCGCGACTGGCCTCTCTGTACGGGACATAACAATCCGCCGCACTCCACGTGCGCCCCACCCGCCCAGGGCCGATGCTTGTCCCGTGATGGACGAGACGGAGTTCTGGGAGCTGGTGGACGCCACCCGCGAGGCCGCCGAGGGCGACCCCGAGGAGCAGGCCGACCTGCTCGTGGACCGGCTGCTCCAGCTGGAGCCGGACCTGGTCCTCGACTTCGCCCGTCACTTCGAGGCCCGCTACAACCGCGCCTACACCTGGGACCTGTGGGGCGCGGCCTGGGTGCTGCTCGACGGCGCCAGCGACGACGCGTTCGACTTCTTCCGCTGCTGGCTCATCGGTCAGGGGCGGGAGGTGTACGAGGGCGCGGTGCACCAGCCCGACGCGCTGGCCGACCTGCTGGACGACTTCGACGAGGAGATCGACGGGGACGGGGAGGAACTGGGGTACGCGGCGGACGAGGCCTACGAGCAGCTCACCGGGACCGTGGCGCCCGACCTCGGCATCGCGCCCGCCGCATCCGAACCGGAGGGCACGCCCATCGACTTCGAGAACGAACGGGTGCTGGCGCAGCGGTATCCGAAGCTGTGGGAGCGTTTCAGGGGCTGAGGCGCGACCACTTCAGAGACGGACGTGAGGGGGGCCATGGCCCGTATCCCGTACCCGGAGCGCGACGCCGACGCCGTCGCGCGACTTCCCGTGCCGCTCAACGCCTTCCGCATGCTCTCCCACGCCCCGCCGCTGACCGGCCCGGCGATCGACCTCGGTATGGCCGTGCTCGGCGAGTCCACGCTGTCCGCCCGGCTGCGGGAGCTGGTGATCCTTGCGGTGGCGGCGGGCACGGAGTGCGAGTACGAGGCGGTCCAACACGGCCCGGTCGCCCTCCACTTCGGCGTGACGCCCGAACAGCTCGCGGCGATCGCCGAACGGCGGCCGGACGGCCCGGAGTTCGACGCGGCGGAGTCGGCGGCGCTCGGCGCGGCCTTCGAGCTGGTGTCCCGGCACACCCTGACCGAGGAGACCCTGACGGCACTGCGGGCGGCCTTCACCGACCGGCAGGTCGTCGAACTGGTCACCACGGTCGGCTACTACGTCATGCTCGCCGGCCTCATGAACGGCCTCGCGGTGGACATCGACCCGTCCGGCGAACGGTTCCTGGGCCTGTCGGGCGGCGAGGACGGGTAGTCCGTCAGGCGCGCGGCGACGGGTCGTGTCCGAGGGGATGCAGGCCCTCGTTTTCCCCACCTCCGGTCAGTGCGTGTGCGTGACGATAAGGAGGCCACCTCGGGGGGACCGGTGAGGCGGCTGCGAGAAACCTGTGAGCCGCGTCGCCCGCGATGTGTGCTGTGCCACCCGGTGGAACCATCGTCCTGGTCCGCGACGTTTTTCCGGGTGGAGGGAGGCAGGGGGAGACACGCACCCGCGCGGCTGATCATCGGGCCGGTCCCGCGCGTACTTAGGGGTCTGAGAGAAAGGCGGCTCTGTGGACCTGCTCGACATCCTGCTGATGCTGGTGGTGCTGGCCTACGCGGCATCCGGCTACCGGCGCGGACTGGTGGCCGGCTGCGTCTCGCTCGCCGGGTTCGTGGGCGGTGCCGTCGTCGGCGTGTGGGTGCTGCCCTGGGTGATGGACCTGGTGACGGCGGGGACGACCCAGGCGACGGTGGCCGCGGTGCTGACCGTGCTGATCCCGGCGGTGGTGGGACACGAGCTGGCGGGCCGGCTCGCGCTGCGGCTGCGGCGGGAGCTGGACCACGGGCCGCTGCGGGTGGCCGACGGGATCGGCGGGGCCGCCGCCAACTCGGTCGCCGTGCTGATCGTGGCCTGGGTGGCCGCCAGTGTCCTCGGCGCGTCCTCCTCGCCGCTGGTGACCACCGCGATCCGGGACTCGGCGCTGCTGCGCTCCGTGCAGAACCTCATGCCCGACACCACACCCACCTGGTTCTCGCGGGCCACCTCCGCGCTGACGCAGGCGGGTTTCCCGCAGGTCTTCAACCCCTTCGAGAACGAGTCGACGGCCGAGGTCGCCAAGCCCACCGGCGACAGCGTCACCGCCAGCGCCACCAACGCGGCCAAGCTCAGCACCGTCAAGATCGAGGGCGTCTCCGGCAACCAGGGGCGTGAGGGCAGCGGGTTCGTGTACGCGAGCGAGCACGTGATGACCAACGCGCACGTGGTGGCCGGCATCAACGACCCGAGCGTCCGCATCGGCGGGGTCGGACGGTCGTACCAGGCACGGGTGGTGCTCTTCGATCCGAACAAGGACGTGGCGGTGCTGTACGTGCCGGGGCTGAGGGCGCCGATCCTCCAGTTCGACGAGAGTGCCAAGCGCGGCGACTCCGCGGTGGTGGCCGGCTATCCGCAGGACGGCGACCTCAACCTGCAGGCGGCGACGGTGGCCAACCGGGTCGACGCCACCGGGCAGAACATCTACAGCGACCGCATGGTGACCCGGGAGATCTACTCGATCCGCTCGACCGTCCGCCCCGGCAACTCCGGCGGCCCGCTGCTGACCACGGGCGGCCGGGTATACGGCGTCGTCTTCGCCCGCTCCACCTCCGACAACGAGACGGGCTACGTGCTGACGGCGGCCGAGGTCTCCGCCGACGCGGGCCGCGCGGCGGGCGCGACGGCGGCGGTGGACACCGGCAACCTGGTCAGCTCCTGACGGTCACAGGGCACGTCCCATGAGGACGTCGTCAACGTACTCACCGTCCAGCAGGAACTCGCCGGGCAGCACGCCCTCCACCGCGAACCCCTCGGCCTCGTAGAGCTTGCGGGCCGGGGTGTTGTGCCCGAGCACGCGCAGGGTCAGCCGCCGCGCGCCCTGCCGGCGGGCCTCCTCGCCCGCCGCCCGCAGCAGCGCCCGCGCCAGCCCGGTTCCCCGCGCCTCCTCGGCGACGGCGAGTCCCTGGATCTGCCGGACGTGGGCGCTGCAGGCGAGCGGTGACCGAGCGAGCCGGACATAGCCGACGACGGCACCGTCGAGCTCGGCGACGACATGGTCCCGGGGCCCGAACCGCTCGTTGTAGAAGGGCTCGTACGGCGGTTGCGGACGCGGCTGCACCGAGTGCAGCGTCGACCAGGTGACCCGGTCGAGGCGGCCCAGCGCGTCCTCGTCGTCCGGGGTGGCACGGCGTATGTGCGGTACAGGCATGACGGCCACCCTACGACCCGCCCGGGAGGAACCGCGTCCGCCCGGCGAGCAGAATGAGCCGCATGGAACATGCGCGAATCGCGGTGGCCGGTGCGTCCGGGCTGATCGGCGGCGCCCTGGTGCGGTCCCTGACCGCCGACGGGCACCAGGTGGTACGGCTGGTGCGCCGGGCGGCCCGGGGCGGGGACGAGGTCTGCTGGGATCCCGAGGGGCGGTACGTGGACACGGCGGGGCTCGCCGGCTGCGACGCCGTGGTCAACCTGGCGGGCGCCGGCGTGGGCGACCGGCGCTGGACCGAGGCCTACAAGGCGCGGATCCGGGCCGGCCGGGTGCTGGGCACCGCCGCGCTGGCCGAGGCGATCGCCTCCCTCGACGACCGGCCGAGGGTGCTGGTCAACGGCAGCGCGATCGGGTACTACGGCGAGACCGGGGACCGCGTGGTCGACGAGAGCGCGCCGGCCGGGAGCGGGTTCCTGCCGGAGCTGTGCGTGGAGTGGGAAGGGGCCACGGCACCGGCCCGGGAGGCGGGCGTACGGACCGCGTTCGTGCGGACGGGACTTGTGGTGTCGCGCGCGGGCGGCGCCTGGGGGCGGCTGTTCCCCCTGTTCCAGGCCGGACTCGGCGGACGCTTGGGAGACGGCCGCCAGTACTGGTCGTACGTCTCGCTGCACGACGAGGTGGCCGCGATCCGGCATCTCCTCGACACCGACGGGCTGTCCGGGCCGTTCAACGTGACCGCCCCGACCCCGCTGACGAACCGTGAGATCACCGCCGCCATGGGCCGTGTGCTGCACCGGCCGACCCTCCTCAGCGTGCCGGCGCCGGTGCTGCGGACGGTGCTCGGTGAGATGGCCGGTGATGTGCTGGGCAGCGCCCGGGTGGTGCCCACGCGACTGCTGGAGTCGGGGTTCACCTTCGCGTTCCCGGACATCGAGGGGGCGATCCGGGCCGCGTGAGGACAGGTGTGACGGCGGCCGGTTGAACACCTTCGACCGTATGCGACCGCCGTGCGACCGTGCCCTGCCCATGCGCGACTTCCACTGACCGTTCACCGCCCTAACCTCGACCCGAACTCGGGTATTCCCGGAGCCAGTTGGGGGCATCACGTCTCCACCGGCCGCGCAACCTCGAGGAGGGGCACGTGCTTGAGCCCGCGTACCAGGCGGACGTCGTGATCGTGGGAGCCGGGGTCGCCGGCCTCTCGGCGGCGCATCGGCTGACCAGCGCAGGAGTGAGGACCGCGGTCCTGGAGGCCGCACCCTGGGTCGGGGGCCGCATGTCGACCGAGAAGGTCGACGGTTTCCGGCTCGACCGCATCGGCCAGCTGCTGTCCACGGCGTACCCCGAACTACGCCTGGCGCCGGGCCTGGACGCCCTCGTCCTGCGCTGCTTCGCCCCGGGCGTCCTGCTCCACAGCGACGGCCGCCACCATCGCGCCGGCGCCGTGCCGAGCGCAGGGGGCGCACGGGGCGCACTGCACGCGGTACGCGCGCTGACGAGTGCGCCGAGGGGCACCACCCCGCCCTGGGTGCCGTCGCTCGTCGACCAGGCGCGACTGGGCACGGCACTGGCCCGCCTGGCGGCGATGCCCGTCGACCAACTACTGGCTCGCCCCGAGTCGCCCGCGGCCCAGGCCCTCACCGCCCGTGGCGTACCGGCCCGCACGATCGACGGGTTCCTGCGGCCGCTGCTCGCCGCGCTGCTGTGCGACCCGGAGCTGACGACGTCCAGCCGGTGCGCCGATCTCGCGCTGCGAGCCTTCGCGGCCGGGCGGCTGTGCGTGCCGGAGGGCGGCGCCGAGACCCTGCCGGAACTGCTCGCTCGGACGCTGCCGCCGGGCACGGTGCACACCGGCGTCCGGGTCACCTCCGTGTCCACCAACGTGGTCACCACCGCCGAGCACGGCGAGATCCGCTGCCGGGCGGTCCTGCTGGCGACCGACGCCCGCGCGGCGGCCGACCTGCTGCCGGGCCTGCGCGTCCCGGACTTCCACCGCCTGACGGTCGTCCACCACACCATGGACGAGCCGCCGGCGACGGGTGCGTCCCTCCTCCTCGACGCCGACCGGGGCGGCCCGGTCGCCCACACGGCCGTCGTCAGCGCGGTCGACCCGAGCCGGGCACCGGCGGGCCGGGCCCTGGTCACCTCCACGGTCCTGGGCCCGCCCCCGCCCGACCTGGACACCGCCGTACGCACCCACCTCGCCCGCCTGTACGGCACCTCGACCCGCCGCTGGGAGACGCTCGCCGTCCACCACACCCCCGAGGCGGTCCCCGCCATGCGCCCCCCACACGACCTACGCCGCCCGGTCCGCCTCCTGGCCGGCCTCTACGTCTGCGGCGACCACCGAGACACGAGCACGGTCCAGGGCGCCCTCCATTCAGCCCACCGGGCAACCACAGCCGTCCTCACGGACCTAGGAGCATCAGCCTCAATGCACCAGGCCGACCCTCTCCCAACAACGCAGGCCGCGTAGATGCCGTCTAGGGGCGCGGGGCTGTATCGATATGCGGCTCCGCCGCGTGGGCGCGACCCCTACCCCAGCGCAGCGACCTTGTCGCGATAACCCCGAACCGGCGCAGCGTCCTTGTACGGCTCGAGCCGTCGCTCGAAATCCCGGACATACTCCACCGCCCGCACCGACCGCATCTCCGCAGCCGCCCCCGCCGCCTCGGCCCCCAGCGCACACGCCTGGTCCAGCTCGCCGAGGCCGAGCCGGGCGGAGGCGAGGACGACCCGGCAGAAGAGCCGACTGCGGGCGTACGCCGGCGCACGCAGCTGCAGGGACCGCTCGGCGTGCTGCGCCGCCGCCCGGAACTGCTGCAGATCCCGGTGCGCGTGCCCGAACTCGTCCGCGAGCTGCGCCTCGTCGAAGAACCGCGCCCAGTAGGGCACCTCGTCACCGGTACGGGCCGCCTCCAGCGCCCGCTCGGCCCGCACCAGCGACGCCGTGCAGTTGCGCACCTCGCCCAGCACCCCGTGCCCCCGCGCCTCCACGGCGTGCAGCAGCGCCTGGACGACGGGGGGCGCGTTCGTGCCCACGCCCTGCTGCGCCACCCGCGCGAGCTGCACGGCCTCCCGCCCATGGCCCAGGTACACGGCCTGACGGCTCATGGTGACCAGCACGTACGCGCCGTAGGCCCGGTCCCCCGCGGCCTGCGAGAGCCGCAGCGACTGCACGAAGTAGCGCTGCGCCAGCCCGTGCGCCGCGATGTCGTACGACGTCCAGCCCGCGAGCCTGGTCAGGTCGGCCGCGGCGGCGAACAGCCTGCGGCCGGTCTGCTCGCCGTACGTGCCGCGCAGCATCGGTTCGCACTCGTGCTCCAGATAGCGGACGAGGGCCTGCCGGGCGTGTCCGCCGCCGTACATGTCGTCGAGCGTGCGGAACAGCTCGCCCACCGAGCGCAGCGCCGCGATGTCGCCGCCGGTGACCCTCTGGCCGGGTCCGCGGTCGCCCTGGCCGCGCTGGCGCGGGACGGCCGGGCGGCCCGGGGCGGGGACGCGGACGAGTTGTTCGCCACGGGCCACCCGGTCGTCGGCGCGTCCGATCAGCCAGTCCCGGCTGGGCACCACGAGCCCGGCCGGCGTGAAGGCGATCTTGCGCAGTTCGGCGTGCGAGCCGGAGTCCTTGCGCCACAGCCCGCTGACGATGTCCACGGCCTCCTCGGGCGTGGCGGCGAACTCGAGCCCGGCGTACACCGGCGCGCACGCGTCGAGCCCGAGGTCCTGCGCCGTGAGCCTGCGCCCCAGCCGCCGGGTGAACACCTCGGCGATCAGGGCGGGGGTGGTGCCGCGCGGCTGCTGCCCGCGCAGCCAACGTGTCACCGACGTCTTGTCGTATCTCAGATCGAGGCCGTGTTCGAGACCGAGTTGGTCCACGCGCCGGGCGAGCCCCGCGTTGGAGAACCCCGCTTCTGCGATGAGCGCGGCGAGCTGTCGGTTGGGAGTGCGCTGCGCGGGTCGTTCCGTCATCTGCGGTGCGGTCTCCTGCCTTTCGGGCCTTCCTGGGGGCCGAGCCGGCCTCCGGGTGCCCGGATTGCCTGTGAGCAGCCCTTATGGCCTGGGTGAACGGCGCGAATGTAGCGGAGAGTGAGCAGACGGTCGCACACTTCCCCGTTCGTTCATCCGATCGTGTGAGGATTGGCCCCAGGGCTGACGCGAGACGGTCGGTCGTACAGTGGCGTAGGCGCGTTTCGTGCCTTACGACCTTCTAGGGAGGCGCTTGCCGTGAGTGAGCTGCGGTTCGTCCGCATGGGATTCGGTGCCGAGGCCGTGGACTACCAGGTGGCCTGGGACGAGCAGCGCCGGGTGCACGCGGCCCGCTTCGCGGACGAGGTCCCCGACACCGTGCTGCTCCTGGAGCACCCGCCGGTCTACACGGCGGGCCGGCGCACGGCGGACAACGAGCGCCCCCTCGACGGCACCCCGGTCATCGACGTGGACCGCGGCGGCAAGATCACCTGGCACGGCCCGGGCCAGCTGGTCGGCTACCCCATCCAGAAGCTGCCGCGTCCGGTGGACGTCGTCGCGCACGTACGGCGGCTGGAGGAGGCGCTGATCCGCACCTGCGCGGAGTTCGGTCTGGAGACGACCCGGGTCGAGGGCCGCAGCGGGGTGTGGGTGCTGGGCGACCCGGTCGGGCAGCGGCCTGCCCTCGGCGGGCTCTCCCTCGACTTCGACCCCCGTCTGCAGGACGAGGAGTTCGACCCGCGCATGAACGGCCCCGAGTACGCCCCCTCCAACGCCGGCCAGCGCCGCGAGGACCGCAAGATCGCCGCGATCGGCATCCGCGTGGCCAAGGGCGTCACCATGCACGGCTTCTCGTTCAACGTGAACCCGGACAACACCTGGTTCGACCGCATCATCCCGTGCGGCATCCGCGACGCCGGCGTCGCCTCGCTGGCGAACGAACTGGGCCGCGACGTGACGATCGAGGAGGTCCTGCCGGTGGTGGAACGGCATGTGAAGGACGTCCTGGAGAACGCGGAACTGAAGCCGAGGCTGATCGAGAAGTCGACGGCACCCCTCAGCCCGTCGGGCGTTTGAGGACGAGGCCGTCAGGCCGAAGCGGGGACCTGGGGCGGCAGCCCCAGCGGCCAGCACCCACACCCGGCATTCAAATCAACGGGCGTACCCTGAAGGTCGCCGAAGAATCAATCGCTAGGGAGCCCATCGTGTCCGCAGTCGCACCCGACGGACGCAAGATGCTGCGCCTGGAGGTCCGCAACAGCCAGACCCCCATCGAGCGCAAGCCCGAGTGGATCAAGACCCGGGCGAAAATGGGCCCCGAATACACCAAGATGCAGAACCTCGTGAAGAGCGAGGGCCTGCACACGGTCTGCCAGGAAGCCGGCTGCCCGAACATCTACGAGTGCTGGGAGGACCGGGAGGCGACCTTCCTCATCGGCGGCGACCAGTGCACCCGGCGCTGCGACTTCTGCCAGATCGACACCGGCAAGCCCGAGGCGCTCGACCGTGACGAGCCTCGCCGCGTCGGCGAGTCCGTGGTCACCATGGACCTGAACTACGCCACCATCACCGGCGTCGCCCGCGACGACCTGGCGGACGGCGGCGCCTGGCTGTACGCGGAGACGGTCCGCCAGATCCACGCGCAGACCGCCGGACGCCCGGACGGCCGTACGAAGGTCGAGCTGCTCGCGCCCGACTTCAACGCGGTCCCCGAGCAGCTCGAAGAGGTCTTCTCCTCTCGCCCCGAGGTCTTCGCGCACAACGTCGAGACCGTCCCGCGGATCTTCAAGCGCATCCGCCCCGGCTTCCGCTACGAGCGTTCACTCAAGGTCATCACCGAGGCCCGCGACTACGGCCTGGTCACCAAGTCGAACCTGATCCTCGGCATGGGCGAGACCCGCGAGGAGGTCAGCGACGCGCTGCGGCAGCTGCACGAGGCGGGCTGCGAGCTGGTCACCATCACGCAGTACCTGCGCCCGTCGGTGCGCCACCACCCCGTGGAGCGCTGGGTCAAGCCGCAGGAGTTCGTGGAACTGAAGGAGGAGGCCGAGCAGATCGGCTTCTCCGGTGTGATGTCCGGTCCGCTCGTCCGGTCCTCGTACCGGGCCGGCCGGCTCTACCAGATGGCCGTGGAGAAGCGGGGGAACTACGTGGCCTCGCAGGCCGTCTGAGACCCGCCGATGGCACGGAGTGCCACCAACGGCGTGTGAATCTGCGCACAAGAAACTACCGCTCGGTAGTGTCCGATTGACGCGGTTCCGAGCGTCCCCGCAGTTGAGGGCGCCCTCGGGGCCGCGTCAAGGCTTTTGGGCTGCGTATCAAGGTTTCATTGGCGTTTGACCGGTCGGTCACGCCCTGGTAACACCAATCAGTGACCCTGGTTGTACACCCCGTGCACCACTCACCAGAGCAGCCCGTCTCGAGGGGGGACCTCCATCATGCAGGCCGCGCCGGTTCGCGCCACCGCCATCCCGTCGTTCACCGATGCACTCCGTGCCGTCGAGTCGCTGCTCATGAGCAGCGGCCAGCGCACCGCCCGCCGCAACGCCTGGACCTCCGTCCTCGAGGACCGCCGTCGCGCCAAGGACCGGGTCGAGGCGCAGCGCGTCCTCGAAGAGGTCACGGTCATCCGCCCCTGATCCCCCGGATCCCTCCCCCACTCGCCTCCCCGGCACTGCCGTCGTCGGCACTTGTGGGGCCACGTAGACTTCGTGGCATGGCGAGGAAGGACAACGCGGCGGACGCCGCGAACCCCGGGCGACTGAAGCAGATCGCCCTGACGTACAAGATGACCCGCAGGGCCGACACGAAGATCGGTCTTGTACTCGCGGCTGTCGGCATCGGAATCCTCGGTGTTTTCCTCGCGATCGGCTTCTTGATCGGTCACCCCGTGTATCTCGGGATCCTGGGCCTGCTGCTCGCCTTCCTCGGGACGGCGATCGTCTTCGGGCGCCGGGCCGAACGGGCGGCCTTCGGGCAGATGGAGGGCCAGCCGGGCGCGGCCGCGGCCGTGCTCGACAACATCGGCCGGGGCTGGACCACCACTCCGGCGGTGGCGATGAACCGCAGCCAGGACGTGGTGCACCGGGCGGTCGGCAAGGCCGGCATCGTCCTGGTCGCCGAGGGCAACCCGAACCGGGTCAAGACCCTGCTGGCCGCCGAGAAGAAGAAGATGAACCGCGTCGTCGCGGACGTCCCGGTGCACGACATCATCGTCGGCACGGGCGAGGGCCAGGTCGCGCTGAAGAAGGTGCGCACCACCATGCTGAAGCTGCCGCGCGTGCTGACCGGCCCCCAGGTAACGGCCACCAACGACCGGCTGCGCGCGATGGGCGACCTGATGAGCAACATGCCGCTGCCCAAGGGGCCGATGCCCAAGGGCATGAAGCTGCCGAAGGGCGGGCCGAAGGCCCGCTAGTCCCCCGTACGAGAAAGGGGCCGCCCGGAACGCATCCGGGCGGCCCCTTCGTCGTACGGGTTCGTCGTACGGGGTCTCAGAACCGCACCTCGACCGTGCCGGCCAGGCGGTCGTGCAGGCCCCTGCCGTCGCGGTCCCAGATCAGGGCCGGGAGGGCGACGCAGAGCAGGGCCGTGCGCAGGACGACCCGGAGGAGGGCGGGCCGGCCCGTGCCGAGTTCGACCACGCGGAGCCGGAAGAGGCGCTTGCCCGGGGTGAAGCCGATCGTGCCGACGGTGAGGACGCCGAGCATGAAGAAGACGAGCAGGGCCCAGTTGCCGGTCGCCTGCGGCTGGTAGCCGTGAGTGATCAGACCGTATGCGATCAAGAGACACAGACCCCAGTCGACGGCCAGGGCGCCGAACCGGCGGCCCGGCCGGGCGATCGAGCCCGGTCCCTCCTCGGGCAGGCCGAGCCGCTGCCCCCGGTATCCGAAGTCGACACCGGCGTCCTCGGCGGCCGCGCGCGGCCCGGAGAGCCATGACCCCACTGCTTCCCTCTTGTCCACGCGTCCACGGTACTGCCACCGTTTCGGGATACGGACAGGTGGGGTCAACCGGACGGCCTCCGGTTAACTTGTGCGAAACAAATGGGTCACGCCCGAGAAATCACCCGTCCCTAGTGTCGGGGTCAGCGTGTGCCACCGCACTGGCCGCACGAACGAACTACCACCCCGGCAAGGCGGTCGGGAGTAGGAGGAGCTGGATGTTCCAGAACGCCGACGAGGCCAAGAAGTTCATCGCGGACGAGGACGTCAAGTTCGTCGACGTCCGCTTCTGCGACCTGCCGGGCGTCATGCAGCACTTCACGGTGCCCGTCGAGGCGTTCGACCCGGACGAGGAGCTCGCCTTCGACGGATCCTCGATCCGTGGTTTCCAGGCGATCCACGAGTCCGACATGGCGCTGCGCGCGGACCTGTCGACGGCCCGGGTCGACCCCTTCCGCCGTGACAAGACGCTCAACATCAACTTCTTCATCCACGACCCGATCACGGGCGAGCAGTACTCCCGTGACCCGCGCAACGTGGCGAAGAAGGCCGAGGCGTACCTCGCGTCGACCGGTATCGCGGACACCGCGTACTTCGGTCCCGAGGCCGAGTTCTACGTCTTCGACAGCGTCCGTTTCGCCACCTCGGCGAACGAGAGCTTCTACCACATCGACTCCGAGGCCGGCGCCTGGAACACCGGCGCCCTCGAGGACAACCGTGGTTACAAGGTCCGCTACAAGGGCGGCTACTTCCCGGTCCCGCCGGTCGACCACTTCGCCGACCTGCGCGCCGAGATCTCCCTGGAGCTGGAGCGGTCCGGCCTGAAGGTCGAGCGTCAGCACCACGAGGTGGGCACCGCCGGCCAGGCCGAGATCAACTACAAGTTCAACACGCTGCTCGCCGCGGCCGACGACCTCCAGCTCTTCAAGTACATCGTGAAGAACGTGGCCTGGCGCAACGGCAAGACCGCGACCTTCATGCCGAAGCCGATCTTCGGCGACAACGGCTCGGGCATGCACGTGCACCAGTCGCTGTGGGCCAACGGCGACCCGCTGTTCTACGACGAGGCCGGCTACGCGGGCCTGTCGGACACCGCCCGCTACTACATCGGCGGCATCCTCAAGCACGCCCCGTCGCTGCTGGCCTTCACCAACCCGACGGTGAACTCGTACCACCGTCTGGTGCCGGGCTTCGAGGCGCCGATCAACCTGGTGTACTCGCAGCGCAACCGCTCCGCGGCCATGCGTATCCCGATCACGGGCTCCAACCCGAAGGCCAAGCGCGTCGAGTTCCGCGCGCCCGACTCCTCCGGCAACCCGTACCTGGCCTTCTCGGCCCTGCTGCTGGCGGGCCTGGACGGTATCAAGAACAAGATCGAGCCGGCCGAGCCGATCGACAAGGACCTGTACGAGCTGGCTCCCGAGGAGCACGCGAACGTCGCCCAGGTCCCGACCTCGCTCCCGGCCGTCCTCGACTCCCTCGAGCGCGACCACGAGTTCCTGCTCGCCGGTGACGTCTTCACGTCCGACCTGATCGAGACGTGGATCGACTTCAAGCGCGCGAACGAGATCGCCCCGCTGCAGCTGCGTCCGCACCCGCACGAGTTCGAGCTGTACTTCGACGTGTGATCGACGCCCCCGCGGTGCTGCGGCGCCCCCGTTCCGGTTTCCCGGGACGGGGGCGCCGTCGTATGGTTTCCTGCACAGCTGTTCGACAGGGGTCGGCAGGGGGACGGGGAGACACGGGGATGTTCCAACAGGACGATGACGAGCGGGAGTTCGACATCAAGTGGGCGGACCAGGCCGAGCACAAGGAGCCCTCGGCGCGGGCCCGGATGCTGGCCGCGCGGTGGCGGGAGAACCCGCCCGAGCCGCAGCCCTTCCGCGCCGACACTGACCCGGTGACGCCGCGCAGGTCGTCCTGGGTGTCGACGGCCATCGTCTTCGGTGTCGTGGCCGCGATGATCGTTTTGCTGGGGTGGGTGCGTTTCCGGGCCCCCTACTAGGCCCTGTTAGGCCCCGCAGGACCGCTCCCAGGCCCTTCACAGGGACCTTTTGCAGCACCTAGGGCCGTTCGGGACCACTTCATGGGAGTGGCGGGGTGCACACTGGCATTGGGACGAGTGCCTGACTGCGGGGTGATGCACAATGCAGAGCCGTTTCCGGAGCGACCGGCGGCTGACCGTGCGGATGACGGTCACCATGTTCCTGCTCGGGCTGCTGTACGTGGCGTTCGTCGCCGCGCTGATCGTGTTGCTGAAGTCGTGGCTGCTGGTCGTGGTGCTGATCGCGGCCATGTTCGTCGCACAGTTCTGGTTCTCCGACCGGATCGCGATGTTCGCCATGCGCGGCCGGGTCGTGGAGCGCGAGGAGTATCCCGAGCTGCACGCGGTGATCGACCGGCTGTGCGCGATCGCCGACATGCCGAAGCCGGTCGTCGCCGTGTCCGATATGGACATGCCCAACGCGTTCGCCACGGGACGCAACGCCGACCATGCCGTGGTCTGCGTGACGACCGGGCTGCTGCGGCGCCTGGAGCCCGCTGAGCTGGAGGGCGTGCTCGCGCACGAGCTGTCGCATGTCGCGCACAAGGACGTCGCGGTGATCACGATCGCGTCCTTCCTCGGCGTGATCGCCGGTCTGATCGTGCGGTTCGCGTTCTACTCCCAGCTGTTCGGCGGCGGACGCCGGGACCAGAACACCGCGGCCGTCTTCGCGGCCGTGATGGGGGTGTCGGCGGCCGTGTACGCGATCAGCTTCCTGCTGATCAGGGCCCTGTCCCGGTACCGGGAGCTGGCTGCGGACCGGGCGGCGGCGCTGCTCACCGGGCGGCCCTCGGTGCTGGCGTCGGCGCTGACGAAGGTCTCGGGCGACATCGCCCGGATCCCGACCAAGGACCTGCGGACCGCGCAGGCCTTCAACGCCTTCTACTTCACGCCGGCGACCGGCAAGGAGCCCGGCATCGAGCGGTTCTTCTCCACCCACCCGAGCCTCGAGCAGCGGCTCGACCAGCTGGGCCGGATCTCGGCCGAGCTGGGTGAGGCGCCCACCCCCGGAAAGGCGTGATGCATGGGGCTGCTGGACATCCTGCTGGGCCGTACCAAGCCGGCCCTGCCCGACCTCGACCAGCTCTTCGCGCTGCCGTCGGCGGCCGTGACCCTCGAGGCCGCGGCCGGTTTCACGCCGACCGGCACCGGCGCGGTGTGTTTCGCCACGGTCGAGGGCGCTGCCTTCGAGCAGACGCACCGGGAGGTCCAGGCCCTGCTGGACGCGGACGCCGACCGGGACGGGCCGCCGGTGGAGCTGACCCAGGACGAGTTCGGCTACTCCTGGCTCCTCTCGCGCCGCTCCCCCGAGCAGCTGTCGGAGCTGGTCAACGATCTGCACGCGGTGAACAGCTCGATGGAGGTCAACGGCTTCGGGCCGCAACTGCTGTGTTCCCTTGCCACCTTCCAGGGCGAGGGCGGCAAGCGGCTGGCGCTGGTGTACCTCTACAAGCGGGGCACCTTCTATCCGTTCGCGCCGCTGCCCGGGTCCGGACAGCGGCGCGACAACGCACTGGAACTGCAGGTGAAGGCGGCCCTCGGCGGTGACCTGAAGATGGAGCAGGACCTGAGCCGCTGGTTCCCGGTGTGGGGCGCCCCCGGCCTGTAGGTCCGTCCGCGGGCCCCCCCGATCCCCTTACTTGCTGCGCTCCTGACGGCGCGCCTCCAGGGGGCGCTCGCGACGGTAGCGGCGCTCCCACCTCGCCTGCTGGTCGCGGCGCTTGCGGTAGGCCTGGTAGGTGGCGGGCGACGAGCCGGACGAGGCACCGCCGCTCGCGGACGAGGACGCGTTGCGCCCGTACTGCAGGTAGAGGAAGAAGACGCCGGCCGCGGCCAGCCACCAGACGTGGTTGCCGAATCCCAGGAGGACCAGGACGACAGTCCCGGCGATCAACATGGTGCCCATCACGGGCCTCCGTGAACGTGGGTCGTTGAGCGGTATGGACGGTCCGACGGGGCGCTGGGGGAAGGGCGCCCGTCCGACGGTGCGTAGAGAGTAGCCCTGAGACGGGGAGGTGATGCCTGCCCGGCGGCAAGCGGGGTGGGCGGCTCCGCAACGCTTGTCCAGCGTAGGGAGACGGTCACTCGGCGTGCACCTTGTTTTCCCGGCACCTAGAGTCGGCAGAAAGTGCCTGTATGCCGCATAAGGGGTGCATTGGATGAGTAACTCTTCGCACCAGGCCGTGAACAACACGGCGACGGGAGCGGCCGGGGGCGCGCTGTGGGGCGGGCTGATCGGGATGCTGTTCCTGGCCCCGCTGCTGGGGGCGGCGGTGGGCGCGGCGGCCGGCGCGGCGGGCGGCGCGCTCACCGACACCGGCATCGACGACGACTTCATGAAGAACCTCAGCCAGAACCTCCGCCCGGGCGCCGCGGCCCTCTTCGTCCTGGCCAAGCATGCCGCCCAGGACAAGGTGATCCCCCAACTGACGCCGTTCGGCGGCCAGTTGGTGCAGACCTCGCTCAGCAACGCGGAGGAGGAGCAACTGCGGGAGGCGATCCGCGCGGCGCAGCCCGGAGCGGGGACGACGGCGCCCTGATCACGCCCGCGCAGCACGCCCCCGCGCCGCCTCGGCCCTGCTCGCCGCTCCGTCTCCTGACGGGCGTTGTCAGTGGCGTCGGCCATGATGCGTACAGGGACGGCTGCGACGGGGTGGAGGGCCTATGGGTGACGCGGTGCGGTACGTCGGTGCGGACGAGCGGCGGGCGCGGCTGGCCGTGCGGCATCGGCTGGCGGCCGGGGCGAGGGCCGCCCGCCCGGAGGAGGTCGCCGACGCGCTGGTGGCGCTGCACGGCACGGATCCGGCGACCGTGTACCTCGCGGTGGGCGCACGGCTCGTGGATCCCGCGCGGACGGTGACGGAGACCGACCGGGCGCTGTACGAGGACCGTTCCCTGGTCCGGATGCACGGCATGCGCCACACCGTGTTCGTCTTCCCCACCGGTCTGACGGCGGTGGTGCACGCCTCGACGGGCCTCGCGGTCGCCGCCCGTGAGCGGGCCTCGCTGGTGAAGCACATGGCGTCGGCCGGGGCGCCGGACGCGGCCTGGCTGAAGGAGGTCGAGGAGTCGCTGCTGGCCGCCCTGGCCCGCCGCGGACAGGCGACGGCGACCGAACTGGCGACGGACGAGCCCCGGTTGCGGGAGCAGTTCGTCTACGCGCCCGGGAAGAGCTACGAGGGCGTGCACACGGTCTCCTCCCGGCTGCTGCGGGTGCTCGGCGTGGAGGGCAAGGTGGTCCGGGGCCGGCCGCTCGGCTCCTGGACGTCGAGCCAGTTCCGCTGGGCGGTGGCACCGGAGCATCCGGAACTCGACGTGGCCGAGGCGCAGGCCGCGCTGCTCGAACGCTGGCTGACCGCGTGCGGTCCGGCCACCGAGGCGGACCTGAAGTGGTGGACGGGGTGGAAGGTGACCGACGTCCGGCGCGCGCTGACGGCGATCGGCGCGCGGGCGGTGTCGCTGGACGAGGGCACGGGATACGTCGTCGCTGGCGACGTCGATCCCGTCGCCGGGCCGGAGGAGCCGTGGGCGGCGCTGCTGCCGGGGCTGGATCCGACGGCGATGGGGTGGCAGGCGCGCGACTGGTATCTGGCGCCGGACATACGGCCCGCGCTGTTCGACCGCAGCGGGAACGTGGGGCCGACGGTGTGGTGGGACGGGCGGGTGGTGGGCGGTTGGGCCCAGCGGCCGGACGGGGAGATCGTGTGGCGCCTGCTCGACGAGGAGGGCGTGGGCAGCGAGGCGGAGGCGGCGATCGCGGCGGAGGCCGAGCGGATGCGGGGGTGGGTGGGGACGAGCCGGGTGACACCACGCTTCCGGACTCCGCTGGAGAAGGAGTTGGCGGGCTAGGAAGTGCCGGGGGGCCCGGGGGGGGGGGGGGCCCCGGCCCCGGGGGCCCCCCCCCGGAACACACACCCCCCCCCCCCAAATGGACGCGGGGGGCCAACGCCGGCTCGCCCC
>NZ_JBIWPO010000011.1:0-218039 GCF_044768275.1 Streptomyces sp. NPDC101152 | reverse complement strand
ACAACGAGCTCTACACCGACCCGAAGACCGGGATGTTCTTCACCGACGCGAAGCAGGGACTGGCCGAACTCAAGGCGGCCGTCGGCGAGTTCGTCCGCTGACCCGGTGCGCCTCCGCCACTCACGTCGGCAGGCGCGGGGTGCCGACCGGTGGCTGCGCGAGGTGAGTCGCGAACCAGTCGCGGGCCAGGTCCGCGACCGCGGACAGGGTGCCGGGCTCCTCGAAGAGGTGGGTGGCGCCCGGGACGACGGCGATCCGGTGCTCGCAGCGCATCCAGTCGGCGGCCAGCCGGTTCAGGCTCAGGACGCGGGGGTCGAGCGAGCCCACCACGAGGAGGGTGGGCGCCCGCACCACGGCCAGCGCGGCGGGCCGGGCCAGGTCGGGCCGGCCACCGCGGGAGACGACCGCGCGGATGCCGGGGTCCTCGGCGGCGGCCTCCAGGGCGGCGGCCGCGCCGGTGCTCGCCCCGAAGTAGGCCACCGGCAGCCCGCTCTCGCGGCGCAGCCACTGTGCGGCGGTGCGCAGCCGCCGGGCGAGCAGCACGATGTCGAAGACGTTGTGCCGGTCGTGTTCCTCGTCCTCGACGAGCAGGTCCAGCAGCAGCGTGCCCAGTCCCGCCCGGCCCAGGACGTCGGCGACGTACCGGTTGCGGGGACTGTGCCGACTGCTGCCGCTGCCGTGCGCGAACGCCACGACGGCTTGCGCGCCCTCGGGCAGCACGAACCGCGCGGCCAGCCGGACGCGTCCCGCGGGCACCTCGACCTCCCCGTTCGGCGCGGGCGGGGCGGCCCGCACCAGCAGGTCGGTCACCTCCGCGTCGCCGACCTGGTCGAAGCGCAGGTACCAGACGCCGACCGAGCCGAAGACGACCGGGGTCTGCAGACAGACCACCTCGTCGGCCCATCGCCGAAGACGGCGAACGCTCCGCTCCGGACCGACCGGGACGGCGAGCACCACCCGGTCGGCGCCCTGGCCGCGTACGACCCGGCACGCGGCCTCGGCGGTGGCGCCGGTGGCCAGACCGTCGTCGACGACCACGACCGTCCGCCCGGCCACCGCGGCCGGGTCACGGTCGTGCCGATAGCGTCTCGACCGCCGTTCCAGTTCCGCCCGTTCGGCCTGCTCCACCGTCCGCCGCTCGTCCGGCCCCAGCCGGGTCTGCGCGATCACGTCGTCGTTGAGCACGCGCACCCCGCCCTCCCCGACGGCGCCGAAGGCCAGCTCGGGCTGCCGCGGCACGCCCAGCTTGCGCACCACCAGCACGTCCAGGGGAGCACCCAGTTCCCGCGCCACCTCGTGGGCCACGGGGACCCCTCCCCGTGGCAGTCCCAGCACCACCAGGTCCCGGCCGCGCAGGTGCTCCAGCCGCCGGGCCAGCCGACACCCGGCATCCGTACGGTCCTCGAAAATCATGGGCCGCACCTCCTCGTGCGCACTCCGCCCTGCGGCGGCGAACCTGCCGTGTCCCTCCTTCCATCGTGGCCCCGATCCGTCCCTCGCGGAGGTCCGGGACGTCAGCGGCGCAGGCGGTGCTCACCGGCCTCGGGCTGCTCCACGTACCCCGATGCCCCGGCCATGATCGCGTCCAGCAGCGCGTCCTCGTCGTCGAGGGACGTCAGCATCAGCACCGCCCGCTCCGGCATCCGGCTGGGCAGGTCACGGAGACGGAGATGCCGTCGCCGTCCGGCAGACGCACGTCCAGGACGGCCCCGTGGGGGCGCACGGCGGGAGCGCGGACGGGCCCGTCACCGCATGCTTCCGCTGCCGTAGGGGGCGTACAGGTCCAGCAGGCGGGTGCGGGCGGCGCGCAGCCGGTGTGCCACGACCTCGCCCACCCAGTGGGCGACGCTCTCGCCGAACGCCGGGTCCTCCTTGCACATCTCGCGCACGGCCACGGCGTCGAACTCGAACGCCCGTACGGGCGTCGCCGCCTCCGCGCCCAGGTGCCAGGTGTGCGGGGTGAACAGCCAGGACCACCCGACGAGGTCGTTGTGGCGGAGGGACTCGATGACGGCGGCCCGGCGGCCGGGCACCCGCATGTCGAGCTCGACCGTGCCGGTACGGATGATCCAGAAGCGGTCGGCGTGGCCACCCTCGTGGAAGAGACGCGTGCCCTGGGGGAACGACACTTCACGGGCCACCCTCATCAGCCTCTCCCGGTGCTCCGCGGGCAGCGCCCGCGGAGCACCGGTCGTGACAGGAGCGTTCATGGCGGGCCTCCCGAAGCGCGTACGAACTTGCCGGTTCCAGCATGTGCGCCCCGAAGGCCAGGGGCCATGGGCCACCCGGCCCAAGGACGGGACCCTCCGGCTATACGGCGTCGCACCACTTCCGGTAGGCCGCCACGGCCGTCGGCAGCGTGGGGAAGATCAGGTCCTCGCCGACCGAGTCGACCAGCCCGTACGCCACCAGGTCGTCCAGCAGGTCCTGCTTCACCCGGGCGAGGGCGAACACGACGCCCCGCCGGGCCAGTTCGCGGCGCACTTCGTCCACCGCGTCCAGGGCGGTGATGTCGACCTCGACGTTGGCCTCGGTGTTGAGCACGAACCAGCGCACCGGCTCGGTCTGTTCATCGACGGCGGCCAGCGCGCGCCGCCGGAAGTCCTCCGCGTTGGCGAAGAAGAGCGGGGAGTCGTAGCGGTAGACGAGCAGTCCCGGGATGGTGCGGGCGGTCGGGTAGTCGTCGACGTCGTGCATGCCGGCCACCCCGGGCACCAGCCCCTCCACGGCGTCGTGCGGGCGGGCGACCCGGGTGAGCAGCTCGGCCACCGACAGACCGACGGCGACCAGCACCCCGTACAGGATGTCCAGGGCGAGCACCCCGGCCAGGCAGCCGAGCGCGAGGAGGAGTTCGCGGCGCCGGAAGGAGGCCAGGCGGCGGAAGCCGGCCAGGTCGATCATGCGGGTGGCCGCGTACACGACGAGTGCGCCGAGCACCGCCGAGGGCGTGCGGGTGAGCAGAGGGCTCAGGAACAGCAGGACGGCGAGGACCAGCGCCCCGGCCACGAGTGAGTACGCCTGGCTGCGGGCGCCCGCCGAGGTCGCGAGCGCGGTGCGGCTGGCGCTGCTGCTCACCGGGAACCCGTGCACGACGCTCGCGCCCAGGTTGGCCGCGCCCAGGGCGAGGAACTCCTGGTTGGCGTTCAGGTCCGCCCCGGGGCCGCCGCCCGTGAAGGCGCGGGCGGTGAGGATGAAGTCCGTGTAGGCGACGAGCAGAACCCCCAGCGCGGGCAGCACGAGGTGCGGGACGTACGGCAGATCCGGTACGGCGAGGGACGGCATGCCCGCCGGGACCCTGCCGATCACCTTGATGCCGTGCCGGTCGTCGAGGTCCAGGGCGGTCACGGCGACCGTGCCGAGCACCACGACCAGCAGGGGCCCCGGAAACGCCGGGAACCAGCGGGCCACCGCGAACAGCAACGCCAGGGCCGCCGCGGAGAACAGCAGCGTGGGCGAGTGCGCTTGCCCCAAGTTCCTCACGAAGGACCACAGTTGGGCGAAGAAGGTCGATCCGGAGATCGGCACCCCGGTCAGTTTGGTGAGCTGGTCCACCATCATGATCAGGGCCACGCCCGCCAGATAACCGATCAGCACCGGGCGGGAGAGCAGGTCGGCCACGAAGCCCAGGCGCAGCAGCCGGGCCGCCAGGCACAGCAGCCCGACCGTCGCGGCGAGGGTGGCGGCCAGCACGGCGTACCGGTGCGGATCGGATCCGGCGAGGGGCGCCACCACGGTCGCCGTCATGAGCGCGGTCGTCGACTCGGGCCCCACCGACAGCAGCCGTGAGGAGCCGAACAAGGCGTAGAGGGCGAAGGCGGGCAGGATCGCCCAGAGGCCGGCGACCGGCGCCAGCCCGGCGACACCCGCGTACGCCATCACCTGCGGCACCAGATAGGCGGCGACGGTGGCGCCGGCCAACAGGTCGCCGCGCAGCCAGGACCAGCGGTATCCGGACAGCGCGACGACGCCGGGCAGCAGGCGGCGCCACCCGGGAAGGGGCTCGCCCGGACCGTGGACCATGGAACTCCCTCCGCAGGCTGCGATCAGCATCCACCGCATGACCCGCTGGGGGCGAGGATCAGCCGAAGAACACCCCGAACTCGTCGTACAGCGACGGGTCCACCACCTTCGTCTTCGGGCCGGTGCCGATGAGGGGCACCCGGACGATGCGGGTGCCGCGCAGGGCGACCATGGTGCCGTAGTGGCCGTCCCGCACCGCGTCGATGGCGTGCAGGCCGAAGCGGGTGGCCAGCCAGCGGTCGAAGGCGCTCGGGGTGCCGCCGCGCTGGACGTGGCCGAGGACGGTCGTGCGAGCCTCCGTGCCCGTGCGGGTCTCGATCTCCCGGGCCAGCCACTCGCCGATGCCGGACAGCCGCACATGGCCGTACTCGTCCAGTTGCCGGTCCTTGAGGATTAGGTGTCCGTCTTTGGGGACGGCTCCTTCGGCGGCGACGACGATCGGCGCGTACTGGGTCCTGAAGCGGTTGCGCACCCAGCCGCAGACCTGGTCGATGTCGAACGGCTGCTCCGGAATGAGGATCACGTTGGCGCCGCCCGCCACCCCGGCGTGCAGGGCGATCCACCCCGAGTGCCGGCCCATCACCTCCACCACCAGGGTCCGCATGTGCGACTCGGCGGTGGTGTGGAGCCGGTCGATGGCCTCCGTGGCGATGCCGACGGCGGTGTCGAAGCCGAAGGTGTAGTCGGTGCCGGGCACGTCGTTGTCGATGGTCTTGGGCACGCCGACCATGGCGATGCCCTGGCGGCTCAGCTCCCTGGCCGCGCCGAGCGTGTCCTCCCCGCCGATGACGACGAGGGCGTCGACCCGGTGCGCGGCCAGGGTGTCCCGGACCCGGCGGAAACCGTCCTCGTGCTGGAAGGGATTGGTGCGGGAGGAGCCGAGGATGGTTCCGCCGCGGGGGAGGATCCCGCGGACGGTCGAGATGTCCAGCGGAGTCATCCTGCCCTGCAGTGCCCCGAGCCAGCCGTCGCGCACCCCGACGAACTCGATGCCGTACTCCTGGACGCCCTTGCGGACGACGCTGCGGATCACGGCGTTGAGACCGGGGCAGTCGCCGCCGCCGGTCAGTACTCCGACCTTCATGGCTGTCTCCCCTCTGACTCTCCTTCCAGTGTGTGCCGGTCGGGGCCCGGCCGGGTCACAGGCTCGCGGCGTGGTCCGGAACGTAGGTCTGCAGGTCGCGCGGCTGGCGCACATAGCCCGTCGACGCCGGCCGCTCGGGAAGTTCGAGGACCGGGGGCGGCACCTCGCGGTAGGGCACGGAGCCCAGCAGGTGGGCGATCATGTTCAGCCGGGCCCGGCGCTTGTCGTCGCTCTCCACGACGAACCAGGGCGCCTCCGAGATGTCGGTGTGCACCAGCATCTCGTCCTTCGCCCTCGAGTACGCCTCCCAGTGGGTGATCGACTCCAGGTCCATCGGCGAGAGCTTCCAGCGCCGCAGCGGGTCCTCCAGCCGCTTGCGGAACCGCTCCTGCTGCTCGGTGTCGCTCACCGAGAACCAGTACTTGCGCAGCACGATCCCGGCCTCGACCAGCATCCGCTCGAAGATCGGGCACTGGCGCAGGAAGAGCTGGTACTCCTCCTTCGTGCAGAAGCCCATCACGTGCTCGACACCGGCCCGGTTGTACCAGGACCGGTCGAACAGCACGATCTCGCCGGCCGCCGGCAGATGCTCGACGTACCGCTGGAAGTACCACTGGGTGCGCTCGCGCTCGGTCGGTTTCGGCAGCGCCGCGATGCGCGCGACGCGCGGATTGAGGTGCTCGGCGACCCGCTTGATGGTCCCGCCCTTGCCCGCCGCGTCCCGCCCCTCGAAGACGACGACCACCCGGGCGCGCTCCGCACGCACCCACTCCTGGAGCTTCACCAGCTCCGTCTGCAGGCGCAGCAGCTCCTTCTCGTACACCTTGCGCGGCAGAGCCGTCTCCGCCTTCTTGCCGGCCATGCCGCCACTCCCGTCGCCGACGTGCGGACACCAGGGCCGACCGGCCACCTGTCACCGCCGGTCGGTCCATGGGACCCGGTCCCGATCCGCTGGACGCTCGAAGTGTAAGGACACCCGGAACCCGGAGCGGCGCGGCGTGCCCGACGTCGCGCAGGATCTGGCGGGAGGCGAAACGTCGTGACCGGCAAGGTGCTGGTCGCCTGCGGGACGACGAACGGATCCACCGCACAGATCGCCGAGACCGTGGCGAACGTCCTGCGCAAGGACGGCTTCGAGGCGTAGGCGGCCCCGGCCGCGTCGGTCGGCGACGTGTCGGAGGCCGCCTGCTGGAGGGAGCGAAGGGGCACGCGGATACGAGGTACCGGCCGACGGGGTACGGCAGCCCCGCCGCCCCGCGCCGGTGTCTGCGCACCGGCACGGGAGGGTCGGCGAAGCCGCCGTGTGTTCTACGCCGTCGTCGTCAGGAGCGGCGTGCGCGGCGGGCCGTGTAGAGAGCGCCGCCTCCGAGGGCGATGACCAGGGCGGCACCGCCGGCTATGAGTCCGACCGGCGCGTTCGAACCGGTCTCGGCCAGCGGCGGGGTGCTGCCGCTCGGCGAGGGGGCCGGAGTCGCGGGCGGGGTCGACTTCAGCGGAGGGACCTTCGGAGTGGTGGGCGGGGTGGAGGTGGACGGCTTGGGGCTGCTCGGCGGGGTCGTGTGCCCGGAGGGTGGCCGGCCGGCCGGAGGCGTGGCCGGCTTCGACTCCGAGGGCGTGGGGGAGGGGGACTGCGGCTGCTCGGGGGTGCACGCCTTGTCGCCGCCGTTCCACGCGGCGATGAGGTGGTACGGGGTGACGACGTTGCCGGGCTGGTAGGGGGCGGGGCCGTGACCGGCCTCCGACTTGCCGTCGTAGACGATGTCGTCGCCGTACAGGTCGATCTGCCCGTAGCAGTCGGGAGCCTTGACCGACAGCTTCTGCCAGGTCCGCTTGCCGCTGTCGGCGCCGGCCAGGTCGGCGGCCGTGAGGTAGACCGTCGCGTGGTCGACCAGCGTCTGGTGGCCGGAGGTGTACCAGTTGGAGCCCTCGGTGGTGTACTCGGCCAGGGAGACCGGGTACTTGCAGCCGTCGCCGACCGTCTGCCCCGGGGCCAGACGCACCTCGACGGTGCCGGGGGCGGCGTTCCACTGGTGGAAGCCGCCCTGTGAGGTCCAGTCGGCGCCGACCGGGTTCCCGGCGGAGTCGACGATGCGGTACTGCACGGTGGCGGACTGGCAGTCGCCGGTCGTCGTCGCGCTCGCGGCGGTCGCCCCGAGCAGAGGCGCGGCACCCGCGAGGAAAGCGGTTGCGGCAAGGGTGGTCAGCGTTCTGGATGGAGAGCGAGTCAAGACCTGTTCCTGTGGCATGGGGGCGGGAGGTGGCCGACGCGAGCGGCCGGCTGGAGGGGGACAAGGCAGAGTTGTCCCAGGCCAGGCCACTCGCGTCGCATCACTCACTGCTGAAACAGTGAAGTGGAGTGAATTCTTGTCACTCCAAGCAACCCCCGTCAATCCTTCACCACTTGGGCACAAGCTTCACTCGGTGCAAGATCGCCGACCGATGCCGGGCATGTCCTGAACCGGGCGTCTTACCTGCCGGAAACACGGGTGCCGGACGCAGTGGCGGCGGGAGTCCCGCCCAGCGCCGTCAACGCCGCGTTGTAGGCGGGCTTCTTGTTGCCGGCCGCGTCGAACAGCAGCGGGTTCAGTCCGGTGCGCCAGGAGTCGCTGTCCCTGATGCCCCACACGGTGATGCCCTTGCAGCGGGCGACGTTCATGCAGGCTTTGACGGTGTTGGCGTACGCGGTGGCCGACGCCTGCGCGATGTCCAGTTCGGTGATCTGGACGTCCACGCCGAGCGCGGCGAAGTTCGCCAGCGTGGTCGGGAAGCTGGCGGGCGGTCCGCCGGCGCCGAAGTGGGACTGGAAGCCGACGCAGTCGATGGGCACGCCTCGCGCCTTGAAGTCGCGGACCATGGCGTAGACGCCCTGGGTCTTGGCGTCCGACCAGTTCTCGATGCTGTAGTCGTTGTAGCAGAGTTTGGCCGCCGGGTCGGCCGCCCGTGCGGTGCGGAAGGCCTCCTCGATGAAGCCGTTGCCGAGCACGTTCTGGAAGACCGAACCGCGGTGCCGGCCGCTGCCGTCGTCGGCGAAGGCCTCGTTGACCACGTCCCAGGCGTAGATCCTGCCCTTGAAGTGGTTCATCTCGGTGGTGATGTGGTTGTCCATCACCCTGCGCAGGGTGGTCGCGTCGCCGATGGAGCCGACCCAGCCGGGCAGTTGGGAGTGCCAGACGAGGGTGTGGCCGCGCATCCGCTGCCCGTGTGCGGTGGCGTGGTTCACGATCTGGTCGGCGGGCCCGAAGTTGAAGTTGCCGCGGGACGGCTCGGTGGTGTCCCACTTCATCTCGTTCTCCGGGGTGATCATGTTGAACTCCCGGTCCAGGATCCTCGAGTAGGTCGTGTCACCGAGCTTTCCCGCGGCCACCGCCGTGCCGAAGTACCGCCCGGACTGGGCCGCCTGGGCGCCGAGGGTGGAGGCCCTGACGGTCGCGTCGGGTGCCGAGGCCGCCGCGGAGGTGGCCGGCAGCGCGGTGGCGGCCGTCAGACTCAGCACCGCGAGGAGTTGCCGTCGTGTACACCGGGGACGTTTCATGAACCCTCCTTGGATTGTCCTGCGCATGACATTTCGATATGTCGAACATCGCCCGATCCAGCGGACAACTTGGATGATAGGAGGCCCGAAAGATGCGTCAATCCTCCTCGCATGATTCGGGATTCACTTCGAAATCTTTCGAAGAGCCCTGTGAGTGAGCACGCGACGCCCGGGTACCCGGCGGCGCATGGCGGTGGACAGGAGGACCGCGCGGCCGCACCGGGCGCCGGTACGGCCGCGCACGCGCTCGTCGCTGGGGCGGGCGCTGCTGCGCTGGGCGACCACGACCGACCACAAGGTGATCGGCAACCTCTACATCACGACCGCGTTCTCGTTCTTTCTCTTCGGCGGGATCCTCGCCCTGCTGATGCGGGCCGAACTCGCCCGCCCGGGGCTGCAGATCGTCAGCCAGCAGCAGTACAACCAGCTGTTCACCATCCACGGCACGGTGATGATGCTGCTGTTCGCGACCCCGATGTTCGCCGGGTTCGCCAACGCGGTGATGCCGCTGCAGATCGGCGCCCCGGACGTCGCGTTCCCGAGACTCAACGCGCTGTCCTACTGGCTGTACCTGTTCGGCGGGCTGACGGTGGTGTCGGGTTTCCTGGTGCCCGGGGGAGCGGCGGCCTTCGGCTGGTTCGCCTACGCGCCGCTCAACAGCGCCGTGCACAGCCCCGGCGCCGGCGGTGACCTGTGGGTGATGGGGCTGGTGGTGACCGGTGTCAGCACCACGCTCGGCGCGGTCAACTTCATCACCACGATCCTGTGCCTGCGCGCCCCCGGCATGACCATGTTCCGGATGCCGATCTTCACCTGGAACGTGCTGTTCACCTCGATCCTGGTGCTGCCCGCGTTCCCGGTGCTGACCGCCGCTCTGCTCGCGCTCGAGGCCGACCGGAAGTTCGGTGCGCAGGTCTTCGAGGCGGCCAGCGGCGGGGCACTGCTGTGGCAGCATCTGTTCTGGTTCTTCGGCCACCCCGAGGTCTACATCGTCGCGCTGCCGTTCTTCGGGATCGTCTCCGAGATCATCCCCGTGTTCAGCCGCAAACCGATCTTCGGCTATGTGACGCTGGTCGGCGCCACCATCGCCATCACCATGCTGTCCGCGGTGGTGTGGGCCCACCACATGTTCGCCACGGGCGCCGTCCTGCTGCCGTTCTTCTCGTTGATGTCGTTCCTGATCGCGGTACCGACGGGGGTGAAGTTCTTCAACTGGATCGGCACCATGATGAGGGGCTCCTTGTCCTTCGAGACGCCCATGCTGTGGTCGTGCGGCTTCATGGTGACCTTCCTGCTGGGCGGTATGAGCGGGGTCCTGATCGCCTCGCCGCCGCTCGACTTCCACCTCACCGACAGCTACTTCATCGTCGCCCACCTGCACTACGTGCTGTTCGGGACCGTGGTCTTCGCGATGTTCGCGGGCTTCTACTTCTGGTGGCCGAAACTCACCGGCAGGATGCTCGACGAACGCCTCGGGAAGATCCACTTCTGGACCCTGTTCGTCGGCTTCCAGACCACCTTCCTCGTCCAGCACTGGCTCGGCGAGCAGGGCATGCCCCGCCGCTACGCCGACTACCTGCCCGCCGACGGTTTCACCCTGCTCAACACCGTCAGCTCCATCGGAGCGTTCCTGCTGGGCCTGTCCACCCTGCCGTTCCTCTACAACGTGTGGAAGACCGCGAGACACGGCAAGAAGGTCGAGGGCGACGACCCCTGGGGCTACGGGCGGTCCCTCGAGTGGGCCACCTCCTGCCCGCCCCCGCGCCACAACTTCACCGCCCTGCCCAGGATCCGCTCCGAGTCCCCGGCGTTCGACCTGCACCATCCGGAAGCGGCGGCACAGCTGGAGAGCAAACAGGAGAGCTGATGCGCACCGAGTCCCGACTGTTCGCGGGCGTGGCCGTCTTCTTCGCCGTCACCGCCGCCGGCTACTGGTGGCGCTCCCGGGAGCCCGCCGGCACCGCGGCCCTGGGGATCGCCTTCCTGATGGCCGCGCTGGTCGCGTTCTTCCTGCACGTGCAGTACCGCAGGGCGGGGCTGCGCGCCCAGGACCGCCCCGACGCCGAGATCATCGAGACGGCGGGCCCGCTGGAGTTCTTCTCCCCGCACAGTCCCTGGCCCATCGTCATCGCCCTCGGCGCCGTCCTCCTCGCCCTCGGCATCGTCTTCGGACTGTGGCTGGCCCTGCTGGGGCTGGGCGTCCTGGGGCTGGGGGTGGTGGGGATGGTCTTCCAGTACGCCGACCGTCCCGACCCGGCCTCCGAGCCGTCCGGCCCGGGTGCAGGACCGGGTCAGCGCTCCAACTCGCCTTCCGGCTGAGCGAGTTCACTGTTCTCCGGCTCGCGGGACGGGGATTCGCCGTTGCCGGGCTCCTGGACCCGGTCGCCGTAGTACCAGTTGCTCAGGGTGGCCCGCAGCCGGGCCAGCTGGGAGGTGTCCCCGCCCGGTTCCGGAGCCGGCAGCGGCTCGGGCTGCCGGCGGGCGCGGAGCACGTACTGCTTCTGCTCGTCGACCGGCTCGTGACCCTCGGTGTAGCCGCCCGCGATCGTCTGGCGCACCGCGCCCGTCTCCTCGCCCTCGGCGAGCCGTTCCACTTCCGCCTCCTGCAGGGCCAGGCACACGCGCTTGGTGACCATCAGGGCGAGCGGCGGGAGCACCACCACGGCGATCCGGAAGACCCAGGTCAGCGTGTTCAGGGAGATCCTGAACGTGTGCGCGATGATGTCGTTGCCGCCGGCCAGGAGCAGCACGCCGTAGAAGCAGATCCCGGCGACACCGAGCCCCGTGCGGGCGGGGTTGTCACGGGGACGGTCGCACAGGTGGTGCTCCCTGTCGTCCCCGGTGACCCACCGCTCCAGGAACGGGTAGGCGTACAGCACCGCGAACAGGGCGAGCGGCAGTACCACGGCGGGCAGCAGCACGTTCCACATCACCGTGTGTCCCGCCACCGCCGTCTCCCACGGCGGTATCAGCCGCAGCGAGCCCTCGAGGAACCCGACGTACCAGTCCGGCTGTGAGCCCGTCGAGACCATGTCCGGCCGATAGGGGCCGTACACCCACACCGGGTTGATCTGCGCGATCCCGGCGAGCACCGTCAGCAGGCCGAAGACCATGAAGAAGAGCCCGCCCGAACTCGCCGAGAACTGCGGGACCATGGGCTTGCCGACGGCGTTGCGGTTGGTCCGGCCCGGGCCCGCCCACTGGGTGTGCTTCAGGTAGAAGACCAGCATCAGGTGGACGGCGACCAGCGCCAGCAGGACGCCTGGGATCAGCAGGATGTGGACCGAGTACAGCCGCGGGATCAGCTCGTGCCCCGGGAACTCGCCGCCGAAGACGAACATGCTGATGTACGTCCCGACCACCGGGATCGACAGCATGATGCCCTGCGCGATCCTCAGGCCCGTCCCCGACAGCAGGTCGTCCGGCAGCGAGTAGCCTGCGAAGCCCTCCGCCAGCGCCAGCACGAACAGTGTCACGCCGATCAGCCAGTTGACCTCGCGGGGCCGGCGGAAGGCGCCGGTGAAGAAGATCCGCAGCAGGTGCACGCCGATCGCCGCGAGGAACACCAGCGCCGCCCAGTGGTGCAGTTGGCGGATCAACAGCCCGCCGCGGATGTCGAAGCTGATGTGCAGCGTCGACTGGTAGGCCTCCGACATGCGCACCCCGTCGAGCGGCCGGTACGAGCCGTTGTAGACCACCTCGCCCATCGAGGGGTGGAAGAAGAGGGTCAGCCAGACCCCCGTCAGCAACAGGACGACGAAGCTGTACAGGGCGATCTCGCCGAGCAGGAAGGACCAGTGGTCGGGAAAGGCCTTCCGCAGCATCTTGCCGCCGTCGTACACCGGGAGCCGGGCGTCGAGCGCGTCGGCGGCACGCTCCGCCGCGGGCCGGGTCCGGACCGTCGTTCTCCTCCTGCGCAGCACGGCGCACGAGTGCCCGTGCGCCGTGGACGGAAACAGGCCGGTGGCGGGCGTGCCGGGCGGCCTACTTGGACTCGATCCGCCCGAGCGGGTCAGGGGCGGACGCCAGTTCCTGACTCGCCGTCTGCCAGGCGGGGTCCCCGGGGCGGAGCCGGCTGCGGAGGTAGGCCGAGGTGAGCCGCCGCACGACGGCCAGGCGCTCGGGGCTCGCATCCGTGGTCTCGGCCGCGTCGTAGGCGGACACTCCGCCGAGCCCGTGCTCGGCGTCGAACAGGGTGAGCAGCGACTTGGGGCCGGGGGAGAGGAAGTAGGGGTCGGTGTGCCACTCCGGGCCGATCACCGTGAGGTGGGTGGAGGTGTCCTTGTCGCCGGCGACCACGAGCGCGGGCGTCGTCATCCGGGAGAAGTCCGTGGTCAGGAAGAAGGAGTAGTTCTCGGCCGCGAAGGGGGTGATGGCGTCGCCGCCCCTGCCGGGCGCGGCCAGCAGCACGCCGGCCTTGATCCGCGGCTCGTGCAGGTCCACTTCGGTGCCGTCCGCGGGGTCGAGGAGCCGCGCGCCCAGCAGCAGGCTCGCGGTGTGGCCGCCCATGGAGTGCCCGGCCACGGCGACACCGTCCCGGTCCAGGCGTCCACGCAGCTGCGGGACGGCGGCCTCGATCGCGTCGAACCCGTCGAGGATCCGCTTCATGTCCTCGGCCCGGGAACGCCAGTACAGGGGCGCCTCCGGGTGGCCGGGATCCAGATTCAGCAAGCGGGAGCTGAGATGGGTCGGCTGGATCACGACGAACCCGTGCGCCGCCCAGTAGTCGGCCAGCGGGGCGTAGCCGTGCAGGGAGGACAGGTAGTGGGAGGGGCCGTGACCGTGCGACAGCAGGATGACCGGCAGCTCGTCCCCGGTCACGGGCGCGGAGACCCGCACCCGCAGCTCCACGGCTCGGCCGGGGGCCGGCACGACCACGGGACTGACGGAGACGACGGGAGTGGATGAACTCATGACGCATGCCCTTCGAGACGCAACGAAAGCGGAACGACGTTCCGATTAATATACGGAACGCCGTTCCGCTTCGTCAACGACCCGAAGGGAAGGGAACTGCCCCGGTCGTCGCGCGCGGCCAGGGCTCTAGGTGCGGTCGCCCTTCGGCTTGCCCCGCTGGTCCGGCGTGCCGTGCGGCGGTGCGCTGGAGGGCTGGGGCGAGGTCTTCGGCGAGACATGGGAGCCCGAGCGGTGGCCGTGCTGTTCGGGCCGCAGTGCACCGGGGTGGCCCGACGTGGGCTCGGCACCCGACTTCAGCTGGTCCAGGCGAGCCGAGAGCAGCTCGGTCACCGGCAGCCGGTCGCCGTGCGAGCGCTCGTAGGTCAGCAGATCCCCGACCTGCTCGGCGGTCAGCGACCGCACGCGGCTCTCGAGGCCGCCGATCGGCAGGTGGTCGTAGTCCGGCAACGGCAGGATGCTGCGGGCGGAGTCGGTCATGGGGTTTCCCTTCCTCCCTCGTACGGCGTGCGCGGTCCCGGCGTCAGCGTCCGCCCGGTCCGCCGCTGCCGAACGAGCCGCTGCTGCCCTCGCTCCAGCGCGGCCTGCCCTTCGCGGGGGCGGACCGGCTCGGCGAGTTGCCGTGGTTCGGCAGCTCGTGCGGGGTCAGGCGGCGGTCGCTGTGCGGCACCTCGTCGGCCTCGCGCTGCTCCCGCACCTCGCGGACCGGACCCTCGGCCGGCAGGTGGGGCTGCTCGTGCGGACGCGGCGGCGCGGACTCGCGGCGGCGGACCCGGGCGCCCAGGATGAAGGCGCCGATCAGTACCAGCACGATCACCACACCGGCACCGATGAGCCCCAGGGCGGAGGTGCTGCTCGCGGCGGTGTCCATCCATGCGTTGGTCATGGCCCGCGGGTACCCCTCGGCTCCGGTGTGAACCGGCCGACCTGGATCGCGGCTTTCGGCCCGGGTTTGGCCCCAGGGGCAGCGGCTACCCGCACGGTGTGACAACGACGACCCAGCAGGAGCTCTTCCGCTTCCTGGAGGACCGCTTCGCCTGCGCGCAGGCGTGCACCGAGTGCGCACGCGCCTGCGCCCTGCGCGCGAGCCTGGTGGACCCGGACGGGACGGAGCAGCAGGAGCTCGTACGACGTAAAGGCATCATGTGCGCGGAGGTGTGCGACGCGACCTGCCGTGTGCTGTCGGAGCAGAACCGGCTCGACGAGACCGGCATGCGCATCCAGGTGGAGTGGTGCCGCACCGTGTGCCTGGAAGCCGCGCACGTCTTCGACGGGTACCCCGGCGGCGAGGACGGCGCGAAGGCCTGCCGGGAGTGCGCGCAGGCCTGCACGGACTTCCTCGCCACGCTGAACTGACCGACGGCCACCCGGACGGGCCCGCCGTCACCGGCCCCGTCTTCGGCATTCCCAATTTCTGGAACACGTTCTACGGTGTGCGCCGTCAGGACCGGACTGGGAGGCCTGGAGGCGCCGTGCACCTCGAATACACGCCCGAGCAGCAGCGGCTGCGCACCGAACTGCGCTCGTACTTCGCCGGGTTGGTGCCGGACAACGCCTACGCCCGGCACGGCGACCCGGCCGCCCAGAAGCGCTTCTACCGCGAGACCATCCGGCGCCTGGGCGCCGACGGCTGGCTCGGCGTGGGCTGGCCCGAGGAGTACGGCGGCCGCGGCCTCACGGCGATGGAGCAGTTCATCTTCTTCGACGAGGCCGCCCAGGCGGGCGTGCCGCTGCCGCTGATGGCGCTGAACACCGTCGGGCCGACGATCATGCAGTTCGGCACGGACGAGCAGAAGGCGTACTTCCTGCCCAAGGTTCTCTCCGGCGAGATCGACTTCGCCATCGGCTACAGCGAACCCGACGCGGGCACCGACCTCGCCTCGCTCAAGACGCGCGCGGTGCGCGAGGGCGACGAGTACGTGGTCAACGGGCAGAAGATCTGGACGACGAACGGCGACACCGCCGACTGGGTGTGGCTGGCCACCCGTACCGACCCGGACGCCCCGCCGCACAAGGGCATCACCATGCTCCTCGTCCCCACCACCGACCCCGGCTACTCCTGCACGCTCATCACCACCCTCGCCTCGCACGACACCACCGCCAGCTACTACGAGAACGTCCGCGTCCCCGTCTCCCGCCGGGTCGGCGCCGAGAACCAGGGCTGGCGGCTGATCACCAACCAGCTCAACCACGAACGTGTCACCCTCGCCGCCCACGGCACCATGGCCATCCGCGCCCTGCACGACGTGCAGCGCTGGGCGATGGAGACCAAGCTGGCCGACGGCCGTCGCGTCGTCGACCTGCCCTGGGTGCGCCGCCGCCTCGCCCAGACCCACACGAGGCTCGACGCGATGAAGCTCCTCAACTGGCAGATGGTCAACGCGGTCCAGAACGGCACCCTCACCCCGCAGGACGCCTCCGCGGTCAAGGTCTACGGCTCCGAGGCCCGCCGCGACGCCTATGCCTGGCTGATGGAGATCGTCGCAGCGGCCGGCGAACTGAAAGAGGGCTCGGTGGGCGCGGTGCTGCACGGTGAACTCGAGCGCGGCTACCGCTCCGCCGTCATCTTCACCTTCGGCGGCGGCAACAACGAGATCCAGCGCGAGATCATCTCGTGGATCGGTCTGGGGATGCCGCGCGTCCGGCGTTAGCGTCTCTGATCAGCTAAGCGATCCCATGCGAACCCAAGGTTCGGCTTGGGTTCTGCCCACCTGGGCGGGGTAGCGGGTGGGGGTGCTGATCGCGGTCATGCCCTGGTGCCGGTGGGCTGCGCGGGGCAGCCGGGTCCGGTCCGTTGGCGCGTGTCCCTCCGGATGCTTTCAGGCCGGGCCCGAGGGCCGGGCCGGGACCAAGGGCGGTGATCATCGTGCCGTCCGGGTGGAGCCGGGCCGCACCGGCGGACAGCAGGGTGTTCAGTCCCCAGTCCACACCCAACGCCACGGTGTGGCCAAAGCGCTGGGCCTTGGGCACGGGGTGGGTGTAGGCGAGATCGGCTCGCACCTTCCCGCCGACGATGCGCAAGGTCGGCAAGTGCAGGACGGCGCTCGCGGGAACAGTCGGGGGCAGCTTGATCGTGCAGGCGCCCACGACCGGTCCGCGTACTTCTGGGGGCCGGGCCGGGTGGGAGGCTGCATCCGCAGCAGTACCTTCGTCGGCTCGGTCACGGACCGCTCGATCGACGCTTGCTGTCCGTCACAAGCGGAGAGAAGAAGCATCCGCGCCCCGCGGGTTCCAGCTCGAACACGTCCACCGGGAGACGCCCGTTCTTCCGCAGAGACGCAGCGATCTGACGGGTGGGAACGGATCACGCTGGACAGCAGGAACTCACCTCCGGGTATCGCGGCCCGCACCGCTTCCCACTCACCCTCGGTACGCTTCTTCGGATCGACCGGCCAGGTGGCCAGAATTCCGGCGACTACATCGGCGCGCCACTTCACCGACCGCAGAGCGCGTCCGGCCTGTTCCTGAGCGACACGGACGATCCGGTCATTGACCTTCACGCCCTCGGGCGCGGCAGTGGTCCAGCCCAGGCGGCGCAGTGCCGGTGACCGGGCGGGAGACCATGCCCAGGACGGCCTGGGCGAGTACGACCGGACCAACGAGCAGCCAAGCAACCCGGTCCCGCCGTATGACGGCGCCCGAGGCGGCGGGGAGACTGCTTGCCGCTGCAGGAGGCGAGGCGCTCCCCGTGGCCGACTTCGTCACCCACCCTGGTGCGCGGGCCCTGATCCGTTACCTTCCGCAGCCAGGGTCGCCCGCACCCGCTGCTCCTCGCGAGCAGAGCCGACGTCCCGTTCCAGGGGTGTGCGGCTCACGGCTGTCGCGAGGTCTTCCAAGGCCCGTTTTTGCAGTTCCGCCTCGCGCAGCACGACCGGGCTCCCATGGCCGGCGGCGTCCTCCCACGCGTGGAGCGCCTCCTCCACGCGTCCCCAGTCCGGATTCCTGTGCTCGCGCACGGCGACTGCTGCCTTCGCGGTGTCCGTCTCCAGGGCCTCGGCGAACCGCTCCGCCTCGGGGACGAAACGGCCGTCGGCCCGCGGGACGTGGCTCTCCACGAGCATCGCTGCCCGGCCGAACCCCTTGACCGCCTCCTGCGCCTCCTGCGCCTCGCGCGACGTCAGACCCCTGGGGCGGACCGGTTCCCGCCTTGCCTGGTCGTACGCCTCCTGCCAGGCGGCACGTGCCTCCCTGCTTTCCAGCAGTGCCCTGCGCATGTCGGCGTGATGCTCCCGGGTCGGTTCGGCGTAGTCGCGCAGCACCGCGGCCGCGTAGCGGCCGTTGGCGGCGAGCCAGTCGGCGAGCCGGCCCGGCAGCCGGGGAGTCTCCCATGCGGGGAACACCACGTACGCCAGCATCGCCAGGGCTCCGCCGAGCAGGGTGAGCACCACCCGCTCCGGGACCGTCTGCTCCCATGCCTGGCCGCCCATGCCGAGCAGGAAGACGACGTACGCGGCGGTGAAGCACTGGGAGTAGGCGTAGCCGGTACGGTTCAGCATGTACGACAGGCCCGCCGAGACCACCGCCAGCGCGCCGGACACATGAGCGTTCGGGCCCAGGGCCCGCACCACGCCGGTGGCGAGCGCGACCCCCGCCAGGGTCCCGGCGAGACGGGCCACCGCACGCGCGTACGTCCGGTGGAAGTCCGGCCGCATCACCATCACCGAGGCGATGGGCGCCCAGTAGCCGTGGCCCAGGGGTAGCCGGGCGGCGATCAGATAGCCGAGCGTGGCCACCGCCGCCAAGCGGACGGCGTGCCGGAACACGGGTGAGTCCCGCCGGAGCTCGCGTCGGACCGCCCGTACGACGACCGGGACCAGCCGGAGCATTGTCGGGCGCACCAGGAACCGGGCGCCGGCGAGGCCTGGCGGCGTGGGCGTCCTCCCGCGTGCGCAGCCGCACTGGGCGATCTCCAACGCCTCGCCGAGCAGTTCCACGAGCCGCTCGGCGGCTTGCCGCGCGGGGCCCTCCAGCACCTCGTGCTCCTCGTCGACGCTCAGGACGTCCATGCTCTCGGGCCGAACCTCGGCGGGAGTGCCGCGGCGGATCGAACGGGCGGCCGCATCCAGGACGTCGGCGGCCGCGTCGAGCAACTCCCGCGCGCGGTCCCGCTCGGGTCCCTCCGCCGGGGCGCCCACGTCCGGGTCGGCGAGCGCCGCGACCACCGGCCGAATGCGCTCGGCGAGTCCCCGGGGGCCGTGCAGGACGGGGGGACGTGTGCGGGCCTGTGACGGCGTCACGGCAGCCGCGTCCCGGGCCGTCATCAACGGCTCCGGGTCGAACGGGGCGGTCGGGTCGTGCCGCAACCGGCGGGCGTAATCCGCCACGGCGGCCAGGGCGTCGGCGAGCGCGTCACGATGCGCTCCCCAACGCCGGATCGGGAACAGCAAGATCAGCACGGCCTGCGTCACGCCCCCGAGCGCGATGACCCCGGCGTGCTCCAGGGCTCGCCCGACGCTCGTGGGCAAGGTGATGGTCACCAGCATGCTGCCCACGGTCGTCGCTGCGACGATCCCAGCGGTCGATCCGACGGCCCACGCCATTCCCGCGGCAAAGGCCCATACGGCCAGCAGCGGCAGGAACGTCGCGAGTCGCCCCGCCGCCAGGTAGCCCACGAAGGTGCTGAGCGCCAGACCCGCGCCCGCGCCGAGCGCGACCACCTTGCGTGGACGCCAGCTGCGCTGGAAGGTGGCTCCACCCGCGGAGTAGGCACCGAGGGCGGCGGACGCGGCATACGCAGGGGAGACCAGCCACAGCGCCGGCCCGACGACGATCGCCACCCCAGCGGCCGCGCGCAGCGCGAGCAGGGGCTCCAGCCGTGTCTCCTCGATCTTGAGTCCGGATCGCACGACCTCCCCGAACGCCCGCAGCCACGTCACGGGTGTCCGCCTGGCCGGAACGCCCCGCCGCGTCGCGTCGGCCTGGTCGAGGTGCGGCAACCGTCGGGCAAGGAAGCCTCCCACACGACCCGCTGGCCGGCCGGCGGCCGCAGCCGCTGGAGGGAGTGCTGCCACTGCGGACACCGCTGAACGTCCGCCGTCAGTCCTCCGGGCCGGAGCGCGGGCGACCGTTGTTGGTTCAGGTCGGGCCGTAGCGCGCCGACTGCCCCCAGCCCCGTCCGGCGGACGGGCGGATCGCCACCCGCCCCCCGGACCGGTCCAGGAGGAACAGGGGGCACGGCGGCCCCGGGTCTCCTACCGCTTGTGGCCGTTGCCGCGTCCGTTGGGATGCAGGACCACTTTGGTCCAGCCCTCGTCACGGGCGTCGAAGTGCTCGTAGGCGGTGGGGGCCTCGTCCAGGCCGAGTTCGTGGGAGACGACGAAGCTCGGCTTCGCCTTCCCGCCGGCGATCAGGTCCCGCAGTGCCCGGTTGTACTTCTTCACGGGCGCCTGTCCGGTGCCCATGTGCTGGCCCTTGAACCACATCATGCCGAAGTCGATCGGAACCTTGCCCTGTGCCTCCAGTTCCCCCTGGGCCTCCTCGCCGCCGGGGTCCTGGGGCAGGAACACGCCCACCACGCCGATGTCGCCCGTGAACCTGACCGTGTCGATGAGGCCGTTGAGGGTGAGGGCGGCGTCCTCGTGTCCCTGGGGGTCGTGTGCCTGGTAGCCGACGCATTCGCAGCCGTTGTCGGCGCCCAGACCGAGGGTGGCTTCCTTGACGACCTCCGCCGGGTTCTGCTCGGCGGTGTCGATGGGGATGGCCCCGATCTCCTGCGCCTTGCGCAGCCGGTCGGGCTGGTGGTCGGCCACCCAGACGCGGCCGGCGCCCTTGAGGAGGGCGGAGTAGGCCGCCATCAGCCCGACGGGACCGGCTCCGAAGACGATGGTCTGGTCGCCGGGTTTGACGTTGGCCATCTCGGTGGCGTGATAGCCGGTGGGGAAGATGTCGGCGAGCATCACATAGTCGGTCTGCCGCTCGGCGGCGTCCTCGCCCAGGCGCAGCGCGTTGAAGTCGCCGTAGGGCACGCGCAGCAGTTCCGCCTGTCCGCCCTGGTAGGGGCCCATGTCGGCGAATCCGTAGGCGGCTCCCGCGAGGGCCGGTTCCGGCTGCATGGTCAGGCAGTAGTTGGTCAGACCCCGCTCGCACTGCTTGCAGAAGCCGCAGGCGATGTTGAAGGGCAGGACCACGTACTCACCGACCTGGACCTTGCGGACGGCCGAGCCGACCTCCACGACCTGGCCCATGTTCTCGTGTCCCAGCGTGCGGCCGGTCTCGAACGAGGTGCGGCCCTCGTACATGTGCAGGTCCGAACCGCAGATGTTGGTAGCGGTGATCTTGACGATGATGTCGCAGGGATGTTCGATCTTCGCGTCCGGTACGTCCTTCACCGTGACCTTTCGCGGTCCCTCGTATACAGCTGCTTTCATGATGACTTCCCTGAACGTCGCGACATGTGGGTGATGGAGAGGGCGCAAAGAGCCTGACTCTCGGAAGTTCTGTGACGGGGTGCGTGGCTCCGCCCCGCCTCTGCGGGTCGCTCCACCTGGATCAGGTGGACGGGCGTTCCGGGCGGGTCCCCCTCGCCCCCGAGGCAAAACAACCACGCACCGACCGATCAGCGGAGTCTCCGGTCCCGCACGACCGCCAACCGAGTCACATCTGGCGATCGGGCCACACGCTAGTCACCGGGGTCGTCCTGCAGCAGGCTGCGGCGTTCCTGTTCGCGCTTGGAGTAGGCGGCCGCCCGGATCGCCTCGTCGCTCTCCAGGCCCGATCCCAGCGCGCCGCCCACCGTGGCGACCGAAGCGACGAACCAGGCCAGCGTCCAGTACTCCGTGGCGTGCAGCGGGGTCCTTGTCATGGAGGCGAACAACCGGTCGTTGAGGATGAAGAGCGCCCAGACCAGGTTGATGACCGCCAGGCCCGCGTAGCACACGACGACTCCCATACCCACGGTCACGACCGTCGAGGCGTTGTAGAGAACCGCCTTCTTCCTCGCCTCCGGCGACATCTCATCCGTTCGATGCCACAGGTTCGCGTCCACGATCAGCCACCCGATCATCAGCGCGACCGACCCGACCATGGCGATCACCAGGCGTGGCGTGCTCAGGGAGGTGGCAAGGCTCCAGACGGTGGAGTTCACGGTGGCGACCGCTCCCGTGGCGAGTGCGGCCGCCAGGGCCTTCGACAAGCCAGGCACCAAGCGCCAGGGCCGGTTCGCGCGGACCATACCGCCGAGCACCCTCAGGTAACCGCGCAGCCCACTGATGACGTACCGCAGATCGGCGATCTCCTCCTCAGCGACCCGGCCCGGATGGATGGGCGCGAGACGACCGGTGAAGGGTCCCCGCAGCGGCTGACTTCCCGGCGACTCCTCAGCCCCCGTGGTCCATGGGCCCGCCAGGCTGAGCACCGCTTCTTCCACTGCCTGCCGGGCCCTCGTCTGCAGCCGGAAGCCCCCCAGCGTGGGAAGGGACAGCAGCGCCAAGCCGTGTTCGTGACTCATATCCACCACGAGCTTGAGCCCCTGTGAGTGCAGCGGAAGGTCGGTGAGAGCCACGACGATGTCCCAGTTCTCGTCACTTCCGCGGTCCATGATCCGGTGCATCAAGGTGAGCGGGTCCTCGGCCCCTGCGGTGAAGGGCTCGCTGACCACCGCGACGTCGAACCGTCGTCCCTCGTCCGACCTGTCGGCGAGCCGATCAGGAAGCATCCGGGCCATACGCTGCGCGATCTCCGTCGGCGTATCGGGATCCGCCAGAAGAACCACGACCAGAACGTCTTGTGACGACACCCGCATGGCTCCTTCTCGTCGGATGCCCCCGCGAGTGCCCACGGTATGCCCCGAGGTAACGGCAACGCCCCCTGACGTGTGAGCGGGGCCGGTGACGACGCCTGTCGCGCGGTTCGCGGCGCGATCCGGTAATCAGGAATGGTGGACACGGACGCGACCGACCCCTTCGTGGTGTCTGGGGCGCCGGTGAGGACAACCTGCGGAACGTCGACGTCGACGTTCCGAGGGACGCGATGGTCGCCTTCACCGGCGTCTCCGGTTCGGGCAAGTCCTCGCTCGCGTTCGGCACGCTCTACGCGGAGGCCCAGCGGCGCTCCTCCGAGTCCGTGGCGCCGTGCGCCCGAAGGCTGTTGCAACAGGTCGGCGCACCGCACGTGCAGGAGATCACCGGACTGCCACCGGCCGTGGCCCTGCAGCAGCGACGCGGGTCGCCCGGCTCGCGCTCGACGGTCGGCACCCTCACCATGCCGTCCAATCTGCTGCGCATGCCGTACTCCCGCGCCGGCACCTACCCGCCCGGAGCCGCACGGCTGGAAGCCGAGTCGTTCTCACCCAACACCGCGGCCGGCGCCTGCCCCCAGTGCCACGGACTGGGCGTCGTGCACGACGCCGCCGAGGACCTGCTCGTCCCGGACCCCTCGCTGAGCATCCGCGAGGGAGCGATCGCCGCCTGGCCGGGCGCCAACCTGCGCAGTGTCGTGAACTGCCTGGGGATCGACACCGACCCCGGACGTCGAGCACGACCTGGACACCGTAGCCACCGCCGACTGGGTCATCGACCTCGGTCCGGGCGGCGGTGACGCGGGCGGGCGGGTGGTCGCGGCGGGTCCGCCGGCCAAGGTGGGGAGGGCCCGCCGCAGCGCCACGGCGCCCTGTCTCGCGGCCCGCCTCGCGCGGTCCTGACGACAGAATCGCCATCGCGAATTCTCGGGCATCTGCGGCGCGACCCGGTGGCAGGGTGGTCTCGTGCACCAGCGCGGTGCGCGAGTACGCCGACTGCGCGGCAACCGTGGGACCGACCCGCCGCGGCAGTCCCCCAGCCCGGCCGTGAGCGGTCGCGTGTGGCAAGAATGACCCCATGCACATCGTGATCGCTGGTGGACACGGAAAGATCGCGCGCCGGCTGACCCGGCTGCTCTCGGCGCGCGGCGACAACGTCACAGGGCTGATCCGCAACCCGGACCACGCCGACGACCTGCGCGCGGACGGCGCGGAACCGGTGGTGTGCGACCTGGAGCACGCCTCGGTGGACGAGGTGGCCGGCCACCTCGGCGGCGCCGACGCGGCACTGTTCGCCGCGGGCGCCGGACCGGGCAGCGGCGCGGCCCGCAAGCAGACGGTGGACCGGAACGCGGCCATCCTCCTCGCCGACGCGGCCGAGCGCGCCGGGATGCGCCGATTCCTGGTGATCTCTGCGAAGGGCGTGGACAGCCCGCCGCCGCCCGGCACCGACCCGGTGTTCGCCGCCTACCTGAAGGCCAAGGGCGAGGCGGACGCCGACATCGCCTCCCGACCGGGACTGGACTGGACGATTCTGCGCCCGGGGATGCTGACCGACGACCCGGGCAGCGGCCGCGTCACGCTCGCGGAGCACACCGACCGCGGCCAAGTGCCGCGCGATGACGTGGCCGCGGTGCTCGCCGCCCTGCTCCACGAGCCCAGGACCGCCGGGCGCATCCTCGAGCTGATCAGCGGGTCCACACCGGTCGAGGAGGCCGTGCGCGCCGTGGCCGGTGGCTGAGGCCGCACTCACACCTGAGCGCTTTCGATGGCGCTGCGCAGCGAGGCCGACGGGGTGGTCCGCAAGCTTGAGGGACATCGCCGCGCGAGCGGTACACCCTGTTGGAGAAGGGGCACCTCGCGGAGGTCCGGGACAAGCTGGGAGGATGGACGTGAGCCACGAAGGAGGCCCGTCATGAAATCCGGAGCCCCTGATCACAACACCTGGTACTCGCGCACACCCTCGCAGGCCGAGGGCGAACGGGACGAGACGGGCGAGCGTACCGCAACGGAACAGCACCCGGACGTCCCCCGGAGCGAGCCGTCCCAGGCGGAGGGCGAGCGGGGCGACGACGCCTAGCGCCACTGGGCGACCCGTCGCCGGGGGCAGGGTGCGGGTGCGCTTTTCCCGCGCTGTCACCGGTTCCCGGTCCGCCCGCCCTCCAACAGTCCCCACCGGTGCGGACGGAGAGTCTCCAGCACTCCCATGGATGACGAACCTGCGTCTGGCGAGTCAGGAACGCACAGGGGCGGTCGCCCCACGAGTACGAAGGAAGGAATCCACACAGCTCGGGTAGGCCGGCCCGGAGAGGGTACCCCTGTGGCGCGAGGACCGCGGCGACATGCCGTTCGGCTCCTGAAGGCTTCGGGGGACGGAGTGATCCCATGGTGGGCAGTCGGGTGCACAGCCTGTACAACCGCTACTCCGAGCGGAAGGGCAGCCTTTCGCGAGGCAGCGCCGGGCGGCACAGCACCGCCGCGCGCACAGGACCCCGCCTGCCCGCTCGCACCCCGGCCGACCATGCCCTCCACGAACTGGTCGCGCTTTCCCACGCCCTGTTCGACACTCCGGACGAAGGCCAGATCCTGCGCCTGGCCATGGACCACATAGCCGCCGCGGGGCCGTACAGCGCCGAGGCCGGATACCTCAAGGTGGGCGACGGCCTGGTCCCCAGCCCGAGGAACGGGCAGATGCATGCCTTGTCCGTGGGCCGGAGGGTGCGTGAGCTGGCCGGGCAGGACGGCAACGTGACCGTACCCGGCAGGCCCTGGGGGCGGGCCCTGGGGCTACGCGGACCCGAGGGACTCCACGGCTACCTCGTGGTGACGTCCCGCTCCCGGCCCACCAAGGCCGAGCGATCTCTGCTCGCCGCGCTGGTCCGCTACACCGCTGCTGCACTGTCGGTCGCCTTCGCACACCGCCGCAGGCGCGAGGACGCGCTGGAACTGCGCCGGCTGAGGGAGGAACGCACATCCCTCCAGCGGCAACTGATCTCCGTGGTGGCTGAGCTGGGCTACGAGCGAGCCGTTCACGCCCTCATGGCCGACGTTGCTGCCTCGGGTGGCGGCGAGGAGGCCGTCACCCGCGCCCTGCACAGGCTCACCGGGCTTCCCGCGCTGGTCGAGGACCGCTTCGGTCGGCTGAGGTTCTGGATCGGCCCCGGCCGCCCCGATCCCTATCCCGAACCGGACCCCGTCCGCCAGGACGAAATGCTGCGTGCCGTCGGCAAAGAGGCGGGGCCGGTACGGATAAAGGACCGGCTGACCACCCTCGTCCGGCCGCACGGCGAGATCCTGGGCGTGCTGGCGCTGGTCGATACCCGGGCCGAGTCCGACGAGCACACCGTACTCGCGCTCGGACACGCCGCCACGGCGCTCGCCCTGGAGCTGGTGCACCTGCGCGATCTGGCCGAAGTGGAGCTGAGGCTGCACCGTGAGCTGGCCGACGACCTCCTGGCAGGGACGGACGAGGCGAGCGCCTACGCCCGGTCCGAGGCACTCGGACACGACCTGCGCCGAAGCCAGTACATCGTCGTGGTGCAGTGGTCGAACCGGACTGCGGACGACTCCTTCGCGCAGACGGTGGGTCGGGCGGCCTCCGCGGTGGGCATGCGCTCGCTGCTGACCTGCCGCTCCGACCACGTCGTCCTCGTCGCCGGCGACAGGCCGCATGCCCGCGCGTTGTACGAGGCGCTCGCCCGGGAGACCGGAACACGGTCCGGGACGATCGGGGTGAGCGCCCCCTGCGACTCCGTGACCGACATCCCCCACCGCTACCAGGAGGCGCAGCGCGCCCTGGAAGTGCGCCGCCATTCCCGCGAGCGCTACGGCACGTCGTTCTTCGACGAGCTCGGCCTCTATCGCATCCTGGGACCCGGCAGCGGCCACCGGGAACTGGAGACGTTCGTCCAGGAGTGGCTCGGGCAGCTCATCGACTACGACTCCCGGCACCACGCGACCATGGTGGAGACCCTGTCCCGGTACTTCGACTGCGGCGGCAACTACGACGAGACCGCGGAATCCCTCGCGATCCACCGCAGCACGCTGCGCTATCGGCTCCAGCGCATCCGCGACATCAGCGGCAACGACCTCGCGAACGTCGAGGACCGGCTGAACCTCCAGGTGGCGACCCGAGTGTGGAAGATCGTGCTGGGCGGACCCTGACGCCTCGCTGGAACTCATGTGGGAGTGGTGTCAGCAGCGCTGCAGGGGGTGGCCCGGGCGGCGGAGGAGCATCTGGGCCGCGCTCCGGCTGCCGGGACGGCCGGCCCACGATCTTCTTGGCCGCGTCCGTGCTCTGGCTGGCGGAGGGAACGCTGGTGGAGGTCTTCAAGTCCGTGCTCGAGCTCATGTGTTGGCACCTCCTGCCGGGCAGGGTCCTCCCGGCCCAGGTGGGCGAACAGGGGGGAAACCCGGCGGGTGAAGGAGGTGAGTGAACGGCCCCCGCCGGTTACCCGGGTGGCCCCGGATTCCGGATTCCAATGAGATAGGAGGGGCCATGACTCACGCTACGAGCGCCCGGGACGTGGTGGAGGCCATCACGGATGTCGACTTCCCCGCCGGCAAGGACAGGCTGATCGAAGCGGCGAGCCGGTCGGGCGCCGCGCCGGATGTCGTCAAGGCGCTGCGCGGCATCCCGGCCGAGCAGTACGCCAACCGTGAGGAGGTGGCCCGGTCGGTCCGCGTGGACCCCGACTCCGACCTCGGGCTGAGCCCGGCACAGCGAGCCGAGCAGGCCCGGGAGGGCGGCAGGCCGGGACAGTCCCAGCATCTGCGCGAGGTGCCGAAACCGCCACTCGAGGAGGAGCTGGACAGCTGACGTCGGCGCCGAGCGGCCCGGCCGGAGCGAGCTCCTCCTCGTCCAGTCGTCGGGGATGGGGAGTGGCTCAGTACCCGTAACCGCCTGGGCACCCACCTGACGATTCAACAGGCGGCGGCTCCGACGGCCACCTTGTGGGTGCTGATCTTGGTGTCCTGCGTCGCGGATGTTCTGATCGGACCCTCGCCCGGCGCGCGCGGCGGCGTCCCGGGGTCATGATCTGTCGCGGGCGCGGTGAGGACGGGATCCGTCTCCGCCTGTGCGGTCACCGCCCCCCTCGAGACGGCGCACACCGCCACCGCCGATGTCTACCCGCGCACCGCGGGTCCCGGCCGTGGGAGCGGGGCACACCGAGCTGGATTGTTCCGGACGGGTTGTGGGGGAGAGCGAAGCCGCTGATACCGCCGTCGAAAGTGCGGTCTCAGGGCGGCGCCACACGCGACACCCCTGACGAGACCCTGTTCGCGGCCGAGCCCCCACGGACCGCGGCAAGCCGGTTCCATGACTTATGGCCGGAAATGGTTACGCGGCAAGCGCATCGGGGTGCGGATCGCACGCAAAGGCATCGAGTCCGGCGGGCGATTGGGCCGCTGCCGCCGGGTGATCGAACGCAGTCAGCCCAGCACTTCTTCGATCGGGGCGTCGACGTCCACGTAGCGCACGAGCTTGCGGTTCGAGAATTCAACGATGCCCATGTCGCCGAGTTCGCGCCCGTAGCCGGAGCGCTTGATGCCGCCGAAGGGCAGCTCCGGTCGGGACGCGGTCGGGTGGTTGATCCACACCATGCCCGCCTCCAGCCGGTCCGCGACTCCACGAGCACGTTCCGGGTCGGCGGCGAAGACCGCGCCTCCCAGGCCGTAGGGGGAGGAGTTGGCCAGTGCCACGGCCTCGTCCTCGTCGACGACCCGGTAGACCGTGGCGACGGGGCCGAAGAGCTCTTCCCGGTAGGCCCGCATGTCCGGTGTGACGTCGGTGAGAAGGGTCGGCTCGACGAAGGCGCCCGGCAGGTCGGGCCGCCCGCCGCCCAGCACCACCGTGGCTCCCTTGTCCACCGCGTCCCGAACCTGCTCCATCAGGAGTTCGGCCGCGGCCTCGGAGGACAGCGGGCCGAGCGTGGTGGCGGGGTCGGCCGGATCTCCCGGTTGCACCTCGCTCATCCGGTCACGCAGCCCGGTGAGGAAGGCGTCGTAGACGTCGGCAAGGGCGATGAAGCGCTTGGCCGCCACGCAGCACTGCCCGGTGTTGCCCATCCGGCCGAGGAACGCGGCGTGCACGGTGCGCTCGAGGTTGTGATCGTCCAGCACGACGAAGGGATCACTGCCACCCAGCTCGAGGACGGACTTCTTGACATTCCGGCCGGCGATCTCGCCCAAGCTCACGCCCGCCCGCTCGCTTCCCGTCAGTGAGGCTCCCTGCACTCGGGAATCATCGATGATCTTCCCGACGTCCCTGCCCCGCACGAAGAGATTGGTGTAGGCCCCGGTCGGCACACCCGCGTCCGTGAACAGCTGCTCGAGTGCCAGTGCGGACTGGGGGCAGCTACTCGCGTGCTTGAGGAGGATCGTGTTGCCGAGGACGAGGTTCGGACCCGCGAATCGGACGACCTGGTACAGCGGGAAGTTCCACGGCATCACACCGAGAAGGACGCCGAGCGGCTCGTTCACCAGCACGGCCGTGCCCTCGGGCACCGGCAGGGGTCGTTCTTCCAGCAGCTCGGGGCCGTGCTCGCCGTAGTAGGTGAGGATGTCGGACGCGAGGTCGACCTCTGCACGGCTCGAGTTGATCAGCTTGCCGACCTCAAGGGTCAGGAGGTGCGCCAGTTCCTCCTTGCGCTCCCCCATCAGCCGGCCGGCGCGTTGCACGATGGCCCCCCGCTCGGCCGTCGAACGGGCACGCCAGTCTGGAAAGCCACAGTGCGCCGCGTCGATCGCGCGCCCCACGTCCTCCGCGCTCAGCGGCGGGAACTCACGAACCCTTTCACCGGTGTACGGGTTGACCGAGGCGATGGGGCTTCCCTGGGCAGTGACATGGGCGTCCATGACGCCTCCCTGGAGTCGGGGCACCTCGGGTTTCCACGCCCGGACCCGCTCACACGTGCATGCGCAGAGTCGCCGAATCGGCATGACCTCGTCAAAGGGGGTGCTGGCCCGCCCCGCTTCCTCCAGGGCCCTCTGGTGTGTCGCTGGCTTGTTGAGGGGCGGGGCGATGCCGCTCGCCGGGGCGCCCTGACACACTCCCGCTTCCCCGAGTCGGCCATGTCGCCCGGTCAGCGGCTCTCGTTCGAGGCGCTGCAACGCCGCGCAGCTTCCTGCGGAGGGACGGCCGTACGGCTGACCGCGGGATGTCTGTCCACTCCATGCTGCTCTGCCAGGGTAGGAGGGGGTGTTCTTTTTCGGCCTGGGGTGCGGAGGCGCTCAGCAGGCGGGCTCTGCGAATCTCGACCGGTATCAGCCGATGGCGGCGCTGGTGCGAGCGAACGGCGCCGTCCGGTTCCCGGTGAGGAGGCGAGAGGCATGACCGTGATGGGTGTGTCGAAGTTCGAGAGGTTCTTCCGCGCCGCCGCAGGCCTCGACGTGGACAAGAACGACCTGAAGAGGTACGGCGACTTCGTCGATGCCAAGCTCTACGACCTCCTGGTCGTCGGCCAGGCGTCGGCCAAGGCCAACGGCCGGGATACCGTCGAGCCCTGGGACCTACCGATCACCAAGGGCCTCCAGGAGAGCATCCACCGGTTCCGGCGGCTCGACGAGGAGGTGGAGCTGAAGCCGATCCTGGAACAGCTCGCCGCGCACCCTCCCCTCGACAGGACACCCACCCAGGAGACCGAAGAGCGCTACCCCGAGATCATCGGCGGTCTCAGCGTCGCTCTCGCCGAGACGTTCAAAATCATGTACCCGGATGTCAAGAACCCGCAGACCAGCCAATGGGACGGCGTGACCGCGGTGTTCGACCGACTGCTGTAGCAGTCGCGCCCCGGTGCATGTCACCGATCTGAACTGACATGCCGGGCGAGGGCCGGAAAACGGAGACCGGGAGCCGGATGCGGGTGGCGACTCTGGCCATCGACGGCGCCGAGCGCGTGGACGACCAGCCGCACGGTGCGCTGCAGGGCGCAGGGGCGACAACCGAGATCGTCTCGCTCCGTCCCGGCGAGATCCAGGGCCGCCAGTTCGACCTCGACGCGGCAGGAACCTTGCCCGTGGACCGCCTCGTCGCCGACGCCTACCACGCCCTGAGAAGATCCGGCGCGGTACGGCCCGAGGGCGGCGGCCTGCACTGGGCAAGACCGAGGATCTCGCGCTCGTCCGCGCCGTCGAAGGTATGTGGCACAGTGCCTTGCCCGTGAGGGTGCGCCCCGAGCAGGGGTGGGGCCGTGCCGCTGGTCGTCCGCGGGCACGGTGGTGTCCCGGGTGCCGCCCGCCACTTGAGCGTCGAAGCGGGGAGAAGGTCCCTTGCCTCGGAACATCCGTGAATCCCGCTACCTCATGCCGGGCCGAACCGTGAGGTACCCCGCCGCGAAACCCGGATCGTCGTTCCGCCTCCTGTCCTCGCAGACCGACCGCCGGTGCCACATTTCGACCCGCCGGGCGCAGGCGGGTGAATGGACGAACAGCAACCCTGGGGACTGTCGGGACCGTTCGGCGGTCCTCAGGCGAAAGGAGTTGCCATGGCCGAGCAGGCCCGCAGTGTCATTGCCTCGTACGCGACGTACCAGGAAGCCGAACGCGCCGTCGATCACCTCGCCGACCAGGGCTTTCCCGTCCAGAAGGTGGCGATCATCGGGCAGGACGTACGCCTGGTCGAGCAGGTGATCGGTCGCATGGGGTACGGCGGGGCCGCCCTCCACGGTGCGGCCACCGGAGCGCTGCCCGGCGCACTCGTCGGCTGGATCTTCGGGCTGCTGAACTGGCTGAATCCGGTCGTCTCCGGTCTGCTCCTCGCCCTGTACGGGCTGATCTTCGGAGCGGTCGTCGGTGCGCTGTTCGCCCTGCTGCTGCACGCGGCCCAGGGCGGCCGCCGGGACTTCGCCGCGGTCCGCTCGATGGAGCCGAGCCGGTACGACGTCGTGGCGGACGAGGACGTCGCTGATGAGGCCGCCCGTCTGGTCGCCGGACTGGACAGCAGGGCTGGCGCGACCACGGAGAGCGCCTCCCCCAGGGGGCCGCGCCCGCGCAGCAACCCTGCCCCCAGCTGAACGAGTCTCGAAGCCGGGCGGACAGGGCCCGGACGATGAACGGTCGCCGACGGACGTCGACCGCCGCGGAAGGAGTTCCTCATGGCCAAGGCAGTGGGCATCGACCTGGGCACCACCAACTCGGTGATCGCCGTATGGGAGGGCGGCGAGCCGTCCGTCGTACCCAACAGCGAGGGCAACCGCACGACACCGTCCGTGGTGGCCTTCACCGACACAGGCGAGCGCCTGGTGGGCCAGCTGGCCCGCCGTCAGGCGATCCTCAACCCCAAGGGCACCATCTACTCGGCCAAGCGGTTCATCGGCCGGCACTTCGACGAGATCCCCGACGAGGCCAGGGCGGTGGCGTACGACGTCGTCGAGGGTGACGGCGGGGCGGCCCGCTTCAAGGTGCGTGACAAGCTGTACGCGCCTGAGGAGATCAGCGCCCTGGTGCTGCGCAAACTGGCCGACGACGCCTCCAAGCAGCTGGGGGAACGGGTCACGGAGGCGGTCATCACGGTGCCCGCCTACTTCAACGACGCCCAGCGCACCGCGACCCGTGATGCCGGACGGATCGCGGGACTGGAAGTGCTGCGGATCATCAACGAGCCGACGGCGGCCGCCCTCGCGTACGGCATGGACAAGAAGCAGCATGAGACCGTTCTCGTCTTCGACCTGGGCGGCGGCACCTTCGACGTGAGCATCCTCGATGTCGGCGACGGCGTGGTCGAGGTGCGTTCCACCGCGGGTGACAGCCATCTGGGCGGCGACGACTTCGACCGGCGTCTGGTCGACTACCTCGCGGACGACTTCCAGAAGGAGAACGGCATCGACCTGCGCAAGGACCCGCAGGCGCTGCAACGCCTGTTCGAGGCGGCGGAGAAGGCCAAGACCGAGCTCAGTTCCGTCACCCAGACCCAGGTCAGTCTGCCGTTCGTCACCGCCGACGCCTCAGGGCCCAAGCATCTCACCGACTCGATCATGCGGTCCACTTTCGAGCAGATCACCGGCGACCTGGTGGAGCGCTGCCTCGGTCCGGTAAAGCAGGCCATGGCCGACGCCAAGGTCGGCGAGAGCGACATCGACGAGGTCATCCTCGTCGGCGGTTCCACCCGCATCCCCGCCGTCCAGGCCCTGGTGCGTCGGCTGACCGGCGGCAAGGACCCCAACATGAGCGTGAACCCCGATGAGGTCGTGGCCCTGGGTGCCGCGATCCAGGCCGGGGTGCTCAAGGGCGAGGTCAAGGACGTCCTGCTGCTCGACGTCACCCCTCTGTCGCTGGGAGTGGAGACGCGCGGCGGAGTGATGACGAAGATCATCGAGCGGAACACCACCATCCCGGTGCGCCGCAGCGAGACCTTCTCCACCGCCGAGGACAACCAGCCGGCCGTCGACATCGTCGTCCTGCAGGGCGAGCGCGAGCGGGCCGCCGACAACCGGGTGCTCGGTCGCTTCCAGCTCACCGACATCCGGCCGGCGCCGCGGGGCGAACCGCAGATCGAGGTCACCTTCGACATCGACGCCAACGGCATCCTCAACGTCAGCGCACGCGACAAGGACACCGGCAAGGAACAGGGCATCACCATCAGCGAGAGCTCCAACCTGGACCGGAGCGAGGTCGAACGCATGGTCCAGGAGGCCGAAAGCAACCGGGGCCAGGACCAGGCACTCCGCGAGGCCGTCGACGCCCGCAACGAACTCGACGCGATCGCCTACCAGGTCGAAAAGCGTCTGAACGAACTGGCCGACGCCGCGCCCGCGCACGAGAAGGCTCGAGCCGAGATGCTGGTGGCAGAGGCCCGCGACGCGGTCAAGAACGAGGCCGGAGTGGACAAGGTCAGGCCGCTGATCTCCGAACTCCAGCAGGTTCACGCCGGGCTCGCCGCCCACCAGGCCGGAGCCGCGGCGGCGAGCGGTCCGTCGGACACCGCCGGGCCGGACGGCTCCGGGCAGGGCGGTGCCGGCGCCGACGAAGACGTGATCGATGCCGAGTTCGACAAGGGCTGAGGTACCCGTCATGCCGATCCCTCCCCAGGACCCACTGTCCGACCCGCCGCCCGAAGGCGCCGCACAACCGTCGCGGGGCGACCTGCCCGAGCCCGCGCCGCCGACCACGGAGGCCGAACCGGGGCCCGACGCGGCCACCGGTCCGGCCGGGGCCGAGGACGAGTACGCGGCCGCGCTGAAAGAGGTCGAGGACCGCTGGCGGCGTGCTCTCGCCGATCTGGACAACCTGCGCAAGCGACACGCCAGGGAACTGGACCGGGAGCGCGCGGTCGAACGCGCACGCACGGCGGCGGCCTTCCTTCCCGTCATCGACAACCTCGAACTGGCCCTGAACCACGCGGGCTCCGACCCCGGCGCGATCGTCGAGGGGGTTCGCGCCGTGCGCGACCAGGCCGTGTCCATCCTTGAACGCCTTGGCTACGAGCGTCACGCCGAGACCGGCGTCCCGTTCGACCCCTCCCGGCACGAGGTCGTCGGCGTGGTCCAGGACCCCGACGCCGAACCGAACACCGTGGCGCAGGTGCTGCGCCCCGGCTACGGCGAGGCCGGGCGGCAGCTGAGGCCGGCCGCCGTGACCGTCGCCAAGCGGGAGTGAGCGGCCATGGCGCGCGACTTCTACGAGGTTCTCGGGGTCCCGCGAGACGCCGACAAGGACGAGATCCAGCGGGCGTTTCGCAAGCTGGCCCGCAGGTACCACCCGGACGTCAACAAGGACCCCGAGGCGGAGGAGCGGTTCAAGGAGATCAACGAGGCCTTCAGTGTCCTGTCCGACCCCGGCCAGCGGGCCCGTTACGACCGCTTCGGCGAGGACTTCCGGAAGGTTCCCGAGGACTGGGAGGAGCGGGTCGGTGCCGGCGCGGGACCGGGCGGCTTCCGCTGGTCCACCGGGGACGGCCCCCGGGTCCGGTACGCCACCAGCGGCTTCGGCGCGGAAGGCGTCGACGTCGACGACCTGTTCGGCTCGTTCTTCGGGGGCGCCGGACGGGTGCGTGTCCCCGGAGCCGACCAGGAGGCCGAACTGCCGCTCACCGTCGAGGAGGCCTACCGGGGCGGCCGTCGCACCGTCACGCTCGCCGGCCCCACGGGGCAGCCGCGGCGGTACGAGGTCGACGTGCCACCGGGCGTCACCGACGGGCAGCGTATCCGGCTGGCGGGTGAGGGCGGCCGGGGCAACGGCGACGCCCCCGCGGGGGACCTGTACCTGCGCGTGCGGATCCAGCCGCACCCCCAGTTCCGCCTCGACGGCCGGGACGTGTACGTGGAGCTTCCGGTCACACCATGGGAGGCCGCGCTGGGCGCGACGGTTCCGGTGCCCACGCCGAGCGGGGCGACGGCGAAGGTGAGCGTGCCCGCGGGCTCGTCCAGCGGGCGGCGGCTGCGGTTGCGCGGTGAGGGCATGCCGAATCCGCGCGGGACGAACGGCAACCTCTACGCCGAGCTCCGGATCATGGTGCCGTCCAGGCTCGGCGACCGGGAGCGCGCACTCTTCGAGGAGCTCGCCGCCGTCTCCTCGTTCGACCCCAGGAGGACACGATGAGTGACCCACGCGCCGGGGCGCGCCAGGCGTCTCGGCTGACAGCTCCCGCGCCGGCCCGCGTCCGGTACGCGATCGTGCCGGTGCCCAGGCTCTCTCTGCAGACCGTGGCCCGCCGCTCCGGCGTCCATCCCGACCTCATCCGCCGGTTCGTCGCTCTGGGCCTGGTCGAGGCCGAGCGCGACGCCTCCGGAGAGCTGGTGTTCGAACCCACGGCACCGGCCGCCCTCGCCCGCGTCCAGCGGCTGCGCACCGGACTCTGCCTCAACTACGCATCCATCGGCCTGGTGCTCGACCTGCTGGACCGTATCAGCCTGCTCGAAGCCGCCCTGCGCCGCGCCGGTACGAGGAGTGAAACACCCCCATGGACATGAACCGTCTCACCCAGAAGTCCCAGGAAGCCCTCCAGGAGGCCCAGAGCGCGGCCGTCGGCATGGGGCAGACCGAGGTCGACGGGGAGCACCTGCTGCTCGCGCTTCTCGATCAGGAGGACGGGCTGATCCCGCGGTTGCTGCAACAGGCCGGCGCCGAGCCGGAGGAGCTGCGCGCGGCCGTACGCGAGGAACTCTCCCGCCGCCCGAAGGTCACCGGTCCCGGCGCGGCACCCGGCCAGGTCTTCGTCACCCAGCGCCTGTCCCGCCTGCTCGACGCCGCCGAGCGGGAGGCCAAACGCCTCAAGGACGAGTACGTGTCCGTGGAGCACCTCCTGCTCGCCCTGGCCGAGGAGGGCTCGGCGACCGCCGCCGGACGCCTGCTCAAGGAGCACGGCGTGACCCGGGACTCGTTCCTGGGCGCGCTCACCCAGGTCCGCGGCAACCAGCGCGTCACCTCCGCCAACCCCGAAGTGGCCTATGAGGCCCTGGAGAAGTACGGCCGCGATCTCGTCCTCGAGGCCCGCTCCGGGCGGCTGGACCCGGTCATCGGCCGTGATGCGGAGATCCGCCGCGTCACCCAGATCCTCAGCCGCAAGACCAAGAACAACCCCGTCCTCATCGGCGATCCCGGCGTCGGCAAGACCGCCATCGTCGAGGGGCTGGCCCAGCGCATCGTCCGCGGCGACGTCCCCGAGGGCCTGCGCGACAAGACGGTGTTCGCTCTCGACATGGGCTCCCTGGTCGCCGGCGCCAAGTACCGCGGCGAGTTCGAGGAACGACTCAAGGCCGTCCTCGCCGAGGTGAAGGCCGCCCAGGGACGCATCCTGCTCTTCGTCGACGAACTCCACACCGTCGTCGGCGCGGGCGCCGCCGAAGGGGCCATGGACGCCGGCAACATGCTCAAGCCGATGCTCGCCCGCGGCGAACTCCACATGATCGGCGCCACCACCCTCGACGAGTACCGCAAGCACATCGAGAAGGACGCCGCCCTCGAACGCCGCTTCCAGCAGGTCCTGGTCGACGAGCCGAGCGTGGAGGACACCATCTCCATCCTGCGCGGACTGCGCGAACGCCTGGAGGTCTTCCACGGCGTGAAGATCCAGGACACCGCACTGGTCTCCGCGGCCACCCTCAGCCACCGCTACATCACCGACCGGTTCCTGCCCGACAAGGCCATCGACCTCGTCGACGAGGCGTGCGCCCGGCTGCGTACCGAGATCGACTCGATGCCCGCCGAACTCGACGAGATCACCCGCCGGGTGACCCGCCTGGAGATCGAGGAGGCGGCCCTGTCCAAGGAGACCGACGCCGCCAGCAAGGCCCGCCTGGAGGAACTGCGCAGGGAACTGGCCGACCTGCGCGGCGAGGCCGACGCCAAACACGCTCAGTGGGAGGCGGAACGGCAGGCCATCCGCCGCGTGCAGGAGCTGCGCCAGGAACTGGAGCAGGTACGCCACGAGGCGGAGGAGGCCGAACGCGCCTACGACCTCAACCGCGCCGCCGAACTCCGCTACGGCCGCCTCCAGGACCTGGAGCGCCGGCTGAAGGCCGAGGAGGAGCAACTGGCCGCCAAACAAGGGCAGAACCGGCTGTTGCGCGAGGTCGTCACCGAGGAGGAGATCGCCGAGATCGTCGCCGCGTGGACCGGCATCCCCGTCGCCCGCCTCCAGGAGGGCGAACGCGAGAAGCTGCTGCGCCTCGACGAGATCCTGCGCGAGCGCGTCATCGGCCAGGACGAGGCCGTCGAACTCGTCGCCGACGCCATCATCCGCGCCCGCTCCGGCATCCGCGACCCGCGCCGCCCCATCGGCTCGTTCATCTTCCTCGGCCCCACCGGCGTCGGGAAGACCGAACTGGCCAAGACCCTCGCGGCGGCCCTGTTCGACTCCGAGGAGAACATGGTCCGCCTCGACATGAGTGAGTACCAGGAGCGGCACACCGTCAGCCGGCTCATGGGCGCACCGCCCGGATACGTCGGCTACGAGGAAGGCGGCCAGCTCACCGAGGCCGTACGCCGCAAGCCCTACTCGGTCGTGCTGTTCGACGAGATCGAGAAGGCGCACACCGATGTCTTCAACACCCTGCTGCAGGTCCTCGACGACGGCCGCATCACCGACTCCCAGGGCCGCACCGTCGACTTCCGCAACACCGTGATCATCATGACGTCCAACATCGGCTCCGAGCACCTCCTCGACGGCGTCACCGCCGAGGGCGAGATCAAGCCGGACGCCCGCGCCCTGGTGACGGGCGAGCTGCGCGGGCACTTCCGCCCGGAGTTCCTCAACCGCGTCGACGACATCGTGCTGTTCAAGCCCCTCGGTGAGCGGCAGATCGAGCGGATCGTGGAGCTGCAGTTCGACGAGCTGCGCCGCCGCCTCGCCGAACGTCGCATCGCCGTCGAACTCACCGATGCGGCACGTGAGTTGATCGCCCACCAAGGCTACGACCCGGTGTACGGGGCCCGCCCGCTGCGGCGTTACATCTCCCACGAGGTCGAGACGATGGTGGGGCGCGCCCTGCTGCGCGGTGACGTCCAGGACGGCGCGACGGTCCGCGTCGACGCCGAACACGGAGAGCTGGTGGTCACCTACGACCAGCCCGAGGACGTGAAGGGAGCGCGGGCGGCATGAGTACGATGCAGGCGACGACCGTCAGTTGTCCCCACTGCGGGCGCACCAACCGGGTGCCCGTGGCCGCGGAGGGCCGCCCCAAGTGCGGCCACTGCAAGCAGCCCCTGCCGTGGATGGTGGACGCGGGCGACGACGACTTCACCGAGGTCGCCGAGCGGGCCGACGTCCCCGTCGTGGTCGACCTGTGGGCCACCTGGTGCGGCCCCTGCCGCATGGTCAGCCCCGCACTGGAGAAGGTCGCCACCGATCTCGCCGGCCGGATCAAACTCGTCAAGGTCGACGTCGACAAGAATCCGCGACTGTCGCAGCGCTTCGAGGTTCAGGCCGTACCGACACTGCTGATCCTCGACCGGGGCGAGACGGTCGCCCGGCAGGCGGGGGCGGCGCCCGCCCCCGCTCTGCGCCAGTGGGTGGAACAGTCGATCACCGCTCGGGAAGGGTGATCCGGATGACCCTGCACGCAGACCCCCACCTCGCGTTTGTCCGGCCGGTCCAGCCGCTGACCCCAGAAGGGTGTCAGGAGTGTCTGAAGATCGGCTCTCCGTGGGTCCACCTGAGGCTCTGCCTGACCTGCGGGCACGTCGGCTGCTGCGACTCCTCGCCGAACAAGCACGCACGCAAGCACGCGGCTGCCGTCGCCCATCCGATCGTGCAATCGTTCCAGCCCGGCGAGGACTGGCGCTGGTGCTTCGTCCACGAGGCGTTCGTCTGATGTCCGGCGACCAGACGCTGCCGGGCGAAGAACCGGTGCCGAAGAAAGCGGACGAGGCCGCCTTCTGGGAGACCCCCGACATCCATGGCGCGTATCCGCGCCTCACGGAGGAGCAGACAGCACGTCTGGCGGAGCACGGGCAACGCCGGACCATGGCTCCGAACGACGTGCTGATCCGGGAGGGGGAGCGCTGCGAGACGTTCTTCGTCGTCCTCAGCGGTACCGTCGCCGTCGTCGAGGACTACGGCACTCCCGAGGAGAACGTGCTGCGCGTGCACGGCCCCGGTCGCTTCATCGGCGAACTCGGCCTGCTGCACGGACAAGTGGCCTTCTACACCGCTGTCGCCAGGGGGCCCGGCGAGGTCCTCGTCGTCTCCCTGGATCAGCTGCGCCGTCTGGTGTCCCAGGACTCCACCATCGGGGACACCGTGCTGCGCGCCTGTCTGTGCCGTCGCGCGCTGCTCGTCGGACAGGGCGCCGGCTTCCGCATCATCGGCTCCCGCTACTCGCCCGACACCAGACGGTTGCGCGAGTTCGCCGTCCGCAACCGGCTGCCGCACCGCTGGATCGACCTGGAGACCGATGAGGAGGCCGAGGAGCTGCTGCGCCGCTTCGGCGTCGGTCCGGCGGACACACCACTCGTCATCTGGCGGGACACCACCCTGTTGCGCAACCCCAGCAACGCGGAACTGGCCCGGCTCATCGGCCTGCCGTCACTACCCGCCGGAAACCGTCACGGCGACGTCCTCATCGTGGGCTCCGGACCCGCCGGCCTCGCTGCCGCGGTGTACGCCGCCTCCGAGGGCCTGAGCACCACGGTGGTGGAGGCGATGGCCACCGGCGGCCAGGCCGGCACGTCGTCCCGCATCGAGAATCTGCTCGGCTTCCCCTCCGGTATCTCCGGCGCCGAACTCACCGAACGCGCCGTGTTCCAGGCCGACAAGTTCGGCGCCAAGATCAGCCTTCCGCTGGAGGCGAGCGGCCTGCATGCCAAGGACGAGGACCACTACGTGGTGGCGTTCGCCGACGGCAGCGAGATCGCCGCCCGCGCCGTCGTCCTGGCCATGGGCGCCCGCTACCGCCGGCTCCAGGTGCCCGGCATCGAACGCCTGGAGGGAACGAGCGTGCACTACTCCGCGACCGTCTACGAGGCCCAGCAGTGCCGCACCGACCCGGTGGCCGTCGTCGGCGGAGGCAACTCGGCGGGCCAGGCGGTGCTGTTCCTCGCCGGGTACGCGCCGAAGGTTCACCTGCTGGTCCGAGGAGCCGACCTCGGGGCCAACATGTCCCGCTACCTGGTCGACCAGGTAGAGCGTCATCCGCGGGTGGAGGTCATGCTGCACACCGAGGTCACCGAGGTCGTCGGCCAGGAAGTGCTGGAGGAGCTCGACGTGGTCGACAACCGCACGGGCGTGCACCGCCGGCTCGCGGCACGGAGCCTGTTCGTCTTCACCGGCGCCGAACCTCACACCGAGTGGCTCGCCGGCACCGTCGCTCTCGACTCCCGCGGCTTCGTCCTCACCGGGCCGGAGGCCCAGGAAGCCTGTGCCCACCCTGAGATGTGGCACGGCCGTGGGCGACCGTGCATGACCCTGGAGGCCGGCCTGCCCGGGGTCTTCGCGGTAGGGGACGTCCGCAGCGGCTCGGTGAAGCGGGTGGCCTCCGCGGCCGGCGAGGGCGCGATGGCCATCCACTTCGTGCACCGGCATCTGGGGCACTCGGCCGTACCCGGCACCACGGGCACGTCAGCTGTCGCGGGCCACTCGGATGGCTCCCCACGCGTACGTCACAAGGAGTCCGCATGGCTCGCATGACGAATGGCGCCCGTCCGGCGCCACGGCGGTGGCGGCCACGGGCGCGAGAGGCCGCCGGACCCCACGGGAGGACATCCAACACGGAGGCTCGCGCGTCGGCGATGCTCCCTGGCTGGCCTGCAACCGCGTGGCCTTCCGTAACCCCTGGTTCGCCCCTGTCAAGACCATGATCGTCGAGCCAGGAGTCGGAGCGTGCCGCCCTCGTCGCAGCGGAGGGGGTTGTTGGATGGGATGCCCAAGTGCGGCGGCACCCCTGGTGACCTGCGCTGTACCAAAGTGTCAGCCATTCCGCTGATTGTGCAGCTCCGGCCGCTGAAGCTACTTGGCATCAGCGCAGGTCGTGGACGTGGCCTGGTGCCAACTAGCGAGCCGGGTCACACTGCGGTCATGGGTGACCCCGGGCTGTTCACGCCGAACTCCGTGACCTGGCAGATGCACGGCGACCCGATGATGTGGGTCGCCGGCATCCGCGCGCTCTACCTCCAGGCTCTGCACCCACGCGCGGTGCGCGGCGTCATGCAGAACTCCGACTTCCGCAAGGACGCCTGGGGCCGACTGATGCGCACGGCCGACTTCGTCGGAACGACGACGTACGGCACCACCGAGGCGGCCGAACGCGCGGGCGCCCGCGTCCGCAAGATCCACAGCATGCTGTCGGTCACCGATCCCGACACGGGGGAGCGCTACGGGATCGACGAACCCGCACTGCTGCAGTGGGTGCACTGCGCCGAGATCGACTCCTACCTGCAGGTCCTGCGCCGCTCCGGGTTCCGCCTCACCGACGCCGAGGCCGACCGCTACATCGGCGAACACCGCGTCAGCGCCCGCCTGGTGGGCCTCGACCCCGACGCCGTACCCGCGAACCAGCAGGAGATGAACGCCTACTTCGAGAAGGTCCGTCCCGAACTCTCCGTCGGACCCGAGGCGCGCGAAGTGGACGACTTCCTGCTCCGCCCGCCGACGCACCCCCTCCTCGTCCCGGCGCGCGAGGTGCTGTGGCGGCGCGTGGCCGACCTGGCGTACGCCGCCCTGCCACCGTACGCCCACGAGTTGTACGGCAGACCGGCCCCGGAACCCGCCACCGTCACCCGCCGACTGCGTGCCACGGGCACCCTCCTGCGCCGCGTTCCCGCAGGTGTGCGCTGGCAACTCCCGCCCAAACACATCCTGCGCGCGATGGCCCGCCTCGGTCCGGACTCCCGCCCGGCGGCGTACAAACTCGGACGATAGGTCGCCATACTGGACGAGCCAGGGGAGGGCGGGACGAAGAGTACGGGGGGCGGTCGCGGGAGATGGGGGACAGCAGGCTGATCCAGGGCCGGTACCGGCTGCTCGACCTGATCGGGCGCGGCGGTATGGGCGAGGTGTGGCGGGCCCGGGACGAGTCGCTGGGCCGGCACGTCGCCGTGAAGTGCCTCAAGCCGCTGGGCCCCCATCACGACCAGGCCTTCACCCGCGTCCTGCGCGAGCGCTTCCGGCGTGAGGCCCGGGTCGCCGCCGCGCTGCAGCACCGCGGGGTGACGGTCGTGCACGACTTCGGCGAGGACGACGGCGTCCTCTACCTCGTCATGGAGCTGCTGGAGGGCCGCAACCTCAGCCAGCTCCTGGAGGACAACAAGCACCACCCGTTGCCGGTGGCCGACGTCGTGGACGTCGCCGACCAGGTCTCCGCCGCCCTCGCCTACACCCATCGGCAGGGCATCGTGCACCGCGATCTGAAGCCCGCCAACATCATGCGGCTCACCGACGGCACGGTGAAGATCTGCGACTTCGGCATCGCCCGCCTCGGCCACGACGTCGGCTTCACCTCCCGGCTCACCGGGACCGGCATCGCGATGGGCACCCCGCACTACATGTCCCCGGAGCAGATCGGCGGTTCGGAGGTCGACCAGCGCAGCGACCTGTACTCGCTGGGCTGCGTGCTGTACGAGATCGCCACCGGCGCCCCGCCCTTCGACCTCGACGACGCCTGGGCGATCCTCGTCGGCCACCGCGACACCCCGCCCCGGCCGCCCCGCACCCAGCGCCCCGAGCTGCCCGAGTACCTCGACCAGGTCATTCTCGACCTGCTGGCCAAACGGCCCGAGCAACGCCCATACGACGCACGCGAGTTGGGCCGCCGCATCAGCCTGGGACGGACCACACCGACGTACGTGCCCACCGTGGTGACCCCGCAGCCGGTGCTTCGGTCGCCCGCGTCCCCTGTCGCCCGCGAGGCACGGCTGCCGTCCTGGACCCGCGGCATGACCACCGGCCACAAGGCCACCGGCGCGGGCCTCGGCAGTACCCCGCCGGACGCCGGGGCCGGACTGACCGGCGAGTGGATCCCGCGACCCGCCCCCGACCGGGCGCGGGAGCCGGCGCCCGGCCTGCCGCCACCTCCCTCCCCGCAGGAACGCGCCGCCCTGGCCGGACGCCACAACGCCGGACTGAGCCTCGGGCGGCTCGGCCGCTGGGCGGAGGCCGGCGAGGTGCATCGCGCGGTCGCCGCCGAACGCGCCCGTCTGCTCGGCCCCGACCACCCCGACACCCTCGCCAGCCGCTACGAGGTCGCCTTCACCCTCAGCCGCACCGGCCGCGCCGCCGAGGCGCTGCAGGAGTACAAGCACGTGGCCGCCGCGAGAACCCGGGCGCTGGGCGCCGACCACCCCGACACCCTCGCCGCCCGCCAGGAAATGGCGTACGTCCTGGGCCAGTTGGGCCGTCACTTCGACGCCCATGAGGTGTACCGGTCGGTCCTGGCCGCCCGGGAGCGCGAGATGGGCGCCGAGCACCCGGACACCCTGCGCTGCCGTCACAACCTCGCCTTCAACCTGAGCAGACTCGGGCGCCCGGCGGACTCGTACCGCATGGCCTGCGAGGTGGCGGCCGCCCGCGCCCGGGTGCTCGGCGCCGACCATCCGGACACCCTGGTCACCCGGTACGAGGTCGCCTACGCACTGGGCCAGTTGGGCCGCTGGCCGGAAGCCCTGCAGACCTACCGCGAGGTCGCCGAGGCACGCGCCCGGGCCCTCGGCCCCGACCACGCCGACACCCTCGCCGCCCGCTACGAGGTCGGCATCAGCCTCGGCCGCCTCGCCCGCAGCGCGGAGGCGCTCACCCTGTACCGCGAACTGATCGACGACCGCACCCGCGTCCAGGGCCCCACCCACCCCGAGACCCTGCGCGCCCGCCACGGCCTCGGCGTCAACCTCGGCCGCCTGGGCCGCTGGGAGGAGGCCCTCGCCGAGTCCCGCGACGTCTGCGCGATCCGCGAGCGCGTCCTCGGTCCCGAGCACCCGGACACCCTGGTCAGCCGCCGCGAGGTCGCCGTCGGCCTGGGCTGGCTGGGCCGCTGGGCCGACGCCCTCGCCGAGTACCGGCGCGTGGCGGCCGCCCGCGAGCGCGTCCTGGGTGCCGGCCACCCCGACACCCTCGCCAGCCGCAACGACGAGGCCCACTGCCTGGAACAGCTCGGCCGCGGCGCCGAGGCCGTCGAGCTGTACCGCAGGGTCGCGGTACTGCGCCAGCAACGCGCACCCGGCGGACGATGACGTCCCCGAGCGCGGGAGGCCCCTCCGCCCCGTCACCGCAGAATCGTTCTCTCGCCAAGGTGGATCACCCCGTGTTACGAAGAACCATGCCTGCACACGAGGGACCCGCGACGCACCGCACCTACGACGCCGTGATCGTCGGCGGCGGCCACAACGGCCTGGTCGCCGCCGCCTACCTGGCCCGGGCCGGACGGTCCGTACTGGTCCTGGAGCGGCTGGACCACACCGGGGGAGCCGCGGTGTCCACCCGCCCGTTCACCGGGGTCGACGCCCGCCTCTCGCGCTACTCGTACCTGGTCAGCCTGCTGCCGAAGAAGATCGTGCGGGACCTGGGCCTGGACTTCCGCGTCCGCGCCCGGACGATCTCCTCGTACACGCCGGTCGAGCGGGACGGCCGGCCCACCGGTCTCCTGATCGGCGGCGGTGAGCGGCGCACCCGTGAGGCCTTCGCCAAGCTGACCGGATCCGAGCGCGAGTACGAGGCCTGGCAGCGCTTCTACGGCATGACCGGCCGCGTCGCCGAGCGCGTCTTCCCGACCCTCACCGAGCCGCTGCCCGGCCGGGACGAACTGCGCCGCCGGATCGACGACGACGAGGCCTGGCGCACCCTGTTCGAGGAGCCGATCGGCGTCGCGATCGAGGACCGCTTCGCGGACGACCTGGTGCGGGGCGTGGTCCTCACCGACGCCCTGATCGGCACCTTCGCCGACGCCCACGACCCGTCGCTGCGGCAGAACCGCTGCTTCCTGTACCACGTGATCGGCGGCGGCACCGGCGCGTGGGACGTCCCGGTCGGCGGCATGGGCGCGTTCACCGACACCCTCGCCGCCGCCGCCCGTGACGCGGGCGCCGTCCTCGCCACCGGGCACGAGGCGGTACGGATCGACACGGACGGCCGCACCGCCGAGATCACCTACCGCACCGCCGGGCAGGAGGGCACCGTCGCCGCCCGGCACGTCCTGGTGGGCGCCTCCCCGCAGGCGCTGGCCGAGCTGACCGGCGCCGCGCCGCCCGCCCCCGCCGAGGGCGCCCAGCTCAAGGTGAACATGCTGCTCAAGCGGCTGCCGAAGCTGCGCGACACGTCGGTCGACCCGCGCGAGGCGTTCGCCGGGACCTTCCACATCGCCGAGGGCTACCAGGAGCTCGCCACCGCCCACGCCCAGGCCGATTCCGGCCGACTGCCCGACGCGCCGCCCTCGGAGATCTACTGCCACTCCCTCACCGACCCGACGATCCTCCACCCCGACCTCGTCGAGCGGGGCTACCAGACCCTCACCCTCTTCGGACTGCACACCCCCGCCCGCCTCTTCGACCGGGACAACGACGCCGCGCGCGAGGAACTCCTCAAGTCGACTCTCGACCAGCTCGACGCCCACCTCGCCGAACCGCTCGCCGACTGCCTCGCCACCGACGCCGAAGGCCGCCCGTGCATCGAGGCCCGGACCCCGCTCGACCTGGAGCGCGACCTGCGGCTGCCCGGCGGCAACATCTTCCACCGCGAACTCGCCTGGCCCTACTCCGGTGAGGAGACCGGCCGTTGGGGCGTGGAGACAGCCCACGCCAACGTGCTGCTGTGCGGGGCGGGCGCGGTACGCGGAGGAGGCGTGAGCGGGGTGCCGGGACACAACGCGGCGATGGCGGTACTGGAGGCGACCGGGCGGTAAGCGGTCCGTCCTCGCAGGGCCGGTGCCGCCCAACAAATCTGACGGTCTATCAGAAAAGCTCTTCCGTCGTCCGGAGGACTGCGGCATCCTGCGCCCATGCAGACGGAGCTGAGCAAGAAACTGGGAGTCGAGCACGCCATCTTCGGCTTCACGCCGTTCCCCGCCGTCGCAGCGGCCATCAGCCGGGCCGGCGGCTTCGGCGTGCTCGGCGCGGTCCGCTACACCGCCCCCGACGACCTCAAACGCGACCTCGACTGGGTGGAGACCCACGTCGACGGGAAGCCGTACGGGCTCGACGTCGTGATGCCCGCCAAGAAGGTGGAGGGCGTCACCGAGGCCGACGTCGAGGCGATGATCCCCGAGGCGCACCGCACGTTCGTCAACGAGACCCTCGCCAAGTACGGAGTGCCGGAACTGGCCGAGGGGGAGGCGTCCGGGTGGCGCATCACCGGCTGGATGGAGCAGGTCGCCCGCAACCAGCTCGACGTCGCCTTCGACTATCCGATACGGCTGCTCGCCAACGCCCTCGGTTCGCCGCCGCCCGATGTCGTGGCCCGCGCCCACGAGCACAACGTCCTCGTCGCCGCCCTCGCCGGCAGCTCCCGGCACGCCCTCAAGCACAAGGAAGGGGGCATCGACATCGTCGTCGCTCAGGGCTACGAGGCCGGCGGGCACACCGGGGAGATCGCCTCCATGGTGCTCACCCCGGAGGTCGTCGACGCCGTCGACCCGCTGCCCGTCCTGGCCGCCGGCGGCATCGGCAGCGGCCGGCAGGTGGCCGCCGCGCTCGCCCTCGGCGCCCAGGGCGTGTGGCTCGGCTCCCTCTGGCTGACCTGCACCGAGGCCGACATGTCCTCGCCCGCGGTGACCCGCAAACTGCTCGCCGCCGGCTCCGGCGACACCGTCCGCTCCCGCGCCCTGACCGGGAAGCCCGCCCGGCAGCTGCGTACCGAGTGGACGGACGCCTGGGACGATCCGAGCGGCCCCGGCACCCTGCCCATGCCCCTGCAGGGCCTCCTCGTCGCCGACGCCCTCACCCGGATCCAGAAGTACGAGGTCGAGCCCCTGCTCGGCACGCCCGTCGGCCAGATCGTCGGCCGGATGACCAGTGAACGCAGCGTCCAGGCCGTCTTCGACGACCTCACCCGCGGCTTCGAGGAAGCCGTGGACCGCGTCAACCGCATCGCCGGAAGGAGCGTCCAGTGACCAGCACGCCCCCCGCCGGATTCTGGGCCCAGGCCGCCGCCGACCCCGACCGCGCGGTCCTGATCGCACCCGACGGCGAGGAGTGGAGCGCCGGGCGCCTGCACTCCGCCACGAACCGGCTCGTCCACGGCCTGCGCGCCGCCGGCCTCGAACGCGGGGACGCCTTCGCGGTCGTCCTGCCGAACGGCCCCGAGTTCTTCACCGCGTACCTGGCCGCCAGCCAGGCGGGCTTCTACCTCGTCCCGATCAACCACCACTTCGTCGGCCCGGAGATCGGCTGGATCGTCGCCGACTCCGGCGCCAAGGTGCTCATCTCCCACGAGCGCTTCGCCGAGGCCGCCCGCCACGCCGCCGACGAGGCTCACCTCCCGGCGACCCACCGCTACGCCGTCGGCACCGTCCAGGGCTTCCGCCCCTACGCCGAACTCCTCGACGGACAGCCGGAGTCGGCGCCCGCGGACCGCGAGCTCGGCTGGGTCATGAACTACACCTCGGGCACCACCGGCCGCCCCCGCGGAATCCGCCGCCCGCTGCCCGGAAAACGCCCCGAGGAGGCCTACCTCGGCGGTTTCCTCGGCATCTTCGGCATCAAACCGTTCGACGACAACGTCCACCTCGTCTGCTCGCCGCTCTACCACACGGCCGTCCTGCAGTTCGCGGGCGCGTCCCTGCACATCGGCCACCGGCTGGTGCTGATGGACAAGTGGACGCCCGAGGAGATGCTCCGCCTGATCGACACCCACCGGTGCACGCACACGCACATGGTCCCGACCCAGTTCCACCGCCTGCTCGCCCTGCCGGAGCCCGTCCGGCGCTCGTACGACGTCTCCTCCATGCGGCACGCCATCCACGGCGCAGCGCCCTGCCCCGACCACGTCAAGCGGGCGATGATCGACTGGTGGGGCGACAGCGTGGAGGAGTACTACGCGGCCAGTGAGGGCGGGGGCGCCTTCGCGACCGCCGAGGACTGGCTGAAGAAGCCCGGCACCGTCGGCAAGGCCTGGCCGATCAGCGAGCTCGCCGTCTTCGACGACGACGGCAACCGGCTGCCGCCCGGCGAACTCGGCACGGTCTACATGAAGATGAACACCGGCGGCTTCGCCTATCACAAGGACGAGGCCAAGACGAGGAAGAACCGCATCGGCGACTTCTTCACCGTCGGCGACCTCGGATACCTCGACGAGGACGGGTACCTCTTCCTCCGCGACCGCAAGATCGACATGATCATCTCGGGCGGGGTCAACATCTACCCCGCCGAGATCGAGTCCGCCCTGCTGGCCCACCCGGCCGTCGCCGACGCCGCCGTCTTCGGCATCCCGCACGACGACTGGGGCGAGGAGGTCAAGGCGGTCGTCGAACCGGCCCCGGGCCATGAACCCGGGCCGGACCTCGCCGCCGGCCTCCTCGCCCACTGCGCCGGACAACTCGCCGGCTACAAGCGGCCGAAGAGCGTCGATTTCATCGCCGAGATGCCCCGCGACCCCAACGGCAAGCTGTACAAACGGCGGTTGCGCGACCCGTACTGGGAGGGCCGCACCCGGCCGGTGTGAGGACCCGTCAGGAGTGGACCCGGACCACCCTCAGCGCCGGCGACGCCAGGATGTCCTTCTCGCAGAAGCGGGCCGTCACCCACTTCTCCTGGGAGAACAGGCGGGTCTGGTCGCTGTAGTGGGGTGAGTCCGGGTTCTCCGACTGGGAGTACGTCAGGAGCGTGCGGGCCACCGGGCAGTGGCTGCCGTTCCAGCCGACGGCCTGGATGTGACTGGAGCCCGTGCTCACCTCCGTGTAGCCGCCGCTCGCCGCGTCCCAGGTCGGCTGGACCACGTTCCACACACCGAGCCGGCTCGCGCCTCCCGGGATCGGGATGCGCTCGCCGCCACGGACGACGTACTGATGGTCGCCGAGCCGGGCGTCCAGCGCGACGCCGGCGCCGCGGAGTTCCGCCACCGTGTCCGCGAGGGCCGTCGCGAAGGCGGGGTCGCCGGCGTTGACGGTGTTCGGTGTGTGCACGGGGTCGGACGCCGAGAACGGCACCTTCCACAGCCGGTTCGTGGGGAGCCTGTGCCAGAGCCGGTCGAAGAGCAGCGCGCCACGGCTGCCGGGGTTCGCGGTGCGGTCCCACCGGGCGAGCACACCGCACGCCTGGCTGACGTCGACGGCCTTCCCGTCACTGCCCGTCGCCTTGCCGCCGGGCAGAGCGGCGCACGCCTTCGCCAGGTCGGCGGCGGCCAGGTCGCCCGTGGGCACCCGGTCGGCGAACTGCTGCTTCTGCAGGTCCCGCACGGTCAGCCCGCCCCGCTTCGCCATGGCCGACACGTCCTCGATGGCACCCCGGGTCCGCGGCGACCGCTCCGTGCCGATGTCCCCGAAGATCCGCTCGTATCCGGTCAGCGGCCGGTCGGCGTCGGTCAGCCAGGCACTGTCGTTGGAGTTCTCCGCATACGGGGCGTCCAGAAGCGTGGGCATGCGCGCGGGCCCGAAGGTGCCGGGCTGGACCGCGTCGGGGTCGTTGCCCGGGGCGCAGTCGGCGCGGGAGCCGTCGAGGACGGCGAGGCCGGCCTGCGGATAGGTGACCCGGCCCAGGTCCGTCGAGCAGCGCGCGGCGAGGTCGTCGGTGATCCGGGGGAGCACCTGGGACTGGGTGTAGAGGGAGTGGCCGGCGGAGTCGGCGGCGATGGTGTTCACCCAGGGCAGCCCCTGGTGCCGGCCGAGGGAGGCCAGGATGTCCGCGGTGCCGCGCGCCTTGCCGAAGTCGAGCGAGGTGTCGGCGAAGCGCATGTTCGCGGCGTTGGGGTCGCTCAGCGCGTACGCCGTCGTGGCGGTCCACGGCAGGGGCGGGTTGCCCTGGGCGTCGGACACGACCGGACCGTACCGGGTCCACCACTGGGTGCGGGTCACCGAAGAGCCACCCTTGACCGTGACGTTCACGGTCCGCTTCGTCATCCGCTCCCGCTTGCCGTCCACCAGGTAGACGGTGGGGTCGGCGGGATCCAGGGTCAGCCGGACGATGTCGAAGGGGACGCCCGTCGACACGGTGTGGCTCCACGCCACGCGTGAGTTGTAGCCGATGGAGACGGTGGGCGAGCCGAGCAGCGCGGCGCCGGCGACGTCGAGCTCACCCGGGATCGTCTGCTGGACCTGCCAGAACCGGCGTCCGCCGTGCCACGGGTAGTGCGGATTGCCCAGCAGCAGACCACGGCCGTTCGCGGTCGTCGCCCCGCTGAAGGCGACCGCGTTCGAGCCCATGTCGGCATCGGCGGACCGGTCGCGCACCGCCCGGATCAGGGCCTGGGCGCTCGGGGCCGGGGCCTTCGCCGTGGCACCGGTGGGCGGCTGGGCGCCGGTGATCTCGTCCGTCGCCCTGCCCTGGCCGCCGAGTACGGCGATGGCGTAGAAGCGCGCGGCCACGTCCACGGGAGTCACCGGGCGCACCCACGGGGCGCCCTCGCAGGCCGGGTCGGTGATCCGGTTCTGCCGCAGCCAGGCGTTGTAGCCCGCCGCGAAACCCGACATCAGGTCCTTGACCCGGCGGCTCGGGCCGAGCGGCGCCGGTTCGGCGAGCAGTTTCTGCACCGTGCCCGCCTGCCGGACGCCCCGGAAGTACAGGTCGCTGGAGAGGTTGTCGGAGGCCGAGGACAGCGACCCGTCGGTCGCCGCGTCAGGCCCGAAGAACCGCGAGCGCTCCCCGCGCACCGTCACGAACCCGTCGGCCAGGGTGCACACCTGGTCGGCGGCCTGCGCCCATCCGGTGCCGAAGCCCAGGTCGGGATAGTTCCTGGCGACGATGTGCGGAATGCCGTACTCGGTGTAGCGGATGACGGCGGACAGGCCGCCGTGCGAGGGCTGTTGCGGTCGGTGCTGCTCGGCCGCGGCGGCCGGCAGCGCGGTCGCGGCGGTGAGTAACGCGACCGTCCCGATGACCAGTCGTCTCATGCGGGTGCGCAAGGTGTCTCCCAACATCGTTGACGGACAAAGCAGTTGAGCATGCCTGCGTGCTGGTGTGCGTGTGTCGTCCGGCCGGGTGCTTGACCTCCTCCGGCGACGGACCGAGGATCATGAGTCATGACGCAGGGACACGGCAGCACGGTTGACGGGGTGCTGCGACGCAGCGCCCGGCGCACCCCGGCGCGGGTCGCGGTGGAGTACGGCGACCGCTCATGGACGTACGGCGAACTCGACGAGGCCGTCTCCCGCGCGGCGAGCGTCCTGCTCGGCGAGGGCCTGCGGCCCGGCGACCGGGTCGGCGCCTACGGTCACAACTCCGACGCCTACCTGATCGGCTTCCTCGCCTGCGCCCGGGCCGGCCTCGTCCACGTCCCGGTCAACCAGAACCTCACCGGCGACGACCTCGCCTACATCGTCGGCCAGTCCGGCAGCTCCCTCGTCCTCACCGACCCCGACCTCGCCGGCCGGCTCGCCGACGACGTCCCGGCGTTGCCCCTGCGCGACGCCGACGACTCGCTGCTGGCCCGCCTCGCGACGGCTCCCGCGTACGACGGCCCGGAACCACGCACCGAGGACCTGGTGCAACTGCTGTACACCTCCGGTACGACCGCCCTGCCCAAGGGCGCGATGATGACGCACCGCGCCCTGGTGCACGAGTACCTCAGCGCGATCACCGCCCTCGACCTCTCGGCGGGCGACCTCCCCGTGCACTCCCTGCCGCTGTACCACTCCGCGCAGATGCACGTGTTCCTGCTGCCCTACCTCGCGGTCGGCGCGACCAACCTGATCCTCGACGCACCCGACGGCGACCGGCTCTTCGACCTGATCGAAGCGGGCCGCGCGGACAGCCTGTTCGCGCCGCCGACGGTCTGGATCGCCCTGGCCAACCGCCCCGACTTCGCCACCCGGGACCTCGGCGGCCTGCGCAAGGCGTACTACGGCGCCTCGATCATGCCGGTGCCCGTCCTGGAACGCCTGCGTGAGCGGCTGCCGAAACTGGCCTTCTACAACTGCTTCGGGCAGAGCGAGATCGGCCCCCTGGCCACCGTCCTCGCCCCCGACGAGCACAAGGGCCGCATGGACTCCTGCGGCCGGACCGTCCTCTTCGTCGACGCCCGCGTGGTCGACGAGGACGGCAAGGACGTGCCCGACGGCACTCCCGGCGAAATCGTCTACCGCTCACCGCAGTTGTGCGAGGGCTACTGGGACAAGCCCGAGGAGACCGCCGAGGCCTTCCGGGACGGCTGGTTCCACTCCGGCGACCTCGCGGTACGGGACGCGAACGGCTACTACACGATCGTCGACCGGGTGAAGGACGTCATCAACTCCGGCGGCGTACTGGTCGCTTCACGCCAGGTCGAGGACGCCCTCTACACCCACGAGGCCGTCGCCGAGGTCGCCGTGATCGGCCTGCCCGACGAGCGGTGGGTGGAGGCCGTCACGGCGGTCGTCGTCCCGCGCGGCGAGGTCACCGAGGAGGCGCTCATCGCCCACACCCGCGAGCGGTTGTCCCCGTTCAAGGCGCCGAAACGGGTGGTGTTCGTGGACGAACTGCCGCGCAACGCCAGCGGAAAGATCCTCAAGCGGGAACTGCGTGACCGCTTCGGCGCGTGACGCGATGCACAGGAAAGACCCGTTTCCTCCCCGCCACGGCCGCCGGTAGCATGGCTCCTGTTCACGGCAGGAGGGCACGAACCAGGCATGCGTTGCTGCTTCCCCGCTCCTCTCGCCGCCCTCGCCGGAGTCCCCGGCCCCTGTGAGGTGCTGCGATCCGGAGCCCTCCTCGCCCCCGCCCTGCTGCGGGCCCTGGCCGCGGCCCGGACCCGCCTCCCGCACCACCACGCCGTCGCGGCCGTCCACCTCGAACTGGTCACCCTGACCGAGGACCGCGCCGTCATCACCTGGTACACCGGCCATCCCGGCACCGACGACGGCCTCGGCCACATGCTGCCCGCCGTCACCGAGGGCGAGGTCGTCTACGGCACCCATCCCGGACACCTCGACCGCACCGCCGGCGAGAACCGCCTCACGGCCCACCACCACGTGGAACTCACCGGCCTGGAACCGGGACAGACGTACTACTACCAGGCCCGCTCCCGGGGCGTGGCCGCCCGGCCCACCGCGCTGCACCTCGTGCGCGGCAACGCCGCCGGCACCTCCCTGCACGGACTCGGTTCGCACGGGGGTCCCTACTCCTTCACCACGCCCCAGCCTCCGCCCGGCCGCCACCTGATCTCCCTCGCCCTCTGCAACGACCTGCACCTCGGCGAGACCACCGCGGGTCTCGTCGGCGGCATCCCGTTCCTGCGCGGGATCTCACAGCAGCCGGGCCTGGCACCGTACCCCGAGCTGATGACCCGGGCCCTGGTCGAGGAGGCCCGCCGGCGCGGCGCGGACGTGCTGCTGGCCGCCGGCGACATATCGGACGGCGGCGCGCCCGCCGACCTGGCCCGGGCGAGAGGGATCCTGGACGGTTTCGGCGTCCACGGCCGGGACTACTTCGTCGTCAGGGGCAATCACGACCGGCCCGGAGCGGACGACGAGGCGGGCGGCGACAGCTTCCGGCTCGGATTCGGCCGGGCGGACGAGCCCGGGTACTTCGAACGGGACCTCGGCGGGCTGCGCCTCATCGGGCTCGACACCTATGAGAAGCGTGGCAACGGCGCCGACGCGGGCGGGCTCGGAGCCGAGCAACTGGCCTGGTTCCGCGGCCGGTTGCGCGAGCAGCGGGAACAGCCCACCCTGGTCTTCGGACACCATCCGCTGACCGTGCGGGACTCCCTCTTCCCGGTGAGCGCCGGCCAGCGCCTGGGCCGCCGCCAGGCCCGTGCCATCCTCGAGGCCTATGCCGCCACCCCGGGTGTCTTCCTCCACCACGCCGGCCACACCCACCGCAACAAGCGCACCGTGCTGCCGCTCGCCCCGCACGTGGCCCTGCAGGAGGTCAGCGCCGCGAAGGAGTACCCGGGCGGCTTCACGCTGCTGCGCATCCACTCCGGCGGCTACGCCCTCAACTTCTTCAAGGCGCGCGCCACCGAGGCGCTGGAATGGGGCGAGCGCAGCCGCCGCATGGCCGGCGGACTGTGGCCGCACCACGCCCTCGGCCGTTCGGTCGCCGACCGCAACAGCATGGTCTGCCGCGACCTGTCCGGGATCACCCGACCGGCCCCCGCGACCCTGGCGGCAGCCGGCCCGACGGCGTGACGGCAGCCGCGCACGGCCCCGCGACCGTCAGGTGCGCGGCCGCAGATCCACGATCCGCCGGATCTTGCCCACCGACCGTTCCAGCGACTCCGGTTCGACGATCTCGACGCCGACCGAGACACCGATGCCGTCCTTGACGGCCGCCGCGATGGACCGGGCGGCGGTGTCCCGCAGTTCGGGACCGGCGTCCGGGCGGGCCTCGGCCCGTACCGTGAGCGCGTCCAGGCGCCCCTCCCGGGTGAGCCGCAACTGGAAGTGCGGTGCCACCCCGGGTGTGCGCAGCACGATCTCCTCGATCTGGGTGGGGAAGAGGTTCACCCCGCGCAGGATCACCATGTCGTCACTGCGCCCGGTGATCTTCTCCATCCGCCGGAACACCCGTGCCGTCCCAGGCAGCAGCCGCGTCAGGTCACGCGTCCGGTAGCGGACGACCGGCATCGCCTCCTTGGTCAGCGAGGTGAACACCAGCTCGCCCTCCTCGCCGCCGGGCAGCACCTCACCGGTGATCGGATCGACGACCTCCGGGTAGAAGTGGTCCTCCCAGATGTGCAGCCCGTCCTTGGTCTCGACGCACTCCTGCGCGACGCCCGGGCCGATCACCTCCGACAGGCCGTATATGTCCACGGCGTCGACCGCGAACCGCTCCTCGATCTCCCGCCGCATCTGCTCCGTCCACGGCTCGGCACCGAAGATACCGACGCGCAGTGAGGTGGACCGCGGATCGACGCCCTGCCGTTCGAACTCGTCGAGGAGCGTGAGCATGTACGACGGCGTCACCATGATGATCCGTGGTGCGAGGTCCTGGATCAGCTGCACCTGACGGGCCGTCATGCCGCCGGACGCGGGGATGACCGTACAGCCGAGCCGCTCGGCGCCGTAGTGCGCGCCGAGACCGCCGGTGAACAGCCCGTACCCGTACGCCACATGGACCGTGTCGCCGGGCCGGCCGCCCGCCGCGCGGATCGAGCGGGCAACCACGTCGGCCCACAGGGAGAGGTCGTTGTCGGTGTAGCCGACGACCGTGGGCCGTCCGGTGGTGCCGCTGGAGGCGTGGATGCGGCGGATGCGGTCCTGGGGCACGGCGAACATCCCGTACGGGTAGTTCTCGCGCAGGTCCGCCTTCGTGGTGAAGGGAAACCGGGCCAGGTCGGCCAGGGACCGGCAGTCGTCCGGGTGGACGCCCGCCTTCTCGAAGGACTCCCGGTAGAAGGGCACGTGGTCGTAGGCGTGCCGCAGCGAGGCCCGCAGCCGCTCCAGCTGCAGCGCCCGCAGTGCACCGGCGTCCAGCCGTTCCCCCGCGTCCAGCAGCTCCGTCGCATCCGCCATGGGGACTTCTCCCTAACAAACCGCGTCAACCCGGACTACCGATCATTCGGTCGATGTGCTGGGGATCAGTAATCCAGGACACCGCGGCGCAGGCAAGAGTTCTGCCCGCACTTTCTCGCCGCTGTCGACGAGAACTCCGTTGCGGCCCATCCCGCCGCCCGCGAAGATCAGCGCATGCCGACCTTCACCGCCCCCGACGGGACCGAACTCGCCTACCACCTGCGCGGTGCTGGCACCCCGCTCGTCGTCCTTCCCGGCGGCCCGATGCAGGCCTCGTCCTACCTGGGCGACCTGGGCGGCCTCTGCGAGCACCGACGGCTCGTCCTGCTCGACCTGCGCGGCACCGGCGACTCCGCCACGCCGGCGGATCCGGCCTCGTACCGCTGCGACCGGCTCGTGGACGACGTGGAGGCGCTGCGCGCCCACCTGGGGCTCGACCGCGTGGATCTGCTCGCCCATTCGGCGGGCGGCAGCCTGGCCCTGCTGTACGCGGCCCGGTACCCCGAGCGGCTGGCGAGCCTCGTGCTGGTCACGGCCATCCCGTGGGCGCTGGGCCGGCCCGCGACCTCCGGGCAACGGCTGGCGGCGGCACGGCTGAGAAGCGGCGAACCCTGGTTCGCGGAGGCGTTCCCGGTCTTCGAACGGTGGCTGGCCGACGGGTCGGACTACGACCCGTCGATCGCGCCCTTCTTCTACGGCCGCTGGGACGAGGCGGCCCGCCGGCACGAGGCGCGCGGCGACGAGGAGTTCAACGACGCCGCCGCCGAGGTGTACGGCTCCGACGGCGCCTACGACCCGCCCGCGACCCGTGCCGCGCTCGCCCGCGTCACCGCCCCCGTGTTCGTCCTCGCCGGCGCGCTCGACGGCGGACCGTGCCCCGAGCTGGCTCGCGTCGCCGCCGAGCCGTTCCCGAACGCCGAGTTCGCCGTCCAGCCCGGCGCCGGGCACTATCCGTGGCTGGACGACCCCGAGTGGTTCGCCGGGCGCGTCGCCGCGTTCCTGGACGGGTGGGGGACGCCTCTGCCGTCAGCAGAGTAGGCACCGCGTCCCGGGCCGGCAGGGTTGACTCGGTCCTCATGGACACCGCACCGCTGCACACCGTCAAGGCCGACGGCATCACCCTCGCGTACCGCGCCTGGGGCCCCGAGACCGCACCCCCGGTCCTCCTGCTGCACTGCCGTGGCGCCGACGGCGCGGACTGGACGCACGTCGCCGAGCGGCTGGCGTCCGGCGCCCACCCGCGCCGGGTGTACGCCCCGGATCTGCGGGGCCACGGGCGCAGCGACTGGCCGGGCACGTACACCTACGAGGCGATGCGCGACGACGTCCGCGCCTTCCTCGCCGTCCTCGGCATCGGCCGCACCGACGTCGTGGGTCATTCCCTGGGCGGTGCCGTGGCCTACCTCCTCGCCCAGCAGGTCCCGCAGACCGTACGCCGACTGGTCCTGGAGGACGTCCCCGCCCCGATCCCCCTCGACCCGCCCCGGCCGCCCGCCGACCGCCCCGACGGGGACCTCCCGTTCGACTGGGCGATGATCCGGGCGACCGACGACCAGCGCAACGCGCCGAGCCCCGGGTGGTGGCACCACATGTCCCGCATCACCGCCCGGACCCTGCTGATCGCCGGCGGCCCCACCAGCCCCATCCCGCAGGACCAGGTGTCGACGCTCGCCGCCCTGATCCCCGACGCCCGGCTGGTGACCGTCGACGCCGGGCATCTGGTGCACGAGACGCGGCCAGAGGAGTTCCTGGCGGTGGTGGAGGAGTTCCTCGCGGACGGAAGTGCCGCCCGCGAGGAGGACGTCACTTCCCGAACGCCTGCATGAAGCGGTTACGGAACTGGTCCATCGCCCACTCCGGTGCGTTGTCCGCGGGCTTGATGCCCTCCGTCCAGCCCCAGTTGGAGACGCGGTCCAGCACCTTCGGGTCGCGGGCGACGATCGTGACGGGGACGTCATGGTTGGCGCTGCCCCCGGTGACCGTCGGGACGGGCTGGTGGTCGCCGAGGAACACCAGCACGGTCTTGTCGTCGCCGTAGCGCTGCATCCACTCGGTCAGGCTGTCCAGGGAGTACTGGATCGCCTTGCGGTACTCGGTCCGCACGCGCTTGGCGCTCTTCCAGACCTCGGTGGGGTTCGTGCCCTCCTTCTTGATCTGGTAGAAGATCTTGCCGTCCCCGAGGTCCTTCCAGTCGATCATGTGGGCGATGGGGGACCAGGGGTTGTGGCTGGAGGCCAGGATGATCTCGGCCATGATCGGGTCACGGTTCTTCTTCCCGTGCTCCAGCTTCTGGAAGGCCTCCAGGCTGAACTGGTCCGGCACCGGCGTCCAGCTGAAGTACGGCCCCTGGTAGCCGAGGTGCGTGGAGTCGTAGATGTGGTCGAGGCCGAAGTACTTGCCCTCGGGCCAGGACTTGCGCACGCCGGGGACGATGCCGACGGTCCGCCACGCGCCGGTCTTCTGGAAGTAGCGGGTGAGCGTCGAGCGGTCGCTGGTGGTCAGGGTCCGGTACCGCTGCTGGTTCTTGATCCACAGCCCGGACAGGAACGTCGAGTGCGCGAGCCAGCTGCCGGCGCCCGTCACGGGCGACCTGAGCCAGCCGCTGCGGGCCGCGAAGCCGGCCGCCTTGAGCCGTGCGTCGCCCGCCTTGAGCGTCGCGTCGACCTCCGGCCCCATCGTCGGATCGTCGATCGCCACCCGGCCGTAGCTCTCGATGAAGGTGAACATGACGTCCTTGCCGCGCAGTCCGTTCAGCAGCTGGTCGGGCGGGGTCTTGGCGTACTTGTCGACGTGGATCTGCTTGTCGAAGACCTTGGCGTCGCCGAGGCCGGCGCGGACGTACTGCACACGGTTGGCGAGGAACTGGCTGTAGCCCTTCGTGGCGATCGGGACACCGCCGAGCTGCACGCTGAGCATGAAGCAGGTGACCCACACGGTGCCCACGACCAGCGTGGTGCGTATCGCCGCCGGGCGGTGCCGGCCCATCACGTTCGCCAGCCGCAGCACGGCGAGCGCGCTCACGGCCAGGACGAGGAGGAGCAGGACGATCGCCCCGATCACCGCGAGCACCTCGCCCGAGCGCCCGAACGAGTCCTTCACCCAGTCCGCGCCGTCGGTCAGCAGCGTCCAGTCGAAGACCAGGTCGAACGGCCGGGCCAGGGTCTGGTAAAAGCCCATGTCGAGGAACTTCAGGACGGTGGACAGTCCCAGGAGCGCCCCGGCGACGACGGCCACGATCCGGCGTGGCTTCGAGGGCAGCGCGAGCAGCACGATCGCGAGGAAGATCGGCTCGACGGGAACGCGCAGGAACGACGGGAGGTCGATCCACTCGAGGCGGTCCGGCATGAGGATCGCCCCGAGCAGGAACACCCCCGCCAGCACGGTCACCCCGACCCCCACGGCTCGCGCGGCGCGGGGGAAGCGACGCCGCCAGCCGAACCAGCCGGCCCGACCGGTGGAGGCGGCGGCGTCGGTCGGCGTGACGGCCTCGGGTTCGTCCTTTTCAGCCGTGGCGGGCTGGCCGGTCGCTTCAGCGGCGGGTTCGTCGGTCGTGACCAGGATGCGTCCGGCGGTCGACCCGGCGGCGGGCCCGTCGTCCGTCTCCGCGTCGGGCTCGTCGGCTCTGACGACGTCGTCGGGTCCACCGCCGACCGAGGACGCGCGAGGGACGCCGGCCTCGCCGGTCGCCTTCTCGTCCGCCGGGGGTGGTGGTGTGTCCGATACGGTGACCGGCTCGGTTGCGGTGTCCGTCGGGGCGGTCGAGGCCTCCTCGGCCGGGTCCGTCGCCGCGGGATCGGCAGTCGGCAGCTGGCGAGGGGGCGTGAGGTGCGACACCCGTGGGTCCTTCCGTGCGAAGCGCGGTGCTGGTACGGCGGACCCGACGTGCAGATCAGGGCCACCAACCTCGCGTACGGCCCCGCGTAACCCCGCGTTCAAAACCCCCGGGTCAACCCCGCGCAAAGAGTACGCCCGCCCATCACGGCCGCTCGCCCCGCCCCGGCCGCTACGCGCCCGCCGCCGCCACTTCCCTGGCCCAGCGGTAGTCGGCCTTTCCGCTCGGTGAGCGCCGTATCGTCTCCGTGATCACCAGCTGTCGGGGGATCTTGTACCCGGCGAGACGGGTGCGGCAGTGGGACTGGATGTCCTCCAGGGACGGCCGTGGCGCGCCGTCGCGCAACTGCACCACCGCGGCCACGTGGTTGCCCCACGTCGGGTCCGGCACCCCGGCCACCAGGGCGTCGTACACGTCGGGATGTGACTTCAGCGCCTGCTCGACCTCCTCCGGGTACACCTTCTCGCCCCCGGTGTTGATGCACTGCGAGCCCCGGCCGAGGACCGTGACCACGCCCGTCTCGTCCACCGTGGCCATGTCGCCGAGCAGCACCCACCGCTCGCCGTCCTTCTCGAAGAAGGTCTCGGCGGTTTTCTTCGGATCGTTGTAGTAGCCGAGCGGGACGTGACCGCACTGCGCCACCCGGCCCACCTCGCCCACGGCGACCGGCTCGTGCGTCGCCGGATCGACGACCTGGGTCCGGGAGTTGACCCGGATGCGGAAGCTCTGGCCGGCCCCGGAGTCGGCCGTCGCCGTGCCGTTGAAGCCGGACTCGGAGGAGCCGTAGTTGTTGAGCAGCATCGCGTTCGGCAACAGCTCCTGGAACTCCCGGCGCACGGTCTCCGACATGATCGCACCGGACGAGGACACACTGAACACCGACGAGCAGTCCGTGCCCTTCATCGGCCCCCGCAGCGCGTCGATCAGCGGCCGCAGCATCGCGTCCCCGACCAGGGACATGCTCGTGACCTTCTCCCGCTCGACGGTCCGCAGCACCTCCTCGGGCACGAACTTGCGGTGGATCACGACCCGTTGGCCGAAGTTGAAGCCGATGAAGGAGGTGAGGGTGGAGGTGCCGTGCATCAGTGGGGGAGTGGGGAAGAACGTGATCCCGCTGCCGCCCGCCGCCACCCGCTCGGCCAGTTCCTCCGGTTTCCGGACCGGCTCGCCGGTCGGCGCGCCGCCGCCGAGCCCGGAGAAGAACAGGTCCTCCTGGCGCCACATCACCCCCTTGGGCATGCCCGTGGTGCCGCCCGTGTAGATGATGAACTGGTCGTCCCCCGACCGTGCCGGGAACCCGCGCTCGGGCGAACCCGCAGCCTCCGCCTCGCCGAAGGCCACCGCCGAGGGCGCCTCGGCCGCCTCACCCACCCGGATCAGGTGCCGCAGCCCGGGGCACTGCGGAAGCGCGGCCGCCACCCGGTCGCCGAACTCGGCGTCGAAGACGAGGGCCACGAGGTCGGCGTCCCGGTAGAGGTACACCAGCTCCTCTTCGACGTAACGGTAGTTGACGTTGACCGGAACAACCCGCGCCTTCAGGCAGCCGAGCACGGTCTGCAGGTACTCGACCCCGTTGTAGAGGTGCAGGCCGAGATGCTCGCCGGGCCGGATCCCCGCGTCGATCAGATGGTGCCCGATACGGTTCGCCGCCGCGTCGAGTTCCGCGTACGTCAGCCGGCGCTCGGCGCCCGTGCCGGGGTGGTCGACGTACACCAGGGCCTCGCGGTCCGGCACCGCGTCGACGACCGACTCGAACAGGTCCGCAAGGTTGTACTCCACCGCTCCTCCTGGCCGTCTTGATCGCTCGTTCGGGCGTACCCGGCAGCTGTCGGTTCGCCGGTCATCAGAGCAAAGGGCGCGGCAACTGGGAAGGGTTCGCGCGAAGAAATCTGACTGACTGTCAGAAAACTCTTGAAGTGCCTCCCCGGCTACTGCAACCTGTTCTCGTTCCAGCAGAAGGGGAGATGGCCATGGGTGGGACGGAACACCTCACCGTGCAGCGCGAAGGCGCCACACTGGTGCTCACGCTCAACAGGCCCGAAGCCAAGAACGCGCTCTCGCTGCCGATGCTCGTCGGCCTGTACGACGGCTGGGTCGAGGCCGACGAGGACGACAGGGTCCGCTCGGTCGTGCTCACCGGCGCGGGCGGTTCGTTCTGCGCCGGCATGGACCTCAAGGCGCTCGCGGGCAGGGGCACGGACGGCGAGCACTACCGGGACCGCCTCAAGGCCGACCCGGACCTGCACTGGAAGGCGCTGCTGCGCCACCACCGCCCGCGCAAGCCGGTGATCGCCGCCGTCGAGGGCCACTGCGTGGCGGGCGGCACCGAGATCCTCCAGGGCACCGACATCCGGGTGGCGGGCGAGTCGGCGACGTTCGGGCTGTACGAGGTCAGGCGCGGGCTGTTCCCGATCGGCGGCTCCACGGTGCGGCTGCAGCGCCAGATCCCGCGGACGCACGCGCTGGAGATGCTGCTCACGGGGCGCCCCTACACCGCCCGGGAGGCCGCCGGCATCGGCCTGATCGGGCATGTCGTGCCGGACGGCGATGCCCTCGACAAGGCCCTGGAGATCGCCGAACTGATCAACTCCTGCGGGCCGTTGGCGGTGGAGGCCATCAAGGCGTCCGTGTACGAGACCGCCGAGATGACGGAGACGGACGGTCTGTCCTCCGAGCTCAAACGGGGATGGCCGATCTTCGACACGGCCGACGCGAAGGAAGGGGCCCGTGCCTTCGCGGAGAAGCGGGCGCCTGTCTACAAGCGGGCGTAACGCTGAGCCCCTTTCGGGGCGGTCCTCATCGTCGCTTTTTCAAGGAGGTAGCCCCGGTGCCCGAAGTCCTCAAAGCTCCCCTCGCCGTCGAATTCCCCTTCACCCGGTCCCTCGGGCCCGTCCAGAGCGCCTTCCTCACCGGCCTGCGCGAGCGGGTCGTCCTCGGTGTGAAGACGGTCGACGGCCGCACCCTCGTCCCGCCCGTCGAGTACGACCCCGCCACCGCCGAGGAGATCCGGGAACTCGTCGAGGTGGCACCGACCGGAACGGTCACCACCTGGGCCTGGAACCACGAACCCCGTCGCGGCCAGCCCCTGGACACCCCCTTCGCCTGGGTACTGGTCCGCCTCGACGGCGCCGACACCGCCCTGCTGCACGCCCTCGACGCGCCCGGCCCAGGCGCCGTCCGCACCGGCATGCGCGTCCGCGTCCGCTGGGCCGAGGACCGCGTCGGCGCCATCACCGACATCGCCTGTTTCGAGCCGTACGACGGCGAACCGGCCCGACCGGCCGGGCACGACGGCGAGTTCGCGGACGCGATCACCGGCATCGTCGCCCCGGCCCGCCTCGACTACACCTACTCGCCCGGCCGCGCCCAGTCCGACTACATCCACGCCCTCTCCGAACGGCGCATCGTCGGCGAACGCTGCCCCTCCTGCCGGAAGGTGTACGTCCCGCCGAGGGGCGCGTGCCCGACCTGCGGTGTCGCCACCGCGGAACACGTCGAAGTGGGCCCCCGCGGCACGGTCACCACCTTCTGCATCGTCAACATCAAGGCGAAGAACCTCGACATCGAGGTGCCGTACGTCTACGCCCACATCGCCCTCGACGGCGCCGACCTCGCGCTGCACGGCCGGATCGGCGGCATCCCCTACGACCAGGTGCGCATGGGCCTGCGGGTGGAGGCGGTGTGGACGCCGGGCGGCCGCTATCCCGACCACTACCGGCCCACCGGCGAGCCCGACGCGGACTACGACACCTACAAGGAGCTGCTGTGACGCGGGACATCGCGGTCGTCGCCTTCGCCCAGACCGACCACCGGCGCACCACCGACGAGTACTCCGAGGTGGAGATGCTGATGCCGGTGCTGCACGACGTCCTGGACCGGACCGGCCTCAAGACCGCCGACATCGGCTTCACCTGCTCCGGCTCCAGCGACTACCTGGCAGGCCGGGCCTTCTCCTTCACCCTCGCCCTGGACGGGGTGGGCGCCTGGCCGCCGATCTCCGAGTCGCACGTCGAGATGGACGGCGCGTGGGCCCTGTACGAGGCCTGGACCAAACTGCTCACCGGGGACGCCGACACGGCCCTCGTGTACTCCTACGGCAAGTCCTCGCCGGGCTCCGTGCGCGACGTCCTGACCCGGCAACTGGACCCGTACTACGTGGCGCCGCTGTGGCCGGACTCCGTCGCCCTGGCCGCCCTCCAGGCGCAGGCCCTGATCGACGCCGGTGACACCGACGAGCCGGCGCTTGCCGCCGTCGCCGCCCGCAGCCGCCAGGACGCCACCGCTAACTCCCACGCCCAACTGCGCGGCCCGGTGCCGCAGGGCGACTACCTGGTACGACCGCTGCGCATCGGCGACTGTCCGCCCATCGGCGACGGGGCCGCCGCCGTGATCCTCGCGGCGGGTGAACGCGCCAGGGACCTGTGCGAGCGGCCGGCGTGGATCCGGGGCATCGACCACCGCATCGAGGCGCACAGCCTGGGGGTGCGCGACCTGACCGACTCGCCCTCGACCCGCCTGGCCGCGGAGCGGGCCGGCGCCTTCGAGCGGCCCGTCGACACCGCCGAGCTGCACGCGCCGTACACCTCCCAGGAGGTCGTGCTGCGCAAGGCGCTGCGGCTCGAGGACAGCGTGCGGGTCAACCCGTCCGGGGGCGCCCTCGCCGCCAACCCGATCATGGCCGCCGGGCTCCTCCGTATCGGTGAGGCCGCCGCCGGCATCCACCGGGGCGAGTCCGACCGGGCCCTCGCCCATGCCACCTCCGGGCCCTGTCTGCAACAGAACCTGGTCGCCGTACTCGAAGGGGATCCGCGATGAGCAAGGAGCCCGTGGCCGTCGTAGGGATCGGCCAGACCAAGCACGTGGCGGCACGCCGGGACGTGTCGATCGCCGGACTGGTCCGCGAGGCCGCCGGGCGCGCGCTCGACGACGCCGAGCTGACCTGGGCGGACGTCGACGCCGTCGTGATCGGCAAGGCGCCCGACTTCTTCGAGGGCGTCATGATGCCCGAGCTGTACCTGGCCGACGCGCTGGGCGCGGTCGGCAAGCCGATGCTGCGGGTGCACACGGCGGGCAGTGTCGGCGGGTCGACGGCCCTGGTCGCGGCCAACCTCGTCGCCGCCCGCGTCCACCCCACCGTGCTGACCGTGGCCTTCGAGAAGCAGTCCGAGTCCAACGCCATGTGGGGCCTGTCCCTGCCGATCCCCTTCCAGCAGCCGCTGCTCGCCGGCGCGGGCGGGTTCTTCGCCCCGCACGTGCGCGCGTACATGCGACGCACCGGCGCGCCCGACACGGTCGGTTCCCTGGTGGCGTACAAGGACCGGCGCAACGCGCTGAAGAACCCGTACGCGCACCTCCACGAGCACGACATCACCCTGGAGAAGGTCCAGGCCTCGCCGATGCTGTGGGACCCGATCCGGTACTCGGAGACCTGTCCGTCCTCCGACGGCGCCTGCGCGATGGTGCTGACGGACCGGGCGGGCGCCGCCCGGGCCCCCCGGCCGCCCGCCTGGATGCTCGGCGGCGCCATGCGCAGCGAGCCGACGCTCTTCGCCGGCAAGGACTTCGTCTCCCCGCAGGCGGGCAAGGACTGCGCGGCCGACGTCTACCGGCAGGCGGGCATCGCCGATCCGCGCCGGGACATCGACGCCGTCGAGATGTACGTGCCGTTCTCCTGGTACGAGCCCATGTGGCTGGAGAACCTGGGCTTCGCCGAGGAGGGCGAGGGGTGGAAGCTCACCGAGTCCGGGGTGACCGAACTGGACGGCGATCTTCCCGTCAACATGTCGGGCGGTGTCCTGTCGACCAATCCGATCGGCGCCTCCGGGATGATCCGGTTCGCCGAGGCGGCGCTGCAGGCGCGGGGCCAGGCCGGAGAACACCAGGTGGACGGGGCCCGGCGGGTGCTCGGGCACGCCTACGGAGGCGGATCGCAGTTCTTCTCGATGTGGCTGGTGGGCTCAGAACCGCCGCAGTCCTGAAAGGTTCCCGAAAGGTCCACCTCACGTGGCCTGTTGGCGGTCGTGACCGATCGCTAGGCTGACCGCGGACGACGCAATCGGGAGGAGCACGGACGTGGCCGAGAGCACCATCCAGCAGCACCCGCTCGCGGGCTGGGACAAACCGGAGCTGGACCTCAGCAACGCCGAGTGGCACTCGAGCAGCCGTGGCCTGGGGGATGTCCAGATCGCCTTTGTCGAGGGATTCATCGCGATGCGCAACAGCGGCCGCCCGCAGAGCCCTTCCTTGATCTTCACGCCGGCCGAGTGGGGGGCATTCGTGTCGGGCGCGAGGGAGGGCGAATTCGACCTCACCTGAACCGCGGGGGCCGCCCCGTGTGAACCGTCGGAGGTGTGTTCCGCCGGTTTTTCCGGACACGTGACCGTGCGCGGACCCCCGGGGCCGAGGCCTGGGTCAGGCTGACCTCCGGGGGCGGTCGTACTCCGGAGGTGAGGAACCCATGAGCACCCTGCCGGTCATCGCGGCGGTCGACGGTTCGGACGACAGCCTGCGCGCCCTGGACTGGGCCCTCGACAGCGCCCGCAGCCGCGGGGCCCCGGTGCGGGTGGTCCACGTGCGGCAGTACGCCGCCTGGGCGCAGCCCGACGTCCTGGTCGCCGGGCCGCCGCCGGACCCGCGGAGCGATCCGGTGCTCGACCAGGTGCGTGCCCGCCTCGAGGGCGTGGCCGACCTGCCGGACGTCGAGTACGTCGGACTGGAGGGCGCGCCGGCCGCCCTGCTGCCCGAACTGGGCTCCACCGCCCAGCTGTTGGTGCTCGGCTCCCGGGGCCGGGGCGGCTTCGCCAGCCTGCTGCTGGGCTCCAACGGCATGGCCGCCGCACGCGACGCCGAGTGCCCCGTGGTCGTCATTCCCCGGCCCGGGCGTGAGGTCCAGGGCGACGCGCCGCCCGAGCCCGGCCCCCGCGTGGTCGTCGGTCTCCAGGTCGACGGCCCCGACGAGGCCACCCTGGACTTCGCCTTCACCGAGGCCGCGCTGCGCGGAGCCCGCCTGCAGGTGATCGCCGCCTACGCCTGGCCGGTGCAGGGCTGGGGCGCCCCCGCCGAACTCATGCCGCTGATGATCGACCAGGACGCCGTGGCGCACGAGACGTCGACCCTCGCGGAGGGCTTCCTCGCCCCGCACCGCGCGAACCACCCCGACGTCCGCGCCGACGCGCACGCACTGCCGGGCGACGCGGCAGGCCTCCTGGTCGAGGCTTCCCGGGACGCCGACCTGGTCGTGGTCGGCCGCCACCGACGACGCCTGCTGGCCCCGGCCCGCCTGCTGGGCTCGGTCACCCACGCGGTGCTCCTGCACGCGGCGAGCCCGGTCGCGGTGGTGCCGCCGGCACCGGGGGAGGGCTGAGGGCCTGCTGGTCCGCACTCGGGTGCTCAGACGGGATACGCGTGTGTCTGTGTCGCCTTCACCGTGGCCCAGACCTCCGCGCCCTGGTGCAGGCCGAGCTCCGCGGCGGCGACCGTCGTGAGGTCGGCGGCGAGGGGGAGCTCGCCGGTGAGGTCGGCGCGGATCTGGTCGCCGTGGGTCTCCAGCCCGGCGACCTCGCAGCGCCAGAGGTTGCGGGCGCTGGAACCTATGGGGCGCTCGCCGTAGAGCGTCACCGCGCTCGGCGGGAACGCCACGAAGACCGGGCCGGTGAGCACCTCCGTCGTGGTGATGGCGGGACCGCTGTCGAGCCGGACGGTGTGGCCCTCTGCCGTACCCCGGTAGAGGTTGAGGCCGACCAGCCGCGCGATGTAGTCCGTACGGGGGTGCCGCGCGATCTCCGACGGGATGCCCGCCTGGACGACCGTGCCGTGCTCGACGACGACCAGCCGGTCGGCCAGCACCATCGCGTCGAGCGGGTCGTGCGTGACCAGGACGGCCACCGCCTCGAACTCGGCGAGGTGCCGGCGGAGCTGGGCCCGTACGTCGAGGCGGGTGCGGGCGTCCAGGGCGGCGAGGGGTTCGTCGAGCAGCAGCAGGCGCGGGTTGGTGGCCAGCGCGCGGGCCAGCGCGACGCGCTGCGCCTGGCCACCGGACAGCCGGCGCGGCTTGACGCCGCTGTGCTCCGCGAGACCCATCCGCTCGAGCCATCCGGCGGCCCGCGCCCGTGCCTGGGCCCGGGTCGCGCCCTGGCAGCGCGGGCCGAAGGCCACGTTGTCCAGCGCGGTGAGGTGGGGAAACAGCAGGTAGTCCTGGAAGACGACGCCGACCGGCCGGGACTCCGGCGGGGTACGGTCCAACTCCTCGCCGTCCAGGCGCAGATGGCCCCCCGCCAGCGGCGTGAGTCCGGCGAGCGCGCGCAGGGCGGTGGTCTTCCCCGCCCCGTTCGGACCGAGCAGGGCGACCACCTCGCCGGGCGCCACGGTGAGCGCCACGTCCAGCCGGAAGGCGCCACGGTCGACCACCAGACGGGCGTCCAGCCCGTCCAGGGCGGTGTCGGCGGGGACGTCGTACATCTCGGTCATCCGGCGGTCATCCAGCGGTCGCGCAGGCCGGCCAGCACCGCGATGGACACCGCCAGCAGCACCAGGCTGAGGGTGACGGCCACCTCGGGATCGTTCTGGAGGGCCAGATAGACGGCCAGCGGCATGGTCTGGGTGCGGCCGGGGAAGTTGCCCGCGAACGTGATGGTCGCGCCGAACTCGCCGAGCGCGCGGGCCCAGGCGAGGACCGCGCCGGCCGCGACCCCCGGCGCGATCAGCGGCAGCGTGACCCGGCGGAACGCGGTGAAGCGGGAGGCACCCAGGGTGGTGGCGGCCTCCTCGTACCGCGGATCGGCCGCCCTCAGCGTGCCCTCCACGCTGATGACGAGGAACGGCATCGCGACGAACGTCTCGGCCACCACCACACCCGCCGTCGTGAACGGCAGCGTGAGGCCGAACCAGGAGTCCAGCCACCGCCCCACGACACCGTTGCGCCCCAGCGCCATCAGCAGCGCCACACCGCCGACCACCGGCGGCAGCACCAGCGGCAGAGTGACGAGGGCCCGGACCAGGCCTCGGCCGGGGAAGTCGACGCGGGCCAGCAGCCAGGCCAGCGGGACACCGAGCACCAGACTCACCGCGGTGGCGGCCGTGGCGCACAGCAGGGACAGCTTGAGCGCCTGCCACACCGCGGGGCTGCTCAACCGGCCGGGGAGGTCGTGCCAGTCGGTCCGCACGACCAGGGCGATCAAGGGCACGAGCAGGAACGCCAGCCCGATCAGCGCGGGCACGAGAAGGGGGAGCGGCGCACCCCGGCTCCCCTTGGCCACGCGCCGCCGCCGCGGCCCGGCCACCAGGGTGACGGGCGCGGCGCCGGACGTGTCTGTCCTGGTCACGGCTTGAGGAACCCTGCCCCGGTCAGCACCTGCTGCCCTTCGGCGGACTGCACGAGCGCGATGAAGGCCTTGGCCGCTTCGGCGTTCGGGGCGTTCTTGACCAGGCTGATCGGATAGGCGTTGATGGCGCTCGCGGACTCCGGGAAGTCCACGCCCTGCACCTTGCCGCCGGCCGCCTTGACGTCCGTCCGGTAGACGACGGCCGCGTCGGCCTCCTTGAGGACGACCTTGTTGAGCGCGGACTTCACGTCCTGCTCGTAGGAGGCCGGGGAGAGCTTGAGCCTGGCCGCCGTCAGGGCCTTCTGGGCGGCGGCGCCGCAGGGGACGGTCCTGTCGCAGAGCACGACCTTCAGCGAGGACTTGGTGAGGTCCTTGAGGGAGGCGATCTTGTCCGGGTTGCCCGGCAGGGTGGCGATCTCCAACTGGTTGCGGACGAAGGTGGCGGGCGTGCCGACGCCGTCCCCCTTGTCCGTCACGATCTTCATCGTCTTCGGGCTGGCCGCGGCGAACACGTCGGCCGGGGCGCCGCCGGTGATCTGCGCCGCGAGCGAGTCACTGCCGCCGAAGCTGAAGGTGACCTTCGTGCCGGGGTGCTGCTTCTCGAACTCCTTGCCCAGGGTCGTGAAGCTCTCCTGGAGCGAGGCGGCCGCGAAGACGGTCACCGTGCCGGACAGCTTCGTCGAGGCGGCGGAGGCGGACGCCGAGGAGCCCGACTTCGCCGACGAGGAGTTCGCGTCGGACGACGAGCAGGCACTCAGGGCCAGCAGCGCGGCGGTGCTCACGCCGGCCACCTGCAGGGTCCGGCGGCTCCGGCGCGCGGTACGGGTCATCACGGGTGCACTCCCTCTTGTCCTCACCGACGCGACATCACTCTGGTCGCGTACTCAAAGGATATTGCCGCAGATGCCAGGGGAAAATCTCCTGTCACATCGCATGAGCCGCATCTGTGATCTGTGAGGTTCGCATGTGCGTTTGTACGGCCGCCCCACCTCACCGGCGCCGGCTATCCGGCACATCAGCGGCATCACCGCGATCAGGGGGGACGGCGGCTACCCCTCCCGGGCGTGACACCCACGGCGACCTGCCGGATCTCCGTTGCCGCGAGCGACACCCGGTGGTTACGTTCGGCCCATGGCGGATGACGAAACCGAACGCGCGGCCAGGCTGCTGGACGCCCAGGCCAAGGCCGAGCGGCTCTTCGCGGAGATCGAGGAGCGCGGGCTGGTGGCGCCCGGCAAGGGGGAGCGCGAGGTCAGCGACCGCGTCCGGGACCTGGCGAACGAACTGTTCGGCACGACCCGGCACTGGCACAAGCGCGTCGTCCGCTCCGGACCGAACACCCTGAAGCCCTACCGCGAGAACCCGCCCGACCGGGTCATCGGCGCCGACGACATCGTCTTCGCCGACTTCGGGCCGATCTTCGAGGAGTACGAGGCCGACTTCGGCCGTACCTTCGTCCTCGGCGACGACCCCGCCAAGCACCGGCTGCGCGACGACCTCCCGAGGATCTTCGCGGCCGGTCGGCGCTTCTTCGAGGCCGACGGCGACATCACCGGCGCGCGCCTGTACGCCGAGATCGAGCGGCTCGCCAGGGAGGCGGGGTGGGAGCTGGGCGGCTGGCACGCCGGGCACCTCGTCGGCGAGTTCCCGCACGAGGCGATCGACGGGGCGCACACGGAGTCGTACATCACCCCCGCCAACGACACCCCGCTGCGGCGCACCGACAAGGCCGGGCACCGCTGCCACTGGATCCTCGAGATTCATCTCATCGACCGGGAACGGGAGTTCGGCGGGTTCCACGAGGAACTGCTCACCCTCTGAGCCCGCGCAAGGGGCCCGCCCGGCAGGCCGGTCGGAAGTCGTCACCAGTAACGGTCAGAGCGAGGCACGGCCCGCCCGCTCGGCGTACTCTGAGCAGCCTGTAGGCCACGCTGCGCATCCGCTCCCCGCGCGGATGCACCACCGTGGCGGGGGGTGGACCATGGTGCAGCGCATCGCACGGAGCAAGCGCGCCCTCTTCGAGCGCGAGAGCGAACTCGCCGCGGTCGAAGAGGCGTTGGACGAGCTCACCGGGCTGCGCACGGACGGGGCGGAACCGTCCGACCGCCCCGGCGGTGCCCTGCTCGCCGTGGCCGGACGCGCCGGCATCGGCAAGACCACCCTCCTCGCCGAGATCCGCCGGCGCGCCACCGCGCGCGGCTGCACCGTGCTGTCCGCACGCGGCGGCGACCAGGAACAGCGCGTCGCCTTCCACGTCGCCCGCCAACTGCTCCAGCCCCAGTTCGCCGGCTCCGCGGAGACCGATCTGCGCGCCTCGCTGGGCAGTTGGTACGACATCGTGGGCCCCGCACTCGGCCTGTCCGCGCCGACGGCGGCCGCCCCGCCCGACCAACAGGGCCTGCGCGACGGCCTCGACTGGGTCCTCACCCATCTCGCCGTGCTGCGTGCCCCGATGGTGCTCGTCCTGGACGACGCCCACTGGGGCGACCCCGAGTCCCTGCGCTGGCTGGCCGGGTTCGCCCCGCGCGCCGAACAGCTCCCGCTGCTGGTCGTCGTGGCCTACCGGCCGGACGAACTCCCCGACCATGCGGAGTCGTTGCGGGGCCTGCCCGGACGCGCCGGCGGACGCCCCCTCGACCTGGAACCGCTCAGCGCTCCCGCGGTCGCCCACCTGGTGCGGGACACGCTCGGCTCGCACGCCGACGACGCGTTCTGCCGCGAGTGCTGGGCCGTCACCGCCGGAAACCCCTTCGAGACGGTCGAGCTGATCGCCAAGGTGCGCGACCGGGGCCTGACCCCGACCGAGAACAGCGCCCACCTCCTGCGTGACCTGGCCGCCGCCGTCAAGGGCAGCGGCCTGGTGGCCCGCCTGGAACGCCTCGGCTCCTCCACCGTCCGCTTCGCCTGGGCCTGCGCCGTCCTCGGCACCGAGATCCACCCCCTGCTCGCCTCCGCCGTCGCCGGCCTCGGTCACGAGGAGGCCGCCGACGCCGCGGACGCCCTGCGCGGCGCCCGCATCCTCACCGGCGCCGAGCCCCTCGAGTTCGTCCACCCGCTGATCGCCACCGCCGTCTACCGCGCGATCCCGCCCGGCGTCCGCGTCGCCCTGCACGGCCAGGCCGCCTGGTGCGTGATCAACGCGGGCCAGGGCCCCGCTGCCGCCGCCCGCCACCTCCTGGAGACCCACCCCGACGGCGACACCTGGGTCGTCCAGCAACTGCGGGCCGCCGCCGAGCAGACCCTGCGCGCCGGCGCCCCCGACGCCGCCTGCCGCTACCTCGCCCGCGCCCTGCGCGAACCCCCACCCGCCGATGAGCGTGCCGCCGTCCTGTACGAACTGGGCTCCGCCTCCCTGCTCACCGAACCCGCCACCACCGTCAACCACCTGCGCGCAGCCCTCGAGGAGCCCATCGCCGACGCCGGTCTGCGCCATCGCATCGTCTACCGGCTCTCGCAGGTCCTCGCCCACAGCGACCACCTCGCCGAGGCCTCCGACACCCTGGCCCGCGAGATCCGGGTGACCGAGGACGCCCGGGTCAAGCTGCGGATGGTGTCCGAGCAGTTCATGTGGGACGCCTTCCGCGCCGACGAACCCGACCACCCCTCCCGCTCCCGCCGCCTGACCAAACTCGCCGACCGCCTCAAGGGCCGCGACCTCACCGAGCGGTACATCATCGGCCTGCGCGTCTGGGACGCCACCCTGCGCGGCGAGCCCGCCCCCGTCGCCCTCCACCACGCCGAACGCGCCCTCGAAGGCGGCCTCGGCTGGGCGGAGCCCGACCGGGGCTTCGAGGTGCCCGTCCTGGTCGCCCTCGCCTTCATGTACGCCGACCGGCCGGGCCGTACGGAGGAACTCTTCGCGGCCGGCATCGCCGACTTCGAACGCCAGGGCTGGCGCGGCGCCCACCTCTCCTTCGCCTACACCCTCCTCGCCTACGTCCGCTACCGGCGCGGCCGGCTCGCGGAGGCCGAGGACTTCGTCCGCGCCGGACTCCGCCTCGCGGAACGCGTCGGTCCCGGCACTCCCGCCCACTGGTACGCCCTCGGCATCCTCATCGAGGTCCTCGTCGCCCGCGGCCGGATCACGGAGGCGGCGCAGGTCGGCGAGGACTACTCGTTCCGCGCCCCCTTCCCGGCCGCCGTCGTCTTCCCCGACGCACAGACGGTCCACGGCGAACTCCTGCTCGCCCGCGGCCTGACCAAGGAGGCGGCCGAGGAACTGGCCGCGGCGGGCCGCCGGCTGGATCCGCGCGGCATCCGCAACCCCGCCTGGTGCCCCTGGCAGCTCCACCTCGCCCGCGCCGAGGCCCACGAAACCCCGGAACGCGCCGTCGCCACCGCCCTCGAAGCACTCACCCGAGCACGCCAGTACGGCGCCCCGTCCGCCGTGGGCCAGGCCCTGCGCACGGCGGCGGAGGTCTCCTCGGGATCGGCCCGCGTCAAGTACCTGGAGGAGTCCGTCACCCACCTGGAGCGCTCCCCGGCCGCCTACGAGCTCGCCTGCTCCCTCGTCGCCCTCGGCACCGAACTCCGCCGCACCGGCCGCCCCCGCGAGGCCGCCGAACACCTCTACCGCGGCCTCGACGCGGCGGTCCAGTGCGGCGCCGACGGCCTGGTCGAGTCGGCCCGCGCGGAACTCACCGCCGCCGGACTGCGCCCCCGCCGCCTGCACAGCACCGAGACGGACACGCTGACGTCCCGCGAACGCGCCGCCGCACAGCTGGCGGCCGAGGGCCGCACGGAGGTGGAGATCGCGAGGGAGATGCAGATCGACGCGTCCGTCGCGGTCCGCCTGCTGTCGGCGGCCTGCCGCAAGATGGGCACGGAGATCACCGGACTGCCGGCCGCGCTGAAACCGACCTGAGAGGGGTGTGCCCGCCCTCTCACCCGAACCGCGACACAGCCCGGCGTCCCATTACCATGGGCCCATGTCGTTCCTCCGCCGCCGCAACGCCACCCCCGCCGGCCCCGACTTCGACGTCCTGGCCATGGACCCGGGCGACTGGCCCGGCAACCTCGGCGCCGGTCTGCTGCCCGCTCCCGACGGCACCTGCCAGGGCGTCTTCCTGCGCTACGACCTCTTCGGCGGCCGCGGCCCCGCGATGATCATCGGCAACCTCCCCGAGGGCTCCCCGGCCCGCGAGGTCGGCGAGGGCGAGATCCCCTTCGAGGTCGCCCAGCTGCTGCTCGCTCTGGAGAACGAGGAGGAGGTGACGGTCGTGGGAGTGGAGGACATGCCGGTGATGCAGGGCGACAACCTGCTGATCGTGCGCCGCCTCAAGCTCTCCGAGAGCCGGATCTCCTGCGTCCAGTTCGACCGCAGCGACAACGTCCTGGTGACCATCGCCGCCTGGGACCGTCCCATCACGGACGACCTGTACGCCCTGCTGAAGCCGCTCCCGGCGGAGCTTTTCCAGCAGGGCTGACGCGGCCGGGCTACTGGCCCGCGGGCAGCACGCGCACGTCCGCGGCGCGCACGAACTCCACCCGGTGGCCGTACTGGATCTCGTAGTACAGGTCCTTGCCCCGGACGACCCGGTGTGAGTCGGTTGTGAAGGTGACCGAGTAGTAGTACTCGCCCGGCACCACGTCACCGACCACGTACTTCTGCCCCTTCGGCAGGGTGTACGGCAGCGGTGACACCGTCTGCACCGGCACTCCCGTCGGGAACGCCGAGGCCTCCGGGTAGGCGCGTCCGTAGACCGGGACGCTGTCCGGGCCGGCCCTCGGCGTCACGACGAGGCCCGTCGCCGACACGGCCGTCGGGTGCTTCTTCGGGTTCTTGAACCAGGCCTTCTGGCCCAGGTACCAGATCGCCGTCCAGTCCCCGTAGTGCCCGGCCACCGCGTACTGCTGGCCGGTGGAGACCCGTGAGCCCACGTCGTTGACGTCGATCGTGGAGTCCGCTCCCTTGTGCAGACCCACGTCCTTGATCAGCGGGGAGTTCTCGTCGTGGTCGGAGTACAGCCGCACCTCGCTCGAACCGTGTGAAGGGCACGGTTGGCCCGAGGTGACACAGCCCGTGTACACGGGCCGGTTGGTGGCGTAGTCGGGCAGGATCGTCACCAGCCCGCCGCTCTTGCCGGCGGTCCGCTTGAAGGGGTGGCCCAGCAGTTCGAAGTAGTGCCGCCAGTCCCAGTAGGGCCCGGGGTCGGTGTGCATGCCGGGGATGGTCGACGTCGTGGGGCCGGGGACGTTCTCGTGGCCCAGGATGTGCTGCCGGTCCAGCGGGATGCGGTACGTCGCGGCGAGATAGCGCACCAGCCGTGCCGAGGAGCGGTACATCGCCTCCGTGTACCAGGCGTCCGGAGCGGCCAGGAAGCCCTCGTGCTCGATGCCGATCGACTTCGCGTTGATGTACCAGTTGCCCGCGTGCCAGGCCACGTCCTTCGCCTTCACATGCTGGGCGATGAGACCGTCCGTGGAGCGGATGGTGTAGTTCCACGACACATAGGTCGGGTCCTGCACCAGATGGAGTACGCCGTTCCAGGCACCCTCGGTGTCATGGACGACGATGTACTTGATGCTCTGCGACGCCGGACGGTCGGCCAGGTCGTGGTTGCCGTAGTCGTTGGTGCCGAACTGCTGGTACGGCGCCGGGATCCACTCGCACGACACCGACTTCGGGCACTCGGTGCCCTCGTCCGGGACCGTCCGCAGACCCGTCCGCCCGAGCTGCGCCGTGTCGGGCGCGAGGCCGGGTTCGGCGCCCAGCGAGACCCGCTGGCCGGCGTCCGTGACACGCTGCTCGCCGGTGCGGAGCACGTCGTAGACATCGTTGGCATAGGCGGCCGCGGTCGCGGTGTCGTCCGCGCCGGAGAATCGGGCCACCGCCCCGTACCAGGCCGCCGGGTCGTCGCTCAGCGGCTCGCCCAGGTCCTTCTGGGCGGCGGCGAGCAGCGCCGCACCACCGGCCACGTTGGCACTCTCGTCGCTGCGGAGCCGGTCGGCCGGGATCCCGGTCAGCGCGGCGGCCTTCGGCAGGGTCTTGAGGCGGTCCGGGAGCCGGGCATCCCGCGGTACTCGCGCGGTGGGATGCAGGGCGGGGCGGGCGCCGTCGCCGCGGGCGTCCTCCGTGCCCTCGCTGTGGTGCGAGGTCGCGGCGAGTGCGGTGCGCGCGTCGGTGAGGTGCATCGGGCCGTAGCCGCCGCTCACGCTCGGCACGCCGCCGTGCTCGTCCCAGCGGGACTGCAGGTAGGAGACGCCGAGCAGCACGCTCTGCGGGACGTGGTACCGGGCGGACGCGGCGGCGAAGGCCCGCTGCAGTGAGTCCGCGGGGGAGTCGGGGTTGCCGGCGGCGGGGGCGGCGCCGAGCAGCGGCAGCAGCACCGCCGCCGAGGCGAGGGCACCCGCGGCGGCCCGGGCGCGTCTGTGGCCGGGTGCGGACGTGGGGTCGGTGACGGATCCTCTCAACGCAGCCTCCTGGGACGAACGAGCGTGACGGGGCGTGCAGGGCCGAGCGGTGGGTCAGTGGTACCCGCTGGCCGACGATCCGTCAATCATGCCCAGAGGCGGGCGATTTCCCATGTCAACACGAGGGTGACGGGGTTTCGGGGCGGTGGCCCGCGGGCCTGCGGGGCGTCAGTGGCTCACACCAATGGCCGCATCCGTACGGGCCCGGAACACACGAGGATCCGCGGTGCGCCGCCGGTGGCGCACCGCGGATCCTCGTCCCCGTCAGCGAGTGCCGACCGCCGCACGCACGGCCTTGCGGGCCAGCTGGCAGTCGTCGTGCAGCCGCCGCAGCAGCAGCCGTTGTTCCTCGCCGGACGGCGCAGCACCCGGGTGGGCCGCTCCCGGTGCCGCCGGGGTCGTGTCGTGCATCGAACGCTGCACGGCCGTCTCGTAGGTACGGATCTCACGGGTCAGCACGAGCATCAGGTTCACCAGGAACGCGTCCCGCGAGGCGGGGCCCGCCGACTGGGCGATCTGGCTGATCTGACGGCGCGCCACCGGGGCGTCGCCCAGCACCGACCACAAGGTGGCCAGGTCGTAGCCCGGCAGATACCAGCCCGCGTGCTCCCAGTCCACCAGCACTGGACCGGCCGGTGAGAGCAGGATGTTCGAGAGCAGTGCGTCGCCGTGGCAGAACTGGCCCATGCCGTGCCGGCCCGCGGTCGCCGCGATGCCGTGCACCAGCTTCTGCAGGTCGCCCATGTCCCGGTCGGTCAGCAGCCCCAGCTCGTGGTAGCGGGAGATGCGGGCCGCGTAGTCCAGCGGGGCGTCGAAGGTGCCCGCCGGGGGACGCCAGGCGTTCAGCCGGCAGATCGCGCCGAGCGCCGCCCTGATGTCCGCCCGGGGCGGGGCCTCGGCCGGGTGCCGCTGCAGCGCCGCCACCCGTCCCGGCATCCGCTCGATGACCAGGGTGCAGTTGTCCGGGTCCGCCGCGATCAGTCTCGGCACCCGCACCGGGGGGCGGTGCCGGACGAACGAGCGGTAGGCCGCTATCTCGTGCCGGATCCGCTCGGACCACACCGGTGAGTGGTCCAGTAAACACTTGGCGACGGCCGTGCTGCGCCCGGTCGTACCGACCAGGAGCACGGAGCGTCCACTGCGGCGCAGCACCTGCACCGGAGCGAACTCCGGGCAGATCCGGTGCACCGACGCGATCGCCGTACGCAGCTGGGCGCCCTGGGGGCCGGACAAGTCGAGTCTCCCGCTGAGCGGTTGGGTGCCGAGCCCCGCCGGGCGTCGCGTCCGGCCCGCACCGAGCACGGGGGCCGCCGCCGAGCGGGCGGGGTCGAGGTAGGGGCCGCTGCCCGCCGGGCGGGGGTACAGCGACCGGGGCGGGGCGGACACGGAGGACGATGCTGCGTACATGGGCGAAACAGATCCCTTCGTGTGCCTGCTGTGCCTGTCTGCTCAAGTGCGCTGCCCGGCCCGGCCCTCGGTGCACCCTGGGGAATGCCCCTCGGCAACCGGGTCGGGGTGGCGCGTTCCTACCTGACACCCGTCGGCCAGTGGCACACCATCTGGCGCACCCTGGCGAACCCTGGCGAATAGTCGCCCGGCAACTCTCCCCGGGCTACTGTCAACTCAGCCGAGAACCTGGGGGCTTGACGTGAGCGGACAACCCAACACCCGCCTTGCGGACCTGTTCGGCCTGGCCGGCTGGTCCAAGGGTGAACTCGCGAGGCTGGTCAACCGGCAGGCGGCGGCCATGGGCCACCCCCAACTGTCGACCGACACCTCCCGGGTGCGGCGTTGGATCGACACGGGAGAGATCCCGCGCGATCCGGTCCCGCGGGTGCTGGCTGCCCTGTTCACCGAGCGTCTCGGCCGTGTCGTGACCATCGAGGACCTCGGTCTGGTCCGGCACGGGCGTGCGGGGAAACGGCAGGACGGCGGGAGTGTGGAACATCCCGACGGTGTGCCGTGGGCGCCCGAGCGGACGGCTGCGGTCCTCACCGAATTCACGGGAATGGACCTCATGCTCAACCGACGCGGCTTGGTGGGTGCGGGTGTCGCGCTCACCGCGGGATCCGCCCTCAGCAGCGCCATGTACGACTGGCTGCACACCGACCCCACCCTCTCCGCCGACGCCCCCCAGTTCGAGGACCCCCTGCACGCCGACCCCGCTGGGTTCGACCGTTATGAGGCCGCCCCCATCGGGTCGCAGGAGATCGAGGAACTGGAGCGCTCGGTCGAGGTGTTCCGGGCCTGGGACGCCGCCCGCGGCGGCGGGCTGCAGCGCAAGGCGGTCGTGGGCCAGCTCAACGAGGTGGGCGGCATGCTCGCCTACCGTCATCCCGACCATCTCCAGCGGCGCCTGTGGGGCGTCGCCGCCAACCTCGCCGTCCTCGCGGGCTGGATGTCGCACGACGTCGGCCTGGAACCCACCGCCCAGAAGTACTTCGTCATCGCCGCCCACGCGGCCCGGGAGGGCGGCGACCGGCCCCGTGCCGGGGAGGCGCTCTCCCGGGCGGCCCGCCAGATGGTGCACCTCGGCCGGCCCGACGACGCACTCGACCTGATGAAGCTCGCCCGGTCCGGCTCCGGCGACGAGGTGCTGCCGCGCACCCGGGCCATGCTCTACACCATCGAGGCCTGGGCGCAGGCTTCCATGGGCAAGGGCCAGGCCATGCGCCGCACCCTCGGCCAGGCGGAGGACCTCTTCGTCTCCGACAAGGGCGACGTGCCGCCGCCCAGCTGGATGCAGATGTTCAAGGAGGAGGACCTGTACGGCATGCAGGCCCTGGCCTACCGCACGCTGGCCGAGCACGAGCCGGGTGCGGCCGTGCACGCCCAGCACTACGCGGAGAAGGCCCTGGCCCTGCGGGTCGACGGACGTCAGCGGTCGAAGATCTTCGACTTCCTGTCGATGGCGTCGGCCTGCTTCATCGCCGACGACCCCGAACAGGCCGACCGGTACGCGCGGTTGGCTCTGATGTCGATGGGGTCCAACTCCTCCCACCGCACCTGGGACCGGCTGCGTCAGATGTACCGGCTCACCGCCGAGTACGCCGGCTACCCGAAGATCAACGAACTGCGGGAGGAGATCAAGCTAGCGCTGCCGAAGCCGGCGAGGGGCGGGAACAGCGCACGGGTATAGGGGGACCGTGCCGCCCCAGCCTCCCCCTGCGCAGATCGAAGAACCACCCCACGCCTCAGACGACCCGGGCGACGAGCACGCACGCGTCGTCCTCACGCTCGGCCTCACCACCGAACTCCGCCACGACCGTCCGCACGCAGTCCTGTGCGGTGCGCGCCCCGGCGAAGCGCGGGGCCAGGCCGAGGAGCCGCTGCACGGCCTCGTCACGGCCGGTGCCGGGCACCAACCGGTCCGTGTGCAGCAGTAACAGATCGCCCGCCTCGAGGGCCAACTCGGCCTGCTCGTAGGAGGCACGGGAGGTCGCGCCGAGCAGGACACCGTCCGGTGCCCGCAGTCCGCACCCCGTCCCGTCGCGGAACAGCAGCGGGGCGGGGTGTCCGGCCTGCGCCCAGGTCAGGGTGCGGCTCTCGGGCCGGTAGCGGCAGCAGACGGCGCTGCCGAGGGCCGGTTGCACGGTGGCGTCGAGTAACTGGTTGAGCAGGGACAGCAGTCGGCCCGGCTCGGTGCCGGCCATCGCCATGCCCCGCAGGGCGCCGAGCAGCATCGCCATGCCCGACGTGACGGTGACGCCATGGCCGGTGAGGTCGCCCACGCTCAACAGGGTCTGCCCGTCGGGCAGTTCCAGTGCGTCGTACCAGTCGCCGCCGATGCGGGCACTGCGTGACGACGGCAGGTAGTGGGCCGCCAGGTCCAGGGTTCCGGGGCCCTGCTGGGGCAGGCGCGGGGAGCCTGACCGCGGCGGCAGTACGGCCTCCTGCAGCTCCACCGCGAGCCGGTGCTCGGTCTGCGCGCGGTGCTGGTGGCGCCGCAACGAGTCACGGGTCTCGCTCACCGCCCGCTGACTGCGGCGCAGTTCGCTGACGTCCCGAAGGACGGCCCACATGGAGGCGGTGCTGCCGTCGGCGTCGAGCACGGGCTCGCCCATCATGTGCACGGTGCGCACCTCGCCGTCCGGGCGCACGACGCGGAACTCGCCGTCGATGGGCTTGGCGTCCACCAGACAGTCCGTGACCATGGCCGTCAGCTTCGCCCGGTCCTCGTCCAGGACCAGGGAGGGCAGTTCGTCGAGGGTGAGCGGGGGAGCGGCGGGGTCGCGGCCGAGGATCTGGTAGAGCTCGCCGGACCAGCTCGCCTCGTCCGTCAGCAGGTTCCACTCGGCGCTGCCGACCCTGCTGAGCAGCGAGCCGCGCCGGGGAGCGGTCGGCACGGCCGGGGCGGACGCCGTCTCCGGGACCGGGTCCAGCGGTTCCGGGCCGTCCCGCAGCTGCGCCAAGTGAGCGTCAACGTCGTTGAGTTGATGCAGCGCCAGATCGCAGAGCGCGCGCTGCCACCGCTCCTGCGGGTCGGAGTCGTCGCCGTGCGCGTCCCGACGTACGGCGACCACGTCACCCTTCAGTCGCCGCGTCTGCGATATCAGCGCGTCGACCGAGCCGCGCCCCGGCGGCTGGGCGGCTGGGGGATCCGCAGAGAGGTGGGACGGCATGACGCGCTCCGATGCGGGGACGGTTCGACCAAGGCGGACGGAGGGACCGTTACGACTGTTGCACAGCCCGCGACGCCCTGTAAGGGATTTGGCAACACACGATACGGTGGTGCTTCTGGCATATGCCAGCGTCTTCAGGAGCCGTCCCGCCTACGCGCATCGCCTACTTCACGGGACAGGTCAAGTCTTAGGTGACGTACGCGACTTGGGGCATCGCGGCGGAGGAGGGCCGGGTGTTCATCAGCGTGTTCGACGGGTGTTTGTTCTAGTGCCCGTGGCATGCGTGCCGTATTCCCCGAGAGTGACGCAGGTCACACAAACTGGAAAGCGCTTCCGCGTAATGCGAACGGCGTCTGCGGGGTCGTAACAACAGACCGGCAACCCGGCCGACCTCCGACCGCAGGGGAGACCGACCATGGACATCACCCTCGAGCAGCCCGCCCGCGGCCGCCTGATCACCTCGGACGAGCAGGAGCTGCCCGTGCCGACGACCTTGCGTTACGTCTCCACGGACCCGCTGGCCGTGCACCTGGACTTCCCGCCGGAGTCCTCCCTCGACGGCACCGATGTCACCTGGACCTTCGGGCGTGCCCTGCTCGCGGAGGGACTGCGCGGCCCGGCCGGCGATGGTGACGTGCACATCTGGCCGTGCGGCCGGGCCCGTACGGTCCTCGAACTGCACTCGCCCTACGGGCTGGCGCTGCTGCAGTTCGACGCCGCCGCCCTGCACCGGTTCCTGCTGCGCACGTACGCCGTGGTGGCGGCCGGCGAGGAGGACCTGGACGAGGCGGTCGAGCGCGGCCTGAGCAGCCTGTTCGGGAACGTCTGAACGTCTGCGGGGCGAGGCGGACGGCGTCGTACCTCAGTACCGCAGCACGCCGGCGATGCCGTGCGCGTCGCCGAGCATGCCGTCCGGTACGAAGCGGACCTCCGCGCCGGTCTCCAGGCACTGTTCGACGATCTCGTCCACGATGTCCTCGCGGGCGTCGAGGTCGCCGCCCTCGGCCGGCACCAGGTGGTCGCCGAGGACGTCGCTCACCGTGACGCGGTAGTTCTCCTCGACGGCGAGCAGCCGTACCCGGCCCTCGCGCGCGCTGTGCCAGACCTCGTCCACGCCGGCCGCGAAGGCCTTGCGGCCTCGGGCCGTCTCCAGCTCCCGGGCGACGGCTTCGGTGCTGCGGCGGGCCTCGGCGGCGACCGTCGGTCTCACCGCCTGCCACACCGCTTCGGGCGTGCCGTGCGCGAGGCCGCCGTGCGGGATGTGCACGGCCTCCTTCGTGACCCCGCCGACCTCGTCCAGCAGGGACAGGGCGGCCTGTTCACCCGTGACGTACAGCGGCCGGGGCTCGTCGCGCAGCACCATGCCGAGCGTCGCGTCGGCCTCCCGCAGGAAGTGCCGGGTGCCCTCGTCGCGGAAGGTGCTCGGCAGGTCGCCGATCCGCTCCTGGCGCTCGGCGTCGAAGTTCTCGAGCGTCCTGGTCATCGGGAAGCCGCCGGAGTGGTCCTCCACGACCCGGTCGACGCCGCCGTTCCACAGGGTGACCCGGTCGGCGGAGACCGACAGCACCCAGAACGGCCGTTCCGCGGCGTGCGCGGAGACGAGGTTACGGGTGAGGAAGGTGTCCGAGAGCACCACCCGCTCCGGCACCGCACGGGCCAGCGACCACACCTGGTGCTCACCTGGAGCGGCGAAGATCACCAGACCGTCCTCGGCATGCGCCAGATCCACCTCGGCGAGGGCCTGGTCGAGCTGGCGGACGACATCGGAGCGCCGTTCGCGGGTGACCGCGGGGTCGGACTCCAGCTGTTTCCTGGCCTCGGCCACCACATTGCGCAGCCGGACCGGATCCTGGGCGTTGTCGGGCTCCCGACGATGGGTCGGTGTCAGCACGGACACGGCCGGATAGGGCCGCGGGCGCCGGAGCTCGGACAGGGTTGCGGGACTCAGGTCGTGCTCCATAACAGCACCATAGGACCGTTTCGCCCATCGGGCATCAGGGGGCGAAGGCGCCCGGCGACGGACCAGAGGTGGGTCCGGTGCCGCGGCGCTACTGGTCTTCTTCGTACGGGCCGCAGGAGCTCCCGGTCGGGGGCAGGGTGCCGTACAGGAGGAAGTCGTCGACCTTCTGGTGGACGCACTTGGAGGAGGCGTAACCGGTGTGGCCCTCACCCCGGTTGTCGAGGACGACCGCCGAGGGGCCGAGGCGCTGCGCCGTCTCCACGGTCCAGCGGTAGGGCGTGGCCGGGTCGCCGCGGGTGCCGACGAGGAGCATCTTCGCCGAGTGGACGTCGCGCACCTTGTCGCGGATGAAGTCGGTGCCCTTGGGGCGGCCGTAGCACATGAGCAGTTCGGTGAGCCGGTAGTGGCCGAAGACCGGGGACGCCTGGTCGTACTCGGCGCGCAGCCGCGCCAGGTCCTCGGTGATGCGGTCGGCGCCCGGGCGGTCGGGATCGTCCGCGCAGTTGATCGCCGTCAGCGCCGCCGGAAGGTTGTCGGGCGGGACCTCGTCCTCGTCGACCAGGCCGCCGCCGCTCTCACCCCGGACGGGAGGAGCGGCGCCGCCGGTCGCGAAGCCCATCACTCCACGGGTGTCGCCGTCCTCGACGAGTTGGGCGAGCGCACGCTCCAGCGAGGGCCACAAGGCCTGGCTGTACAGGGCCTGGGCGATGGCGCCGACGAGATCCTGGCCGGTGAACTCCTGCCCCAGGTCGGTCGGCACCGGGTCCGTGTCGAGGGAGTGCACGAGCTGGACGACTCGCTCGCCGGCTTCCCGCGCGTCCTGTCCGAACGGGCAGGCGATGTCCTTGACGCACCAGTCCACGAAGTCGTCCAGCGCCTTCTGCTGTCCCGCGGCGCCCGCGATGCCCTGCTCGGACATCGGTTCGGTGAGGGTGTCGACGCCGTCCAGCACCAACCGGCCGACCTTCTGGGGGAACTGGGCCGCGTACACGGCGCCCAGCCGTGTTCCGTAGGAGAAACCCAGGTAGTTGAGCTTCTTGTCGCCGAGGGCCTGGCGGATCACGTCCAGGTCGCGGGCGGCGTTCACGGTGCCTATGTGGGCCAGCACGGGACCGGAATGCCGGACGCACTGGTCGGCGGCCTTCTTCAACTGCCGCAACACCGCCTGCGGATGGGACAGGTCCGCGTCCTCGTCCGTGGCCGTCGAGGCGCCCCCGGAGTCGTCGCCGCAGCTGACCGGTGAGGACCGGCCGACGCCGCGCGGGTCGAAGGTCACCACGTCGTAGCCGTTCGTGAGATCCATGAAGTCCTTCGCGTCGGCCGCGAGTTCACTGACCCCGGCACCGCCCGGCCCCCCGAAGTTCAGCAGCACCGAGCCCCGCCTGGCGCCGGTCGCCTCGTAGCGGGCGAGCGCCAGGTCGAGCGTCCCGGCCCGTGGCCGGGCGTAGTCGAGGGGCACGGTGACCTTGCCGCACTGCAGATCCACGGGCACGTCCGCGCCCTTGCACTTCGTCCAGGCGATTTTCTGCCGGTAGAAGCGCGACAGATCCGGCCTGCCGGCGTCGGCGGTGGCCGTCGGCAGCCCGGCGGCCAGCAGGGTCGCGGCGGCGGTCGCGGTCACCGCGCAGCGCCGCACCGCGGGCCGCGTGGACAGCTTGGCCAGCATCAATGCCTCCAAGGACGCCCGTCGCGGAACGGGAGAACGGCGCCCTCGATCACGATAAGCGGCCCCCGGAACCCCCGCCTCCGGACGAGCGGGACCGTCCGGTGCGCCCTACTGTGTGCCTCCGTCGGGCGTGTGCGGGTGTTTTACGGCTAGTTCGACAACCGTGCCGCTCGATGGAGTGAAAGGCCGACAAGCCATAACCCGGATGGTTCGCACGCGTTTTAAGCGGTGCGGGCATCAGCCCGTCTCTCTGGTGCGGGCCGCGGCCCGCGACCACGTCTGGAAGGCAGGGAACCTATGAGAAGGGTCACCCGAAACGGTGTGATCGCCGTGGCCGCCGCGTCCGGCGCGATGGCGCTGACGGCTCCCGCCCATGCCGGTTCCTCGGCGGACGGTGCCACCGCCGGCTCACCCGGGCTGATCTCCGGCAACACCGTCCAGCTCCCGGTGCACGTCCCCGTCGAGGTCTGCGGGAACACCGTGAACGTGGCGGGGCTCCTCAACCCCGCGGCCGGCAACGGCTGCGCCACAGGGGGCGGGGACCGGGCGCCGGACGCGCCCGCGTCCGACGGTAGCCAAGCGCACGCCCGAGGAAAGGATTCGTCAGGGCTCCTCTCCGGCAACGGCGTCCAGCTCCCCGTCCACCTCCCGGTGAACATCAGCGGCAACACCGCGACCGTGATCGGCGCCGGGAACACCTCCGTGGGCAACACCTCGGGCGCCCTGACCCCGCAGCCGTCCACGCCACCCCGCAAACCGTCCGCTTCTCTCAGGACGCACCCGCATCCCGCCACTGAGCACGCCGGCGCCACCCTCGCCCACACCGGCACCGACGCGACCCTCCCCGCCGCCGCGACGAGCGCGGCGCTGCTCCTCGCCGGAACGGCCGTGTACCGCCGCTCCCGACCTCGCGCCGGACGCTGACGTCGGCCGCACGGGGATCTTCGCTGACGTCGAGCGCGCCGCGTCGTACAGCATGATCGCCGGCGCGATGAACGTCGCCACGGCCAGCGGCACCAGCCGGTGTGGAGCGGGCAGCAGGGACTGCCGTGCTGGAGGCTCCCGTAGGCGATGTCGAAGCCGAGGCGGGTTGTCGTGCCGACGACCAGCAGCTGCACGGACCGGCTGTGCCAGTCGACGGGACTCGGGGTGAGCAGGCGCGCGAGCAGGGCCACGACGAGCACGTCGCCGAGGGGATGCGCGATGCCGATGGCGCGCTGGTGCCAGGTACGGTCGGGCCCCTCGGGGAGCGGCTGTCCGGCACGTTGTCGTACGTGTCCCCGGCGATGAAGGTGAGCAGCCCGCCTGCGAGCGGCCGCCAGGGCCGGCGGTGGGCCGGGCGGTGCACCTGGCTGCCGGTACGCAAACGCCCCCCGAGGAGGCCCCTGCATCTCGAGGCGCCGATCGGTGCCGGCGTCCCGCCGACCGTAATGCGGTTGCCGGGGCCGCCCGCTGATGCTGGAGTGATCGCATGGATCACGCAGCGGTGCTCGCCCTGTTCGACCGTGACATGCGCGAGGGCGCCCAGCCGGACGGCCCCGACGCGCGCGTCGAACGGGTCGGTGACGTGGTCCGCCAGGTGTCCTCCGCGCGTGGCTGGAACGGCGTGGTGTGGTCCGACCTGACCGAGGCGACCGCGGACGCGGTGATCGCCGAACAGATCGCCCACTTCTCCGGTCTCGGCCGGGAGTTCGAGTGGAAGCTGTACGGGCACGACCGCCCGCTCGATCTGGGGGTGCGGCTGCGGGCCGCCGGGTTCACCGCCGAGCCCGAGGAGACGCTGATGATCGCCGAGGTCGCCGCCCTCGACCTCGACGCCGGGCCGCCCGAGGGCATCAGGCTGCTGCCGGTCACCGACGAGGCGGGCGTGGACCTCGTCGCGGACGTGCACGAGAAGGCGTTCGGCACGGACGGCTCCCGGATGCGCCACCAGCTGCTGGCCCGGCTCACCGACGAGCCGGACACCGTCGTCGCGGTCGTCGCCCTCGCCGGGGAGGAACCGGTCAGCGCGGCCCGTATGGAGCTGGTGCCGGGCACGCGCTTCGCCGGGCTGTGGGGCGGCGGCACCCTCGAGGGCTGGCGAGGTCGCGGTCTCTACCGGGCCCTGGTCGCCCATCGCGCCCGCGCGGCCCAGGAACGCGGCTACCGCTACCTCCAGGTCGACGCCTCCAGCCAGAGCCGTCCCATCCTGGAACGGCTCGGCTTCGCCCCGCTGACCACGACGACGCCGTACACACGACCGGATGTCACATCCGCGGCGACCCGGTCCGTCGCATCGGCATGACGACGAACCAGAAGAGCCAGAGCATCCTCCTCGCGGGCGCCAGTGGCGTCCTCGGCGGTCACATCGTCCGCGCCCTGACCGAGGCGGGCCACCAGGTCACCGGACTCGGCCGGGGCCCGGCGAACGGCGTGTCGGCCGACCTCACGGACCGCGACGCGCTGCTGCGCGCCGTAGACGGGCGGCACTTCGACACCGTCATCCACGCCGCGACCGCCCTGCGCAAGGCCCCCACGCGCCATCGCGACATGTACGCCACCGACGCCCTGCGCGTCGAGGGCTCGAGGCACCTCATCGAGGCCGCACGGGCCACGGGCGCCCAGCGGCTCATCGCCGAGTCGATGGTCTTCGGCTACGGCTACGGGGACTTCGGCGACCATGTGATCACCGAGGACGACCCGTTCGGGCCGCACGGCACCACGCCGGAGCTGGAACGGCACGTCGAGGCCATGCGGATCAAGGAGCAACTCACCTTCGAGGCACCCGGGCTGGCGGGCATCTCGCTGCGCTTCGGCCTGTTCTACGGCCTCGGTGGCACCGACGCGGTCCTGCCCCTGCTGCGCAAGCGCCAGTTGCCCGTCCCGGCGGACGGGGGCCGGGTCCTGCCGTGGGTCGACCTCACCGACGCGGCCCGCGCGGTGGCCGCCGCCGTCGAGCACGGCCGCGCCGGACAGGCGTACAACGTCACCGACCGCACCCCGTTCGGCTTCCGCGCCCATGTCCTGTGCGTGGCCGAGGAGTTCGGGCTGCCGAAGCCGATGACCGTACCGCGCTGGCTCACCAGGCCGATGTCGTACGCCCACACGATGTTCGCGACGAGCATGCGGGTGTCGTCGGCGAAGGCGGAGCGAGAGCTGGGCTGGACGCCCGTGCACCCGTCCTGCCGCGAGGGGCTGGCGGCGCTGGCGGCACACCGTTGACAGCCCGGCCGGGATGCAGCACGGGGTGAGCCGGAGGGCGACGGGCATACTCGCTCACGTCGCCCTCCGGCGCGTTCGCACCAACCAGCCCCGAACGTCAGGAGATTCACGCTCATGAGACGCAGACCGAGAACCGCCAGGGCACTTCTCGCCGGCGGCCTGCTCACCGTCGCCGCGTCGGTGCTGGGCATCGGCCAGGCGCAGGCGGCGACACCGCTCGGCACGCTGCCCGTGGCCACGGTCAGCCAGTTCAGCCTCGATCCCGGGACCTCGTTCAGCGACTTCGGCGCGGCCGTCGGCGGGTGATCCGGGACTCGGAACATCGCGTTCGCGCGGGTCACCTCCGGGGGACGTCGGTGCAGTGGACGTCCTTCGCGGGCAGGCGGCCGGTGGACAGGTAACCGACGGTTGCCTTGTCGGCGCAGGCGGAGCCCGCGTCGTAGACGTAGTGTCCGCCGTTGTCGACGCCGACGAGAACGGAGCCGGCGCCGAGGGCCTTGTGCAGTCCGACTCCGCTTTCCCACGGGGTGGCGTTGTCCCGGCGGTTCTGCAGGATCAGGGTGTTGCGCGGGCCGCCGGGCACGACGGTGACAGTCGGCTCAACCGGCTTGTCCCAGAAGGCGCATGCCCAGATGTCGGCGGGCATGCCCGCGGTCAGCGGCCACTTCAGGCGGTCGGCGGTGGTGCGGGTGGCGTAGCCGCCGACGTCGTGCGGCCATGCGGCGTCGCCGCACGTCAGCGCCATGAACAGGGTGGCCTGGTTGTCCGCGGGAACGCCCGGGGACGTCGGTGTGTCGGCGAACACCTCCTTGAGAACCGCGGTGTCGGCGGCCGTGGTGCCGTCGTGGGACAGGTCCTCGGCCGCCTTCCAGAACCCGGCGAGTACGGGAAGCGTCTCGTTGTGCAGAAGCAGGGCGTAGGTCGTGTTCCGCAGCAGCGCCCCGTCCAGCGACACCGATGCGCCGGGTACGGCCGCGGGCGTGCGGTCGAGCCGGTCGGCGAGGGCGAGGTAGGTGCGGGTCACCTGGGCGACGCTCGTGCCCAGGTGGAGGGTGCTGTCCTGCGCGGCGGCGACGCGGGCGGCGTCGGGGAACCGGTCGGCCATGCCCTTGCCCCAGGTGTCGGACACCTGGTGGGCCCATACCTTGGTGGGGTCGACGTTGCCTTCGAGGATCATCCGGTCGGTGCGGTTGTGGAAGAGAGACCGGTAGACGGCGCCGAGGTAGGTCCCGTAGGACTGCCCCCAGTAGGAGATCTTCTTCTCACCCAGCGCCTGGCGGATGCGGTCCATGTCCCGGGCGGTGTTGGCGGTGTTGTAGTACCGCAGGTCCTTGCCCACCGTGTCGGCGCACTGTCGGGCGTCGGCCTTGGCGAGGGCCACGTTCTTCGTGATCGAGCCGTCCGCGGCGGGATAGGGGAAGAGCCCGGACACACTCGGGTCCTTCAGACCGCAACTCTGCGGGGTGCTGTGTTCGACGCCGCGCGGGTCGAAGCCGATCAGGTCGTAGCGGTCCAGGACGGACTTCGGCAGGGTGGGGGCCATGGTTCCGGGCATGTCGAGACCGCCCAGGGCCGGCCCGCCGGGGTTCAGGAGCAGGACGCCACGCCGCTTCCCGGGTGTGGCGGTGGCCAGTCGGGAGACCGCCACGTCGATCTTCGTGCCGCCCGGGTGCCGGTAGTCCAGGGGGACCTCCAGCGTTCCGCAGGCCAGCCGGGGGTCACGGGTCTGCCCCTTGGCCAGTGCCGGGCATCCGCCCCAGGTGATCTCGGCGGCGCCCGTGGCATCGGCGGCGCTCCCACCTGAGGCCCTGGCCGGCTGCGCGCCCTGCGCGCCGGCACCGCACGCGACGAGTGCGGTTCCGGCCAGCGTGGAGACCAGCAGGGCCGCGGCGACTCGGCGGCCTCCGGGAAAGCGGCGCTTCAGGGAACTACGTGTCGTGGTCATGGAGTTGGTTGTCCTCGGCTGCTCGACTGGTCGGCCTGCCTGGCGCGGCCGTTGTGGTGATGCTTCGAGTCAACAGGTGAGCACCGGTGGCGCGCGTCACCGTGCAGAGGACACCTCGGGTAGCTCGCTCGGGGGACACGGGCCGGATTTCCGCGGCTGTCAGGCTCGGTCGTGGCCTCCCGCCAGCCCGGCCCGGTACGCCAGGACCACCGCCTGGACGCGGTCGCGGAGGTCCAGTTTGGTGAGGATGCGGGAGACGTAGGTCTTCACGGTCTCGTGGCTGATGACCAGTTCGGCGGCGATCTCGGCGTTCGACAGGCCCTCGCTGATGAGGAGGAGGACCTCGTGCTCGCGGGGCGTGAGGACCCGCAGGCGTTCGCGCTCCGGCGAGACGCGTGCGACGGAGGGACGTACGCGTTCGGCGAAGCGGCCGATCAGGGTGCGGGTGACGGCGGGGGCCAGGAGGGACTCGCCCCGGGCCACGACGCGTACGGCGTTGATCAGTTCGGGCGGTGGGGCGTCCTTCAGCAGGAAGCCGCTGGCGCCGGCGCGCAGGGCCTCGTACACGTACTCGTCGACGTTGAACGTCGTCACGACGAGGATCCTGGCGGGGCCGGCGGAGTCGGGCCCCGCCAGGCGGCGGGTGGCCTCGATTCCGTCGAGCAGGGGCATGCGGATGTCCATGATGACGACGTCCGGCTTCAGCTCGCGCGCGCTGCGGATCGCCGCTTGGCCGTCGGCGGCCTCGCCCACGACCTCCATGTCGGGCTGGGCGGAGAGGATCGTGACGAAGCCGGCGCGCACCAGGGCCTGGTCCTCGCAGACCAGCACCCTGATCGTCGGGAGCGGAACGCTCACGAGGCACCTCCCCAGGGAATGCGTGCGTGCACCCGGAACCCGCCCGCCGGGCCGGGCCCCGCCGCGAACTCGCCGCCCAGCATCTCCACCCGTTCCCGCAGCCCGGCCAGGCCCCGGCCTCCCGACCCGTGCGGGCCGCCGGCGGGCGCGGGGGTGCCGTCGGCGGTTCTGGCGGTGGTCACCTCGACGTCCGTCCAGCCGGGGGTGTGCGAGAGCCGTACCAGCGTCCGCGCGCCCGCGGCGTGCTTCACCGCGTTCGTCAGGGACTCCTGCACGACGCGGTACGCCGTGAGCTGGGCGCTCGTGGCCATGACCGGCTGCTCTCCGTCCTCGACCAGCTCGATCGGCTGGCCGCCCGCTCGTGTCTGCTCCACCAGATCAGGCACCCGCCCCGGCAGCGGTGTCCGCTCCCTGGGCGCCGTGTCAGCGGTCGCCTCCAACACGCCGAGCAGGAACCGGAGTTCGGCCAGGGCACGGCGGCCGGTGCCGTTGATGGCGTCGAGGGACTCGTGGAGGCGGTCCGGCGACTCGGTCAGGTAGTGCGCGGCGCCCGCCTGCACCACCATCGCGGTCACATGGTGGGTCACCACGTCGTGCAACTCCCGGGCCAGGCGGCCGCGTTCCGCCGCGATGGCCATCTGCACGGACAGGCGCCGGCGCTCGGCCTCCTGCGCGCGCCGCCCGCGGACCTGGACGCCCAGACCCCACACCACCGCCAGGACCAGGTAGTAGAGCAGGAAGTCGGTCAGGCCCTCGGACGAGCCCAGTACGTGGAGGACGACGCCGAAGGCCACGTACGCGCCTGTCGCGGCCAGTGGCACCACCCACCGGAAACGGTCCTGGTGGGCACCCACGGAGTACAGCGCGACGTACAGTGCCAGGCTGCCGAAGGTGGGCTGGTAGGCCAGGCACTCGTGCACCGCGAACGAGGTCCCGGCCACCGCGAGGCAGGCGGCCGGCCACCGGGTGCGCACCGTGAGCGGTAGGGTCTGCCCCAGCGTCAGCAGCACACTCGCGACGGAGGGACCGTGGGCGGGAAGGCCGCCGAACTGCGCCCCGATCCGCGACAGGGGCGCCACGAACGACAGGACCGTGAAGGCGAGCGCGACTGCACTGTCCCTGGTGGCGGCAGGACGTGATCCCCACCACCGGGACAGCGCACGGAGCCGGTCGGCTGCGGTGGGGTTCCTGTCGCGCGCCCTCGCCGTCGGCGCAGGAGACACCGAGCCCGGTGGCTCCCGCGTTGCCTGGTCTTCCGTCATCATCCACGATCCCGTAGGTGCCGCACCGAGCGGCACGGGGACCGGGCCGTGGCCCGCGATACCGCGGGCCACACAGTCTCGCACGGTGACCCTGGCATCCCGTGGTGAGGGGTGGGCGACCGGCCCGGGCGGGTGCCGCGACTTCCCGCCCCGTACCCGGAACGCTCGTCGTACCTGTGGCGTGCCCCCGTCAGCGGTGCGCCTTCGCCCGGTCCAGCGCGGCCACGATGCCGATGACGATCACCTTCCCCTGCCCGCGGAAGGCGGAGCCGGTCCGCCCCGGTTATTGCCGGGACTTTCTGTTCACCACCCGGTCATGCCATGTACCTTTCAAGCGTTCAACGCGTGTAGAAGTCTGAACTCCCCATCTACGCGCGCAGATCAGCGCCCGCACCGCCTCTACCCCATCCCCTCACGGAGGTTCGACGGATGCTCGGATCCAGAAGATCCCGCCACCGGCTGACCACGGCCCTGGCCGGACTAGGACTGCTCGTCACCGGAGCGGCTTTCCAGGTCGCCGGCCCTGCCACGCCCGCACGCGCGGCCACCACGCACCGCGTCCTGTTCGACGACGGCCACGCCGAGGAGGCCGGCAACGCCGACTGGATCATCTCGACCGGCAAGCCCGACCCGCTCGGCGAGAACCCCTCCCCGTCCGTCGAGACCGACTGGACGGGCGCGCTGTCGTCGTGGGGCGTCGCCCTGCAGAAGACCGGCAACTACAGCCTGAAGACCGCCACCAGCGCCCTCACCTACGGCGGAACGTCCGCGACCGACCTGTCGAACTTCGACACCCTGGTCCTGCCGGAGCCGAACACGCTGTTCACGTCCGCCGAGAAGACGGCGATCATGACCTTCGTGAAGAACGGCGGCGGTCTGTTCATGATCTCCGACCACACCGGAGCCGACCGCAACAACGACGGCTACGACGCCGTGCAGATCCTCAACGACCTGATGTCCAACAACAGCGTCGACTCCTCGGACCCGTTCGGCTTCTCGATCGACTCGCTGAACATCGCCTCGGGCTACCCGGCCGCCATCAACGACAGCACCGACCCGGTCCTGCACGGCTCCTTCGGCACCGTCACCAAGAGCCTCATCGCCAACGGCACCACCGCCACCCTCAAGCCCGCCGACAACTCCTCCGTCAAGGGCCTGGTCTACCGGTCCGGTTACTCGGGCAACACCGGCGCGTTCTTCCTCACCAGCACCTTCGGCAGCGGCCGCGTCGCCTTCTGGGGCGACAGCTCCCCGATCGACGACGGCACCGGCCAGCCCGGCAACACCCTCTACGACGGCTGGAACGACTCCGGCGCCACCAACGCCGCCCTCGCCCTGAACGCCACCGCCTGGCTGGCCGGAGCGGGCTCGAGCAGCGGAGGCGGAAGCGGCGGCGGAGGCGGCGGTGGCTCCAGCTCGTGCACCGCCGCCCAGTTGCTCGGCAACAACGGCTTCGAGTCCGGCAACACCACGTGGAGCGCCTCCAGCGGTGTGATCACCAACTCCAGCGGTGAGTCGGCCCGTTCGGGCTCGTACTACGCCTGGCTGGACGGCTATGGCAAGGCCACCACCGACACGCTCTCCCAGACCGTGACCATCCCGTCGGCCTGCACCTCCGCCGCGCTCAGCTTCTATCTGCACGTCGACACGGCGGAGACCAGCACCAGCACGGCGTACGACACGCTCAAGGTGCAGGTGCTCAACAGCTCGGGGACCGTCCTGGGCACCCTGGCGACCTACTCCAACCTGAACGCCGCCGACGGCTACACCCAGCGCAGCTTCAACCTCGCGAGCTACGCCGGTCAGACCGTGACCCTCAAGTTCACCGGGACCGAGGGCGCCACCCTGCAGACGTCGTTCGTGATCGACGACACCGCGCTCAACGTCAGCTGAACCGTCCGTGGGGCCCGGCCGGCGCCGGGCCCCACGGGCTCGTCAGGACACCGCCGACCGGCGCTCGAACACCACGTCCCGCGCCGTGCCGAGCGCCGTGGCCACCGCGCCCAGCAGCACCGCGTCCTCGCCGAGCCGGCTGGGGGCGATCCTGGGCCGCAGCGGTGTGAGCGCCCGCAGGTGCTCCCGTACGGGCTTGAGCAGCAGGTCCACGCTGTGGCCCACCCCGCCGCCGAGCACCACGAGATCCGGGTCGAGCACGGCGGCGGCGGCCGCCACGGTGTGCGCGATCCGCTCGCCCTCGAGCCGTACGGCCCTGACCGCGGCGTCGTCCCCGCGCCGGGCCGCGTCGAACACGGCCTTCGCGGTGAGCTGCCCACTCATCCCGAACCGCCGCGCCGCCTCCACCACGGCCACCCCCGACACCGCGTCCTCCAGCCGCTCCGGCTTCTGCTGCCCCGGCCACGGCAGGAACCCGATCTCACCGGCCAGCCCGTGTGCCCCCGTGAAGAGCCGCCCGTCGCTGACCACGCCCATGCCGAGACCGGTACCGATCAGGATGTACGCGAACAGCCTGCTGCCCGCGCCCACGCCGTAGGTGTACTCACCCAATGCGGCCAGGTTGGCGTCGTTGTGCACCTCCAGCGGTACGCCCAGCTCCTCCCGCATCCGGTCGAAGAGTCCCGCGCGCCCCCAGCCGGGCAGGTGCATCGCGTAGCGCACCCGGCGCTGCTTCTCGTCGTAGACCCCGGGTGTGCCCACGACGGCGTGCACCACCCCGCCCGGCGCCACACCCGAACCTGCGACCACCTGGCGGGCCGTCGCCACCACCAGGTCGGTCATCGCCCGCGAGCTGCGGGCCCGGTTGCGCGCCTCGGAGCGGGCGACCACGGAGCCGTCCAGGTCGGCGACCGCGACCCGCAGCCAACTGCGGCCGACGTCGATGCCGAGGACGTAGCCCGCCGCCGGATCGGGGGCGTACAGGACCGCGACGCGGCCGCGCTCCGGCGCCCGGGTACCCACCTCGTGCACGAGGCCCGCCGCTTCGAGGGAGGCGAGGGCGCTGGACACGGTCGGCTTGGACAGTCCCGTCTCCCGGGCGAGCTGGGCACGGGAGGCCGCTCCACCGGTCCGCAGCCGGTCCAGGAGCAGGCGCTCGTTGGCACTGCGCAGCCGCCGGCGGTTCCAGGGCTGTTCCTGCTGGTCTACGGCGTCACTGGCGGGCATCGCACCATTCTCACCGATGAGTCGGTCCCCTTGACGCATCAAGTAAGGCTCCTTAACTTTATCGGCCAGACAGCCTCGCCGGGCCGGCCTTCGGGACAGACCGGCGCCCGGTCCTTCGGGAGTCCCCATGTCCGGTAGTCCGCCGCCCGAGGGTGGCTTCGTCCGTCGCGTAGGCCTGTTCCAGGCCACCGCCATCAACATGAGCCAGATGTGCGGCATCGGTCCGTTCGTCACGATCCCGCTGATGGTCGCCGCCTTCGGTGGACCGCAGGCGGTGATCGGCTTCATCGCCGGCGCGGTCCTCGCGCTCGCCGACGGCCTGGTGTGGGCCGAGCTCGGCGCCGCGATGCCCGGCTCCGGCGGTAGCTACGTCTATCTGCGCCAGGCCTTCCAGTACCGCACCGGCCGGCTGATGCCGTTCCTGTTCGTGTGGACGGCCATGCTCTTCATCCCGCTGATCATGTCCACCGGTGTGGTCGGCTTCGTCCAGTACCTCGGCTACCTGGCCCCTGACCTGACGAAGACCCAGGGCGACCTCATCGGCCTCGGCGTCATCGCCCTCGTGGTCGTCCTGCTGTGGCGGGGCATCGAGAACATCGCCCGGATCACCGCCGTGATGTGGGCCGTCATGATCGCCTCGGTGGTGCTGGTCATCCTGGCCGCCGCGACCGACTTCAGCGCGCACCTCGCCTTCACCTACCCGGCCCACGCCTTCGACCTGGGCAGCAACCACTTCTGGATCGGCTTCGCGGCCGGCCTGACCATCGGCATCTACGACTACCTGGGCTACAACACCACGGCCTACATGGGCGCCGAGATCAAGGATCCCGGCCGCATCCTGCCCCGCTCGATCATCTACGCCATCGTCGGCATCATGGCGATCTACCTGCTGCTGCAGATCGGCACTCTGGGCGTGATCGACTGGCACCGGATGACCGACGCCAAGGACATCGCCTCCACGTCGGTGGCCTCGGCGGTGCTGGAGAAGACCTGGGGCAAGGGCGCCGCCGACACTGTCACCGTCCTGATCCTGATCACGGCCTTCGCCTCCGTCTTCACCGGCCTGCTCGGCGGTTCGCGCGTCCCGTACGACGCGGCCCGCGAGCGGGTCTTCTTCCGTCCCTACGCCAAGCTGCACCCCCGGCACCGCTTCCCGATGCTGGGCCTGGCCACCATGGGCGTGATCACGGCGATCGGCTTCCTGATCGGCCGCCACACCGACCTCGCGACCCTGATCCAGCTCCTGACCACGGTGATGGTGATCGTCCAGGCGCTGGCGCAGATCATCGCGCTGACGGTGCTCCGCGGGCGCCAGCCCGCACTGAACCGGCCGTACCGCATGTGGCTGTACCCGGTGCCGAGCATCGTCGCCTTCGTCGGCTGGTGCGTGATCTACGGGTACGCCGACAAGAACTCGCCGGGCCGCCACCCCATCGAGTGGTCGCTGGCCTGGCTGGCCCTCGGTTGCCTCGCGTACGTGCTGTGGGCGCGTTTCGAGAAGGTGTGGCCGTTCGGTCCGAAGGAGATCTCCGGGGAGTACCTCGCTCCCCGGGACGCGGAGCCTGCGGACGCCTGAAAAGGAGCGCTGCCCGTACCGGTCCTGCGCTAGAGTCTCGTCATTCGTGAAGCCTCCCCGGCGGACCAACGTCCGCCGGGGAGGCTTTTGCCGTGCCCGAGAACCGATCGCTTTCCGCGGGAGATCCCTCATGCCCGATGTGTTCCTCCGCCCCGCCACCCCTGAGGACCGCCCCACGGTCGAGCGGTTATGGCTGATGTTCCGTCACGACCTGTCGGGATTCATGGGCGTCCTGCCCAACCCCGACGGGACGTTCCGCAGTGAACGGGTCGACGCCGCTTTCACCGAGGAGGGCTGGGCACCCTATCTGCTTCTCCGTGCCGAACGGCCCGTGGGGTTCGCGTTCGTCCGTGGACTGAACGGGCCCACACGTGTGTTGAACAGCTTCTTCGTGGTGCGCGGCGCTCGCCGCGCGGGCATCGGGACACGGGCGGTCCGCGAGGTCGTGGAGCGCCACCCCGGGCAGTGGGAGATCGCCTTCCAGTACGACAACGAGCCCGCCGTCCGCTTCTGGCGCCACGTCGCCGCCGAACTCGCCCCGGGCGCCTGGACGGAGGAGCCCCGCCCGGTCCCGGACCGCCCCGACCTGCCGCCGGACGTGTGGATCTCCTTCCACCGCGGTCCTCGCACCACGGGAGTATGAACCCGCCGCCCCGGCCGGCACCCAGAGGGAGTGCTCAGTCGCGGTCGCGGCCCCGCCGGAAGCGGGCGAGGCCCGCGGAGAGCTCGACGATGGGGTCCGGGTAATCCTCGGTCGCGGCGCGGTCGGGACCTTTGAGTTTCCACGGCTGGTGCACCGAGGGGCCTTCGACAGCGGCGAGTTCGGGGACCCAGCGGCGGACGTACACCCCGTCGGGGTCGTAACGGCTGGCCTGGGTGACGGGGTTGAGGACCCGGTTCGGGCGGCTGTCGGTACCGGTGCCCGCCATCCATTGCCAGTTGAGCTGGTTGCTGGCCACGTCACCGTCGACCAGGAGCTCGAGGAAGTACCGGGCGCCCACCCGCCAGTCGACGTAGAGCGTCTTGGTCAGGAAGCTCGCGGCCAGCAGACGTCCCCGGTTGTGAATCCAGCCCTCGTGACGCAGCTGGCGCATCGCCGCGTCGATCACCGGGTAGCCCGTGCGGCCCTCCTTCCAGGCCCGGACGTCCTCGTGCGCGGTGCGCTCGGTGCGCCAGCGGTCCCGTTTGGTGCGGTAGTCGGCGGTGGCGGCGGCGGGCCGGGCGGCAAGCACCTGCCGGTGGAAGTCCCGCCAGGCGAGCTGTCGCAGGAACGCCTCGGCACCGGGGCCGCCCGCCCCGCGCGCCCGATGGACGAGTTCGACGGGGGAGAGGGTGCCGAAGTGCAGATGCGGTGAGAGACGCGACGTGCCGTCGCCCGCCAGGTCGTCGTGCCGGTCCTCGTACGAGGTGATCCCGGTGCGCAGCCAGCGGGCCAGACGCTCGCGGCCCGCCGTCTCCCCGCCCTCGGCGAGGCCCTCCGAGACGCCCTGGAGGCCCGTGCGCGCGGGAAGCTGCTCGGAGCCGACGCCGTCCAGGACCCGGATCTCGCGCGGAGCGGCCGGCGCCGCTCGCAGGCGCACACCCGACCACTGCCGGTAGTACGGGGTGAAGACGGCGAAGTGGTCCGAGGCGGCCGGGGTCACCGCACCGGGGGCCACGGCGGTGGTCACCGTGTCGTGGACGTGCAGCCGTCGCCCCTCCGCCTCCAGGGCCCGGCGCAGCCGCTGCTCGCGCAGCTGCGCGTAGGCGCTGACGTCCCCGGCCATGTGCACCTCGCGGGCGTCCGTCTCGGTGGCCACCTTGCACACCTCCTCGACGACGTCGCCGGAGCGCACGATCAGCCGGCCGCCGCGCTCGCGCAGCCCGCTGTCGAGGTCCCGCAGGCAGTCGGCCAGGAAAGCGAGCCGGTTGGGCGCGGCGAACCCGGCGGAGGCGACGCCCGTGTCCCGGACGAAGAGGGGGATGACCTCGCCGGCCTTGAGCGCGGCGCGCAGGGGCGGGTGGTCGTGCAGGCGAAGATCGGCGGTGAACAGGACGATCGAGACGTTCATGGCGGTGCTCCCGGGGCGGTTGTACGGCTGCCGGCGAGATGCCTCCGACGCGGCGGACACAGAGCGTGCACCAGGTAGTGGGCCACGGTGACACCGCGCATCGCGGCGGCGATGAAGCCGGCGTCCGTGACGTCGCCCCGCACCACCTCCACCCGGCTGGCCCGGGGGTGGTCGCGACGCTCGGGCACCAGGCTGCCGCCGATGTACCCCGTCGCCCCCGTGACCAGGCAGCTGAAACCCGGCCCGTACTCGTCAGCGTTCATCGGCTCCCGTCCCTTCGCGGAGGCGTCCGACCCGAGATCGGTTTCCAGTGTCCCCGTCGCGGTGGATGCGGTGCCTCCGCAGCCCCCGCGCTCACCCCCTCGACAGGTGCCACCGTTTCCGATGGACATGTCCGCGCCGATACGGGGCACGCGAACAGTGCGCAGCCGTTGTCGGAAGTCGAGGTCGAAACTGGAGGTGCTGCCGCTATGGGCGCGAAGGTGTTGGAGCGGTTTCCTGCGGGTGCTCCGCGCGGGTCGTGGCCGGCGGAGGAGTACGCGGCGAGGCGCCGCGCCGAGGGCGAACCGGCGACGGTCGTGATGGACCTGAAGTCAGACGCGTTCCTCGTGGTGATCCCGTCCGGCGACGAGGACTGACCGGTACTCCTGCGGCTCCGGTCACCCGCTGGGGGTGAGGTTCGCGGGTGTCGGGACGGTCGATTCTGCCTGGGTAGGGCCGACCGGGGCATGACGCCTCCCGCCGGAAGGAGTGCCCATGACCACCGGCAGCGACACCCACTGGGCGGTGGACCGGCTGCGGGCGCTCCCCGGGGTAAGAACGCTGTCGGGCTACCAGCGTCCGTGGCTGGCCAAGGACATGGTGGCCGGGGCCGCCCTGACGACGCTGCTGGTGCCCCAGGGCATGGCGTACGCCGAACTCGCCGGTCTGCCGCCCATCACCGGTCTGTACACGACCATCCTGTGCCTGCTCGGCTACGCGGTGTGCGGCCCGTCCCGGATCCTGGTACTGGGACCCGACTCCTCACTCGGGCCGATGATCGCCGCCGCTGTCCTGCCCCTCCTCGCGGCGGGCGGCGATCCGGACCGGGCCGTCGCCCTGGCGTCGATGCTCGCCGTCATGGTGGCCGGCATCATGATCCTCGCCTCCACGGCGAAGCTCGGTTTCATCGCCGACCTGATCTCCAAACCGACGATGATCGGCTACATGAACGGTCTGGCCCTGACCATCCTCATCGGCCAGCTGCCGAAACTCCTGGGCTTCAAGGTCGAGGCGGACAACCTCATCGGGGAGTGCGCCGGCCTCGTCCGCAAGATCGCCGACGGGGCGACGGTGCCGGCGGCGGCCGCCGTGGGAATCTGCGGACTCGCCCTGATCCTGGTACTGCAGCGGTTCCTCCCGAAGGTCCCGGCCGTCCTCGTGATGGTCGCGCTGTCGATCCTCGCGGCCTCGGTGTTCCATCTCGGCGAGCACGGCGTCGGACTTGTGGGCCCGTTGCCGGAGGGCTTCCCGCCGTTCACGGTTCCCCACGTGCGGATCGACGACCTCGCGCCGTTGTTCGCCGGTGCGCTGGGCATCGCCGTGGTGTCGCTGGCGGACACCATCTCCAACTCCTCGGCGTTCGCCGCCCGCACCGGTCAGGAGGTACGCGGCAACCAGGAGATGGCGGCGGTGGGGGTCGCGAACCTCGCCGCGGGGCTCTTCCAGGGGTTTCCCGTCAGCGCGAGCGGCTCCCGCACGGCGGTCGCGGAGCGCGCGGGGGCCAGGAGCCAGGTCACCGGGGTCGTCGGAGCGGTCCTGATCGTGCTCATGCTGGTCCTGGTACCGGGTCTCTTCCGTAACCTCCCCCAACCCGCCCTCGCCGCCGTGGTCATCGCCGCGTCGCTCTCCCTGGCCGACCTTGCCGGGACCGTACGGCTGTGGCGGCAGCGGCACACGGAGTTCCTGCTGTCGATCTCGGCCTTCCTCGGTGTCGCCCTGCTCGGCGTGCTGCCGGGGATCGCGATCGCCGTCACGCTCTCCGTCCTCAACGTCTTCCGGCGTGCCTGGTGGCCGTACGAGACCGTGCTGGGCAGGGTCCCGGGCCTGGAGGGCTACCACGACGTCCGGTCGTATCCCGAGGCCGAGCGGCTGCCCGGTCTGGTGATCTACCGGTTCGACGCGCCGCTCTTCTTCGCCAACGCCAAGACCTTCCGCGACGAGGTGCGCCGGCTGAGCGCGGCCAGCCCGCAGCCGCGCTGGATCGTGGTCGCGGCGGAACCCATGACCGACGTCGACACCACCGCCGCCGACGTACTCAACGATCTCGACGTGGCGCTCAACGCCCGGCACGTCCACCTGGTCTTCGCCGAGCTCAAGGACCCGGTGCGGCGGAAGATCGAGCGCTACGGACTCACCCGCACCATTGATCCGGGCCACTTCTATCCCACCGTGGAGACCGCCGTGGCCGCCTTCCGCCGGCACACCGGAGCCGAGTGGGCTGCCGGGAGCTCCACCCAAGCACTCGGTGAGAGGTGAGCGCGATGAGCGTTCCCGACAGCCCGAACCCCCGTGAGCCGTCGTCCGACGGCCCCCTCGTGCATGCCACCCGGCTGGCGCTGGGCCTGACCGACCTGGCCGTACGCACCGCCGCGACCGCCGGAAGCACCCGGGCCCGCGAACGGCACCCGACCGCCGCGGCCGCATCCGACGCGGCCCTCGGCCTCGCCCTGGAAGCCCAGCACCGCTTCTCCGCGGTCCTGATGGGTGCCGCCGGGCGTACCGCGCCCCGCACCAGGGCGGCCGTGCGCGGTCTCGTGCCGGGCGGCGCCACCGACGCCGTCGTCCGCAGGCTGGCCCAGTGGAGTGCGCGCGGCGCGGCGGAACGCCTGCGGGCGCGCGACGAGGCGTTGTCGCGCGCCCGGACGCTCGTACGGACGCTGGCGGCGGCCGTCCTGGACGAGATCGACCTCGACGCCGTGGCCGACCGGCTCGACGTCGACCGCGTCGCCTCCCGGCTCGACATCGACGCGGTCCTCGCCCGCGTCGACCTCGTGACCTACACCGAACTGGTCCTGGAGGAACTCGACATCGGACGGGTGGTCCGGGACACCGGCGGGAGCATCACGGCGGAGACGCTGGACGCGTTCCGGGAACAGAACGCGCGCGCCGACCGGCTCGTGCAACGCGTCGCGGACCGGCTCCTGCGCAGAGCGGCAACGGATTCCACGGACCGGCCCACCGCCGGGCCCGTTCGCCCGGTGGAGGGGCTGTGACACCGTCGACGCGCACGCGTGGCCTGCCGGTCGCCCAGGGGCTGCCGGCCGGGGTCGTGTCGCGCACGGTGGCCGCCGTGGTGGACGCCCTCGTCCTGCTCGCGATCCTGCTCTGCCTGCAGTTCGGCTGGGCCGCGGCACGCCTTCTGGTGACGGGACCTCCGTTCTCGTCCCCCGACCCCGATCCTGTTCTCACCTCCGTCCTCGGTTGCGTGCTGCTCGTCGCCTATCTGGCCGGCAGTTGGTCCCTCGGCGGGCGTACCGTCGGGGACCAGATGATGGGCCTGCGGGTGACCGGCCGTTCGGGGCGACGGCTGTCCCCGGGCACGGCCGTGGTGCGCGCCGTGCTGTGCGCGCTCGTGCCCCTGGGGCTGCTGTGGATTCCGCTCAGCCGACGCGGTGCGTCGTTGCAGGACCTCGTCCTCGGCAGCACCGTCGTCCACGACTGGTACGGCAGGACCGGCAGCCGTCTCGGCGGCAACCCCCGTCGACGAGCCGGCCACAGCGCAGGAGGGCTTCCTGGTGGCCCGAGGACAGGCCCCTGACCCGACTTCCCGTACCGTCTCGGCTCTCGGCCCGGGTGGACGCCGACCGGCGAACCCACCTGGGCCGAGCCGGCTCAGGTCGCGGGCACGCCCCACCGGCGGTGCGGGGCGAGGCGGCCCAGCCCGAGCCTTGCCAAGCGCGGCCAGTCCACCGGACCGCCGGACGCCCCTGTGCCGGGGCGATGGCGGGGCACGACGACCCGCAACGCCGCGGGCGCGGACCGGCACACCACCGGTGCCGGCAGCATGACGTACTCTCCGTCGATGCCGACCGCCACGGCGTCCGAGTCCGCTTCGACCACGACTTGCTCGGCACTCAGCCGTATGACCGACCCCGACCGCGGACCGCGCACCAGACGGGCCGCCTGAGCGGTGTTGCCGACGCGGACCCCCAGCACACCGAGCCGCCCGGAGTCCAGCCGTTCCCGGCGCCCCGGATGGGTCGAGTCGACGGCGCGCCGGTACGGGTTGTTGCTGACGAGCAGTGCCTGGAGGCCCCCGGCCCCGGAGCGCCCGGCCCGCATGCGCAGGGCGGGCGCGTCTTTGCCGGTGAGGAGCTCCGGCAGGGTCTGCAGAGCGGTACGGGCTTTCGCGTCCCGGTAGGCCGGGTCGGCCACCACGGACGCGTAGGTCCCGAAGGACGCGTTGTTGACGAACACCCGGTCCGCGGCGAACCCGAGGTCGACGCGGAGCTCCTCACCGTCGGTGAGGGCCTCCAGGCTCGCCGCGGGATCCTCCCGGTCCAGGCCGAGATCGAGAGCGAAGTGGTTGCGGGTTCCGGCGGGGATCACGGCGAACGGCACGTCGTGATCCGCGGCCACCTCGGCCACCAGCGCCTGGGTGCCGTCGCCGCCGGCCACGGCCAGCAGATCGGCTCCCTCGGCCACGGCCGCGCGCGCGAGGTCCACGACGTCCTGCCCGGCGTCGAGCAGCACCACCCGGGCGCCCGCGGCCCGGGCCTTGTCGGCGAGATGGAACCGGTCCACCTTGCCTCCGCCCGACCGCGGGTTCATCAGGATCCAGGGACGGCGCGGGGCCTCGACGGCCTTCGGCGGCCGGGTCCCGTGCGAGGGGGCGAGCGCGCTGTGCGCCGACGCGACGGCCAACGCCCACAGCGCCAGCGACAGACAGGCCGGCCCGAGCATGCCGGACGACGCGAACAGAGCGAGCACGGTCAGCGGCGCGGCCACCGACAGCACCACCCCGACGGCGCGCAGCACACCGGTGTGGGCCAGCGTCCACCACACCCCGACCGCGGCGAGCGCCAGACCGGCCAGGCCGACCAGCACCCACAGCACACTGCGCAGACCGGCGACCACCAGCGGCACGAGCACGCTCCCCAGCAGGGCGAGCAAGGCGACCCGTGCCCTCACGACGCTGCCGGAGGGCGCTCCCGCCGCAGGCTTCGCGCTCGTGCGCGAGCCGCGGTGGCGCCCCATGTCCCCTCCTCTCCGCGGCGCGGACGGGCCCTTGTCCGTCACGGCCCGTAGAAGTCCTCGCGCCCGACGCACAGGGCCCAGATGATGAACCCGGACGCGGCGATCACCACGACCGACCACACCGGGTAGTACGGCAGGGAGAGGAAGTTGGCGATGATGACGAGTCCCGCGATGCCCACGCCGGCGACGCGTGCCCACGTGGACATCCGGAACAGTCCCATGCCGACGATCACGGCGACCACGCCCAGGGCGAGGTGGACCCAGCCCCAGCCGGTGAGGTCGAACTGGAAGACGTAGTTGCGGGTGTTGACGAAGACGTCGTCCTGGGCGATGGCCATGATCCCCCGGAAGATGGCGAGGAGTCCGGTGATCGTCAGCATGACGGCGGCGAAGGCCGTCAGGCCGGCGGCCCAGTGTTGCTTCGTCGAGGGCGCGTGGGCGGTGTGGGTGGCGGTCATCCTGAGTACCTCGTTCCACTGAGCACCAGGTTCTTCACCCTGGCGCACTCCTGGTCGGTGATGTCGCCGCGGGCGCGGATCTGCGGCAGCCTGGCCCGGGGGCCTGCCTCTGCGTTTCTCAGCGTGTCCAAGGCAAGGACGGGCGGCCTCACCCGGCGCGGGTGAGAAGGAGGCCTCGGGTCGCCGTCCAGGCCCGCGCCGCGCATGGGCCCGACCTGCGCAGAGCCGCTCGCCGGGCGAGGGCGGGCACGAGTTCCGCCAGGCCCAGCAGGACGAGCCACACGCCCGGCAGCCGGGCCGGCGTGCGGGCCGACTCGGTCGGCGGGGCGAGGACCACGACCCTCTCGAGGATGCCGATCTGTCCGCCTGCCCGGCACGGCCCCGCCGTTCCGGCGACCCGGTGGCCATCGCCGCGCACCTCGGGGGAGTGACCGCTTCGACCCGGGGATCGCCGAGTTCGCCCGGTCCTCCGGCCGGATCAGCACGACGGACCGGTGAGCCCACGTCGCTTTCGCGGGCGTCTGCCGCATCTCCAGGACGCGCGGGCCCAGGGACTCGCTTGGTGCGCGGTATCTCCCCGCCCTCGCCGAGCATTCCATTTTCCTTGCACCTGCGCCTGGCACAGTCGATCCGATGACCTCATGACAGGGTCGAACGGCCCGCCGAAATACCGTGGGCCCCACGGCGTCGGCGTTCGGGTAACGCCACGGGCCCTGGTCCGCGATGCGAGATCGGCCGGGCTTTCCTTGACGCTTCTCGCCACCGGCTGCGACCATCGACGCCATGAAGATGCGACTGGACCTCACGCGGCGACGCCATGTCGACCTCGCGCGCGTCTCCAGCGCCTCCTGTTGCCCCGCGGCCTGATCAACTCTCCGAGATCCGCCGCCCTTTCCCCGTTTCCACGCCTGAAATCACGGTGCCTCGCACCGCGCCTCGAGTTTCTCCGAGCCCCAAGTGAATTCGGCGTGCCAAAAAACATTCGGCAACAGGAGTTCCGCATGCCCGCGCCCGTGAAATTCGCCTACTGGGTCCCCAACGTCAGCGGGGGACTGGTCACCAGCAAGATCGAGCAGCGCACCGACTGGGGGTACGAGTACAACCGCGAACTCGCCGTCCTCGCCGAGAACAACGGCTTCGAGTACGCGCTCAGCCAGGTCCGCTACATGGCCAGCTACGGCGCCGAGTTCCAGCACGAGTCGACCAGCTTCAGCCTCGCCCTGCTCCTCGCGACCCAGCGCCTGAAGGTCATCGCAGCCGTCCACCCCGGGCTGTGGCACCCCGGCGTCCTCGCCAAACTCGGCGCCACCGCCGACCACCTCTCGGGCGGCCGCTTCGCCGTCAACGTCGTGTCGGGCTGGTTCAAGGGCGAGTTCACCGCGCTCGGTGAGCCCTGGCTGGAGCACGACGAGCGCTACCGCCGCTCCGAGGAGTTCATCACCGCCCTGCGCCGCATCTGGACCGAGGACCACGCCGAACTCGCCGGTGACTTCTACCGGTTGCGCGACTTCTCGCTCAAGCCCAAGCCCCTCAACACCCCCGAGCGCCCGCACCCGGAGATCTTCCAGGGCGGCAACTCCGCCGCCGCCCGCGCGATGGCCGGCCGGGTCTCCGACTGGTACTTCTCCAACGGCAAGGACTTCGACGGCGTCATCGAACAGATCGAGGACGTTCGCAAGTCCGCCGCCGAAGTCGGCCGCACGGCACCGAAGTTCGGCCTCAACGGCTTCCTCATCGCCCGGGACACCGAGGCCGAGGCCCGCGAGACGCTCCGCGAGATCGTCGCCAAGGCCGACACTGAGGCCGTCGAGGGCTTCGGCGCGGCGGTGAAGCAGGCGGGCCAGTCCACCGCCGACAAGAAGGGCATGTGGCAGGACTCCGGCTTCGAGGACCTGGTCCAGTACAACGACGGCTTCCGCACCGGGCTCATCGGCACTCCGGAGCAGATCGCCGAACGCATCGTCGCGTACCGCAGGCTGGGCGTCGACCTCCTGCTGCTCGGCTTCCTGCACTACCACGAGGAGGTCGAGTACTTCGGCAGGCGTGTGCTGCCGCTCGTGCGTGAACTGGAGGCTCAACTCCCCGACGTGGAGCGCGAGTCCGTCCCCGTCCACGCCTGATCCCTCCCCCCACCCCAAAAGAGGTCACGAGCATGAGCACCGTCACGCCCACCGACTGGACCACCCGCCCCGCCCCGCACACCGCCCAGGACTGGATCGCCCGCGCCGCCGAGGTCGCCGCCGTCCTCGCCACCGACGCCGCCGAACGCGACCGCGCCGGTGCCACCCCGTACGCCGAGGTCCAGCTCAGCTGTGGGCGGTCGAGGCCCTCGCCGACGCCGTCGCCTCCGAGGGCCAGAAACTGCACGACGACCCGGACGCCGTCACCCCCGAGGCGCGCGGCGCCTTCGAGGTCCGGGTCGCCATCGTCAAGGCCCGCGCCACCGACGTGGCCCTGGAGATCACCAGCCGTGTCTTCGAGGTGACCGGCGCCCGCTCCACCGCGACCTCCGAGGGCCTGGACCGCTTCTGGCGCAACGTGCGCACCCACACCCTGCACGACCCGGTCGCCTACAAGCGGCGGGAGGTCGGCCGCTGGGTCCTGGAGGGCGACCTGCCCGAACCCACCTGGTACTCCTGACCGCTTCCCCAGGGGCGCCCGTGACGCGCGGGCGCCCCGCCTCCTCGCAAGAGGACGCACCCCGCATCCCTGAAAGAGGACCCATGGCCACCGTCCTGTCCGTCTCCGGCAGCCCCTCCGCCTCCTCCCGCACCAACCGCCTGTTGCGTCACCTGGACCAGCGGCTGACCGTCCAGGGGCACGAGGTGATCCCGCTCGACGTGCGCACGGTCCCGGCCGAGGCGCTGCTCGGCGCGGACTTCCGGCACCCCGCCGTCGTCGAGGCGACCGAGCTGTTCGAGCGGGCCGACGGCGTCGTCGTCGGCACCCCCGTCTACAAGGCGTCCTACTCCGGGGTCCTCAAGGCGCTGCTCGACCTGCTCCCGCAGTACGCGCTGGCCGGAAAGACCGTGCTGCCGCTGGCCACCGGCGGCTCCACCGCCCACGTCCTGGCCATCGACTACGCGCTCCGGCCGGTCCTGTCCTCCATGGGAGCCGCCCACATCGTGCAGGGCTGGTTCACCCTCGACAAGGACATCACCGTGCACGAGGACGGCTCCCTGACGGTCGCACCCCCCGCCACCGCGGCGCTCGCCCAGGTGGTCGACCAGTTCTCGGCGGCCCTGGGCAGCCCGCGCCTGCTCGCCGCGGCGAGCTGAGCCCCATGTCCGCCCACGTCATCACCGACGACACCGAGGCCCTCGCCGTCGCGGCGGCCCTGGCCGAGGAGTTCCGCGCCGGGGCTTCCGCCCGGGACACCGAACGCAGGCTGCCACGCGAGGAGTTGGGCCGGCTGTCCGCCTCCGGGCTGCTCGCCGTGACCGTCCCCGCCGAGCACGGCGGCGCGGACGTCACCGCGACGACCCTCGCGGAGGTCTTCCGGCTGCTCGCCTCGGCCGACGGCAGCCTCGCCCAGATCCCGCAGAGCCACTTCGCGTACGTCAACGTGATCCGCCGTCAGGGCAGCGAGGAGCAACGGAAGTTCTTCTTCGCCGAACTGCTCGCCGGCCGCCGCTTCGGCAACGCACAGTCGGAGGCGGGCACCCGCCACGTCCAGGACATCCGCACCCGCCTGGAACCGCGGCCGGACGGCTCCTACCTGCTCACCGGCGTCAAGCACTACTCCACCGGCGCCCTCTTCGCCGACTGGATCCCCGTCCTCGCCCGGGCCGAGGACGACGACCTGCACGTCGCCTACGTCCCGCGCGACGCCCCCGGCCTGACCGTCGTCGACGACTGGGACGGCATGGGCCAGCGCACGACCGCCAGCGGCACCGTCCGCCTGGAGGGCGTCGCGGTGCCCGCCGACCGGGTCCTGCCGCACCACCTCACTTTCCAGGGACCCCAACTCCATGGCGCCGTAGCCCAGTTGCTGCACGCGGCCATCGACACCGGGATCGCCTCGGGAGCGCTCGCCGAAGCCGCCGCGTTCGTACGGACGAAGAGCCGCCCGTGGTTCGAGAGCGGCGTCGAGACGGCGGCCGAGGACCCGCTGCTCATCCAGCGTTTCGGCGAACTCGCCCTCCAGGTACGGGCGTCGGAGGCGCTGCTCCGCGAGGCGGCGAGGGCGGTCGACACGGCCCGCGGCGACCTGACCGACGACACGGCGGCCGAGGCGTCCGTGGCGGTCGCCGTGGCGAAGGTGCAGGCCGCACAGACGGCGGTCGAGGTGGCCGGTGCCCTGTTCGAGGTGTCCGGGACCCGCTCCGCGCTCAACTCCCTCAATCTGCACCGGCACTGGCGAGATGCCCGCACCCACACCCTCCACGACCCCACCCGCTGGAAGATCCAGCACATCGGCCGTTACGTGCTCAACGGCACCCGGCCACCCCGCCACGGCCTGCTCTGAAGGACGTCGCATGACGTGTCCGACGGCCCGAACCCCCGCGCACCCCTGATCGGAGACACCGTGTCCCTCACCTTCCACTGGTTCCTGCCCACCAACGGCGACAGCCGCCACGTGGTCGGCGGCGGCCACGGCACACCCGCCACCGCCTCCGGACGGGACCGGCCGCCGACGGTCGCCTACCTGAGCCAGATCGCCCGCGCCGCCGAGGATCTGGGTTTCGTCGGCGCGCTCACCCCGACCGGCGCCTGGTGCGAGGACGCCTGGCTGACCACCGCCATGGTCAGCCAGAACACCGAGCGGCTGAAGTTCCTGGTCGCCTTCCGGCCCGGCTTCGTCTCCCCGACGCTCGCAGCGCAGATGGCGTCCACCTTCCAGCGGCAGAGCGGCGGACGGCTCCTGCTCAACGTCGTCACCGGCGGCGAGAGCCACGAGCAGCGGGCCTACGGCGACTTCCTCGACAAGGACGCCCGGTACCGCCGTACCGGCGAATTCCTGGAGATCGTGCGGGGGTTGTGGGAGGGCAAGACCGTCGACCTGCGCGGCGAGCACCTCCAGGTCGAGGACGCCAAGCTGGCGCGGGTACCGGATCCGGTACCCGAGGTGTACTTCGGCGGGTCCTCGCCGGTCGCCGGGGAGGTGGCCGCCCAGTACGTCGACACCTACCTCACCTGGGGCGAGCCGCCGGCGCAGGTCGCCGAGAAGATCGCCTGGATCAGGGGGCTCGCGGCGCAGCAGGGGCGCACCCTGCGCTTCGGGATCCGGCTGCACGTCATCACCCGCGACACCTCCGTACAGGCCTGGGCGGAGGCGGACCGCCTGCTGGCCGGCTTCGACCCGGAGACCGTGCGGTCCGTGCAGGCCGGGCTCGCCCGCAGCGAGTCCGAGGGACAGCAGCGGATGCTCGCCCTGCACGGCGGCGGCAACCGCGACGGTCTGGAGATCCACCCCAACCTGTGGGCCGGCATCGGCCTGGTGCGCGGCGGGGCGGGCACCGCCCTGGTCGGCAGCCACGACGAGGTCGCCGAGCGGATCAAGGAGTACCACGCCCTCGGCATCGACGAGTTCGTCCTCTCCGGCTACCCCCACCTGGAGGAGGCGTACTGGTTCGGCGAGGGCGTCCTGCCGCGCCTGGCCGCCGACGGGGTGTGGCGGCACCCCTTCGGGACGCGGTCGGCACCGGCGGCGCAGGTGCCGTTCGCGAGCTGACGTTTCCTCAGGGCGTTCCCGACACGCCCTACCGCCCCCGGTTCGCCAGCGCCTGCCGCACCGCGCGCGTGACGATCGGGGGCATCAGGTCCACGCCTATGCGACGGGCACGGGAGCGCGGGCGGCGCGGGGCGGGAACCCGGGACGGGCTCGGGGCCGCCGCCGATTCCTGAGGCTCGGGCGCCGTGTAGTGACGCGAGTGCGGGAAGGGCGGGGCCTGCAGGCCCTTCTGGGCCCGGGTGCGCACCAGGCGGTGCCCGGCGGCGTCCTGCACGCTCAGACCGATGTCCGTGCGCCCCTCCAGCATCGCCAGCAGCTCTTCCTGGACGGCCACGGGATCGCCCCAGGTGCCGTACAGCTTCTGGGTGCTGAGGCAGATCGGGCGCAGTCCGCGGTTGAGCACCGCCTCCCAGGTGGCGACCGAGACGCCGGGGGTGTGCTCGGAGCGGAAGTCGTCGAGGACGACGATGCCGTCGGGCAGCAGCAGGTCGCGGGCGGCCGCTATGTCGTCGCGGACGTGCTCGTACAGGTGCGAGGCGTCGATGTGGACGAAGCGGCAGGTGGCCGGTTTCACCTCCGCCGAGATCACGGAGGACGGGGCCTCCAGCACCCGGGGCAGGGTGTCGTGGAAGGAGAGGTAGTTCCGTTCGAAGGCCTGGCGGGTGAGGGAGGAGTACGACTTCGCCGTCTCGGCCTGGTTGGCCCCGTCCGGTGCCTCACCGCCGAAGAGGTCGCAGACCGTGAACTCCTCGCCGTCCTGCCGGTGCCGGCCCAGCAGGATGGCGCTCTTGCCCATGTACGCGCCGAGCTCCACCAGATCGCCCCGGAACCCGGCCTTCTCCTGCCGGTCCAGGAACCAGGTGAACAGCAACTGGTCCAGTGGGGGGAACCAGCCGGGGACGTCTTTGAGCTCGCCGGGGTTGTTGTCGATTGCCTGTGCGGTCGCCATGGAACGAGTCTGCTCATCCGGCGCCGCAGAAAGTGGCCTCCGACTGAATGTCCAATGAACAGCTCAGACGGCCCACGATGCGGCCAGGGCGTCGAGGTGCGCCCGGCGCACCTCTGCCGTCTGGCCCTGCACGAGGAGGAACATCCCCTCCCGAGCGAGGCGTTGGGCGGTGCCGGTCACCGCCATGGCGCGGCCGCCGCCCGCCACGATCGCGGCGGTCGTGGCCGCGCGCATCAGGTCGTACGACCGTGTCTTGAGCGCCAGGCGTTCCTCGACGCGCTCGTGCGGGACGGGGTGTTCGGCCAGGGCGTAGACCTGCCGTCGTACCTCGTCCAGGTGCCCGCGCAGGGCCCGCGCCGTCTCGGTCTCGCCGGCCTCCTCCAGCACGTCCAGCGCGGCGTACGCCACGCCGAAGACGGCGGGCGAGGCGTTGGTGTTGCGGGGCCGGTCGACCAGGGCGAACTTCTCGTGCGGGGTGCGCAGGACCACCGACTCGCCGGGCAGCCACAGGCCGTCGAGATCGAGGGAGACGGTCCGGGCGGCGGTGAGCGCCGCCAGCCGCATCGGCGGCGAAGGGCGCAGCCCGGGCTGCTCGCGCGCCTCGGTGAAGGCGAACACGATCTCGTCCGCGTCGCTCACCCCGGCGAGCAGCATGACGTCGTTCAGGCCCCAGCCCGTGTACCAGGGCACGGTTCCGTCGAAGCGCCAGCCGCCGCGCTCGGCAGTGGCCCGCACCGGCACCCGGGGAAACGCGCGGACGTGCGCGAAGGCGATCCCGGCCAGCAGCTCACCGCTCGCCAGCGGGCGCAACAGCCGCTCCCGCACCGGGAGTTCGGACTGCGCCAGCAGCTTCACCGGCGTGTGGTGCTGGGTCTGCACGAACCAGGTCGAGCAGCAGGCCCCGGCCAGGATCTCCATGATCTCCCGCGCCACCGCGTCGGGGGCGCCGGCGCCGCCGTACTCCTGCGGCGCGCTCACACCCAGCAGTCCCGACCGCCTGATCGCCTCGATGTGCCCCGTCGGCACACCTTCCTGGTCGACGCGCGCCGCATGCGGTGCGAGGAGGGAGTCGGCGAGAGACCGGGCGGTGCTGACGAGCGGGTGCGGTGGGGTGGTCATGGAGAGGATTCTCCCGGTCCGGTCGTGCGCGGTGTCGATCCGGGGGCATGCCGTTCGTGTAGGAGGTGGAACAAGGAACACGACGCCGAGGAGGACGTCATGCAGTACTACCTGCTCAGTGTGATCACACCGGTCGACGGCACGCCGCCCGGGCCCGAGGCCATGGCCGAGATCCGCCGCGACCTCGACACCTTCCACACGGAGCTGCGCGAGGCCGGCGCCTGGGTGTTCGCCGGCGGACTGCACGGCCCGGAGACCGCGACCGTGCTGCGGCCCAAGGACGACGACGTGCTCATCACCGACGGGCCCTATGCCGAGGGCAAGGAGTACCTGGGCGGCATCTGCCTGATCAAGGCTCCCGACCTGGACGCGGCCCTGGAGTGGGGGAGGAAGGCGACCCGGGCCACCACCCTGCCCATCGAGGTGCGCCCGTTCCTGCACCAGGCACACCAGCAACATCAGGTAGAGGACTGACACCGGTGTCCGTCGACGTCGAGGCCGTCTTCCGCGCGGAGTACGGCCGAGCCGTCGCCGTCCTCGTCCGCTTCCTCGGCGACATCGACCTCGCCGAGGAAGCGGCCCAGGACGCCTTCACCACGGCGCTCGCGAAGTGGCCCGAGACCGGTGTGCCGCCGAGCCCGGCCGGTTGGATCATCACCACCGCACGCAACCGAGCGGTGGACCGGCTGCGCCGGGAGGCCAAGCGCGACGAACGGCACGCGGAGGCCGCCCTGCTGCACACCCCGGACGCCCCGGCCGAGGAGGGCCCCGTGCGCGACGACCGGCTCCGCCTGATCTTCACCTGCTGTCACCCCGCGCTCGCGCCCCAGGCCCGGGTCGCCCTCACCCTGCGCCTGCTCGGCGGCCTGACCACCGCGCAGATCGCCCGCGCGTTCCTGGTGCCGGAGCCGACCATGGCCCAGCGTGTCGTCCGCGCGAAGGCGAAGATCCGCGCCGCCCGGATCCCGTACCGCGTGCCCCGCGACGCCGACCTCCCGGACCGGCTGACGGGCGTCCTGGCCGTCGTGTACCTGATCTTCAACCAGGGCTACGAAGGCGCGCCCGAGCTGACCGCGGAGGCGCTGCGCCTGGGCCGGCTGCTCACCGAGCTGATGCCGGACGAGCCCGAGGCCGTCGGCCTGCTCGCGCTGATGCTCCTCGTCGACTCCCGCCGCGAGGCCCGCCAGGACGAGCACGGAGCGCTGGTGTCGCTGCCCGACCAGGACCGCGCCCGCTGGAACCGCGACCTGATCGCCGAGGGGCAGTCGCTGGTACGGCGCTGCCTGCGCCGCGACCGGCCGGGGCCGTACCAGATCCAGGCCGCCATCCAGGCCGTCCACTCCGACGCACCCACCGGCGAGGCCACCGACTGGGCCCAGATCCGGCAGCTGTACGACCAGCTCATGGCCCTCACCCCGAGCCCGGTCGTGGCCCTGAACCGGGCGGTCGTGGTGGCCGAGACCGAGGGCCCGTCGCGCGCACTGGACCTCGTCGACGCCCTGGACCTCGACGGCTACCACGTGTTCCACGCCGTCCGGGCCGATCTGCTGCGCCGCCTCGGCCGCCCCACCGAGGCGGTACGGGCGTACGAAGCGGCCCTCGCACGCACCGAGAGCGCCGCCGAACGCGCCTTTCTCGAGCGACGGCGACGGGAACTCCTCCGCACGTGAGCGCCACGCCACGGAAAGTAATCCTCCCGGTGGCGGAATTCGTCGCGGTGCAGGAAAGGTTGGCATATACACCTGACCGTTCCAGCAGCGAGGCACCGTGAACCACTCCACCTCCGAGCAGCCCGCCGGCATCGTCGCCCGGCTGCGCGCCACCTTCCGCACCGGCCGCACCAAGCCCGTCGAATGGCGCACGGCCCAGCTGCGCAGCCTGCGCGACCTGCTCACCGAGAACGGCTCCGAGCTGGCCGCCGCCCTCCACGCCGACCTCGGCAAGAGCGCCACCGAGGCCCAGCGCACCGAGATCGACTTCACGATCCGCGAGATCGACCACACCCTCGACCACCTCGCCGACTGGCTGCGCCCCGAGCCCGCCCCGGTACCCGCGCACCTCGGCGCCGACGCGAGCGCCTGGACGCAGTACGACCCGCTCGGCGTCGTCCTGGTCATCGCCCCCTGGAACTACCCCGCCCAGCTCCTGCTTGCTCCGCTGGTCGGCGCCCTCGCCGCGGGCAACGCGGTGGTCGTCAAGCCCAGCGAACTGGCCCCCGCGACCTCCGCCGCGATCGCGCGTCTGCTGCCCGCCCACCTCGACACCGACGCGGTCGCCGTCGTCGAGGGCGGCGTCCCCGAGACGACGGCGCTGCTCGCCGAGCGCTTCGACCACATCTTCTACACCGGCAACGGCACCGTCGGCCGCATCGTCATGCGCGCCGCCGCCGAGCACCTCACGCCGGTCACCCTCGAACTCGGCGGCAAGTCCCCGGCGTTCGTCGACCGTGACACCGACCTCGACGTCGTCGCCGACCGCCTGGCGCGCGGCAAGTTCCTCAACGCGGGGCAGACCTGCGTCGCCCCCGACTACGTGCTCACCGACCCGGAGACGGCCGCCGCCCTCGAGCCCGCGCTCACCCGCGCCGTCGAGGCCCTGTACGGCACCGACCCGTCCGCGTCCGGCGAGTACGGTCGCATCGTCAACGAACGGCACTTCGACCGGCTCACCGGCCTGCTCGACTCGGGCCGTGTCGTCGTGGGCGGCGACCGGGACCGCACGGCGAAGTACATCGCGCCGACCGTCCTGGCCGACGTCGACCCCGACTCGCCCGTGATGCAGGAGGAGATCTTCGGTCCGATCCTGCCCGTCGTCACCGTGTCGGACCTCGACAAGGCGATCGACTTCATCAACGACCGCGACAAGCCGCTCGCGCTGTACGTCTTCTCCGAGTCGGAGGGCACCCGGGCCAGGATCGCCGCCGAAACGTCCTCCGGCGGCCTCGGCCACGGTCTGCCGCTCGCCCATCTCACCGTCTCCGACCTGCCCTTCGGCGGGGTGGGGGAGAGCGGCATGGGCAGCTACCACGGCCGCTTCTCCATCGAGACGTTCAGCCACCGCAAGGCTGTGCTGGAGAAGCCGCTGGGCTGAGCCTGGTCCGGGTCGGCTCAGCGACGCCGACGGGACATCGAGGAGCACCTCCTGACCGACGACGGGCGGGGGCCGTCCTGTACGGGTATGTTCATCCCGATATGCGCCACCGTGCCGGAACGACCGCAGGGCGTGGCGCCGAACTCGGGAGGACCCATCAGCGCAACGACGTCGGAGAGCGGTTCCGGGGCCGTGGCGCGCAGTCAGCCTCCGGAAGCCGACCTGCTGCGGACCATGCTGGGCCGGCCGGAGTACCGCAAGGCCCTGGTGTTCTGCGCGTTGATCGGTGTTCCCGTCGCGCTGGTCGCATTCTGGTTCCTGGTGGCGCTGCGCCAACTGGAACAGCTGATCTGGACGACCTGGCCCAAGGACCTGGGCTGGAAACAGGCTCCCTGGTGGTGGGCACTTCCCCTGCTGACGACGGCCGGTCTCGTCGTCGGCCTGGTGGTCGCGCGATTTCCGGGGCAGGGCGGACACCTTCCTGCCGGGGGCCTGCACTCGGGCGGCGTCACCAGGGCGGCGTTGCCGGGCGTCTTGACCGCCGCTCTGGTCGGTCTTCCCCTCGGCGTCGTCCTGGGGCCCGAGGCCCCGCTGATCGCGCTGGGCGGCGGACTTGCTCTGCTCCTCGCGAGCCTGGTCAGGGCACCGGAGAACGAGGCGAGCACGGCGCTGCTCGGAGCGGCAGGCGCGGCCGCCGCCATCTCCGCGCTCTTCGGGAACCCGATCGTCGGTGCGGTGATGCTGATGGAGGTCGCCGGGGTGGGCGGGCCGCAGCTGTTCGCGGTGATGCTGCCGGTCCTGCTGGCCAGCGGGGTGGGAGACCTGATCTTCACCGGATTCGTCCACTGGACCGGCTTGCAGGCCGGGACCCTGAGCATCGGCCTGCCCAAGCCGCCACCCCTCGACTGGGGAGACGTGTTGTGGGTGCTGGTCCTTGCGCCCGCCCTCGCGTTCCTCGTCCACTGGACCTTCGTGGGTGGGCGGTTCGCGGCCCGCTTCGTGGCGACCCGGACGGTACGGAACACCATGGTCTGCGCGCTCGGCGCAGGGGTCTGCGTCACTCTCTACGCGGTCTCCACGGGGCGTTCGCCTGCCGAGGCGGCCCTGTCGGGGGAGGCGACTCTGTCCCGGCTGGCGCAGGATCCGCATGCCTTCTCGGTGGGCGCCCTCGTCGCCGTACTGGCCTTCAAGGGCCTGGCGTACTCACTGTGTCTGGGGAGCCTGCGCGGCGGCCCCGTCTTCCCCGCCCTGTTCCTGGGTGGGGCGGCCGGTGTGCTGCTTGCGCCGCTGCCCGGCCTGGGGCTGGTCCCGGGGATGGCGGTGGGGATGGCTGCCTCGGTGACCGCGGCCCTGCGGCTGCCGGTGAGCGGCGTCGTCCTGGTCGTGCTCCTGCTGGGCAACGTGCAGACGGTGGCGCTCGTCGTGCTGGCCGCGGTCGTGTCCTTCGTGCTCACCCAACTGCTGCCGCAGGGTCCGAGTATCCCGGCGGTCGGCGAGCGGCCGGCCGACCAGGCGGCTCACTGACACTTCTGGGGCCGGGTGAGGATCCGTTTCCGCCGGTCGCCCGGCGACCCGTCCGGCTACATGTCGTCGGACGGCGTGCCGGGCAGCGCGGGCGTGCCCAGACGGCTGGCCGCCCAGGGTTCACGGGCGACGACCGCGCCGGCGGTGATGCACAGGGTCGCGACCACGCAGAGCGTGATGAGCCAGGACAGCAGGGTGAAGACGGCACCCAACGAACCGTACTTGTCCAGGCTGCGGTTGAGGGCGTGGGGCATGTACAGGGGGGCGGTGGAGGTGAGGACGGTCAGGGACGCTCCGGTGAGCAGTGCGCCCGGCAGCAACGGCAGCCACGGCACCCGCGCGAGCAGCAGCAGATGCTGCGTCCACCACCAGATGGTGACCTCGGCGACCAGCAGCAGGGGCACGCCGATCCACAGGCCGAGCCCGAATCCCTCGCGCAGGCTCCCCTGCACCGCGAACATGACCAGCCAGGTCCCGAGCCATGCGATCCACCGCCAGGCGGCCATCCGCGCGCCCGCCTTGGGCAGGCTCCAGGCACGCTGGCACAACCGTTGCATGGCTCGGCTGCACGCGGTGGCCGAGATGAGCACCATCAGCCCGCCGACCACCCCTGTGGTCTGCCGAAGCTCGTTGGACGGGGCACCGGTGCCCTGGACGGCCTTGCTGAGTTCGGCGTTCGCGTTTCCGGACAGTCCGAAGGCGTCGTGCACGGAGTTGACGAGCTGGTCACGCAGCGCAGGCGGGGCGATGGAGGCCACCACGAACAGCAGCGGGACGGCCGTCAGGAACGTCTGGGCGGCCAGCCGGGTCGCCGAGTCGAGCACGTTCACCGAGATCAGGTGCGACAGCAAGTGCGTGATCACCGGGAACCGCGTCTCGGCCCGGTTCCGCAGCCCCGTCAGCCGGGACCACACCGAGGCACCCCGTTCCCGCCACGAAGCACGGTGTGCCGTGTCGTCCGGGCTGCCCTCGCCGTCGTCTGGCCCCATGGTGCAAGAGTGCCGCCATCACGACCGCGCGGCCCCCGGTGGGGGTAGCGGAAAGGTCCGCACGGGTTAACGGGACGGGCGAGCCATGGCGCGTTTGTGAGGTGTGGACACGGCGACGAGACTTATGGCCATGAGCGAAAGCCGCTCCGTGCCCGGGTGCGCAGCACCGCGCGGGGGCCGCGATGGTGCTTGATCTGGTGTTCATCGGCCTTGCGATCGCCGTGTTCCCCCTGTCGGTGACCGCGTTCGTCCTGGTGCTGTCGGCTCGCGGGGGAGTCCGGAAGGGCCTGGTCTTCATCCTCGCCTGGCTCGCGTGTTTCGTGGTCGTCCTGACCGCCGTTCTGCTCACCACCGGTGGCCAACCGCCGGCTCCCCAGTCCTCGCCCTCCACCGCCGCGTCCGCCGTCAAGCTCGCGATCGGCGTGGGGCTGGTCGGGTACGGGTGGCACCGGCACCGGAACCGCGAGCGGACCGACCGTCGGCACACAGCCTCCGGCGGGTTGATGGCACGGCTCGACCGGCTCTCGCTGTGGGGCGCTGCGGGGGTGGCCCCGCTGCTCCAGCCGTGGGGGCTCGTGGCGGCCGGCGCGGCGACGGTGGTCGACGCCGACCTGTCCCACGCCTCCTCCTACCTCGCGCTGTTCGGGTTCTGCCTCCTCGCCACGAGCAGTCTGCTGGCGATGGAGGTCTACACGACCTTCGCGCCGGACTCGGCCGGGGTGCGCCTCGGGAAGCTGCGCACCTGGATCGGGAGCCACCAGGAGCAGGCGCTCGTGGCCGTGGCGCTGGTGGCCGGGTTGTTCCTGGTGAGCAGGAGCATCAACCAGTTGACGTCCTGAGATCCAGGAACTCGCGAATGCCGAAGGCGACCGGCACGATCACAGCGGTCCAGATCACCACCAGCATGGTCGGGTAGCTCCAGGTGAACAGGACGATCGCGGCCACCGCGAGGATCGCCACTCCGATCCACTTCTTGAAGCGGTGCACGAACCGGCCCACCGGGCCCAGGCGCAGCACCGCCAGACCGCGACCACCGCGAGCAGGGCCAGCAAGGACGCCAGAGAGGTCCCGCTGAGGCGGATCGGGCGAGCGGGGGACACCGGAGGAGTGACAAGGGGCACGAAGTGCGCCGGCCCAAGCGGGGTGAACCAATGAAGAGGGCAACTCGGCCGACCTGGTATGCCAGGTCGAGATGCCGCCGGGTGCGGCTGATGGTCCAACGGACATGTCGTCGTCCATCGACTTCGGGGAAGGGGCGATTCCCACGCCAGTCAGGAGGCCCCGCCCTCGCCCGCACCCGCTGCACCCGCGGCCGGCGACATGACGAACAAGGTCGGCCAGCTCAAGCAGCTCGGCGAGCTGAAGACCCAAGGCGTCCTGGCGGAAGCCGAGTTCGAGGAACAGAAGCGCAGGCTCCTGGCCTGACGGCCCACCACTTCGGCGCGGCGCCGCGCCGGATCGGGAAGGGGGCGGAGCGGCCCACACCCATGACTGGTGCAGACGGCCGGCCGCCCGCAAGAAGCCCGACTTCCTCGCGGTGGACTGCTACGGCCTGGCCGACCCCGTCTCCGCCCTCGACACCCTCAACCCGTACACGTATCCGTAAAGCGGCCCCGGGGCAGTGCGAGCGGTGTGCGAGACTCCGCCGATGACCTCCGAAACGATCACCGCTGATGCCGCCGGCACCTGGCAACTGGCCGGCCTGACCGTCAACCGCGTGGGCTTCGGCGCCATGCGGCTGACGGGCAGCGCCGCCTTCCACCTCGGCACCCCGAGCGACCGGCAGCGCTCGATCGCCGTCCTGCACCGGGCGATCGAACTCGGCGTCAACCACATCGACACCGCCGCCTTCTACTTCTCCCGGCTGCGCTCCGCCAACGAGATCATCAACAGCGCCCTGGCCCCGTACCCCGACGACCTCCTCATCGCCACCAAGGTCGGCCCCTTCCGCGACTACTCCGGCGAGTGGGGGACCTCCGCCCGCCCCGACCAATTGCGCGGCCATGTCGAGGAGAACCTGCGCCAGCTCGGCCGCGACCACCTCGACCTGGTCTACCTGCGCCGCATGCGGCAGGAGTCCGTCGCCGAGCACTTCGGGGCCCTGGCCGATCTGCGCGAGGCCGGTCTCGTCCGGCACCTCGGCCTCTCCGACATCGAGCCCCGGCACCTGGCAGAGGCGCAGGCCATCGCACCGGTGGTGAGCGTGCAGAACCGGTACGCGCTCGACGACCCGAACCCCGTCACCGACGAGGTCCTGCGCCTGTGCGGGGAGCAGGGCATCGCCTTCGTGCCGTTCTACGCCGTCGCGGGGAAGAGCGGGGCGCACGCCGCCGCCGACGATCACGACGCCGAGGTGCGAGCCGTCGCCGTGGCCCACGGTGTCACGCCCGCGCAGGTCCGGCTCGCCTGGACCCTGCACCAGGGCCCGCACGTCCTGGCCATCCCCGGCACCGGCAACCCCGGCCACCTCGCCGAGAACGTCGCGGCGGGCGCGCTGCGTCTGACGGACGAGGAGCTGGGACGACTCGACGCCCTGCGCAGGCGGGCCGACTGAGCGCCCGTCGACCCGGTCAGCCGCGTCTTTTGGCCCCGAATCCCCGGACGACCCGTCCGGCCGCCACCTTCTGCAGCAGCCCGTAGGCGAGTACGGGCAGCAGGATCTGTGGGCGGTCCGGCAGTGTCGTCGTGATCAGCACGGCGCTTGCGCTGCTGTTGTTCATCCCGCAGGCCAGGGTCACGGACGCACCGGCTCGCGCGTCCAGGCGCAGCACACGGGAGGTGATCCGCCCCAGGGTGAACGACAGGGCGCACACGGTCGCGGCCACCGCGAGCGCGCCCGCGAGCAGCATCGGGCGCGGGTGTCTGAGGAAGGGGCCGAGCACCCCGCTGGCGTTGACGTACGTCAGCAGCAGGGACGCCGGAAGGGCCGCGGCGACGGCCGTGTCGGTGAGGCCAGCCGCGGCGCGGCGCGGCAGCAGGAACCGGAAGAGCATGCCCGCGCCGCAGGGCAGCACGACGGAGGTGAGCGCGAAGGCGTGTCCGGCCGTCCGGGCCGCGTCCGCCAGCCGACCCGCGTAGTCACCGTGCAGGAGAGGACACAGGGCGGTCAGGGTGAGGGGCACCGTCAACGGGCTGACCAGCGTGGAGGCGAGGACCAGTCCGACGGAGGTCGGCTGGTCGCCGTCCCCTTTGGCGGTCCACACCGTCGCCCCGGCCGCCACCGGCATCGCCACGAGCAGGATCATCGCGGTGACCATGCCGCTGCCCCCGTCCCGGTCGGGGGACCACCGCAGCAGGAGGGCCACACCGGGGACGATGAGCAGGGGCGCCACAACGTGCAGCGCCAGTCCGGCGATCAGGGCGGCCGGACGCCGCAGCAGCAGCCGCAGTTCGTGCAGCGGCACCTGGAGCCCGGCGCTGAAGAGGACGAGCGCGAGGAGTAACTGAGGGGTGCGGAGGGGGAGTTCAGCGAGACCCGGGACACCGGTCGGGTGCGGGGCGCGCAGCCACAGGCCGGGAGCCGGCAGCAGCGCGGCGGCCGCGTAGGCCAGGGCGATCGCCGGGCCGAGCCGGCTCCGCAGCAGGGCATGGGCACGGTGGGCGGCGGTGTTCTTCGAAGGCTGGGGACACATGCTTGCGCTCTTCCGTCGTCGGGCGTGGGCGGGGGCGGAAGGCGGGTATCGCGAAGGCGCCCGCGGGCGCTGTGGTCATGGGTTCCAGGGCCCCTTTCGTGGCATGCGGGAACATCGCGGCCGTGCACGACGACCGACTGACTACAGGGATGTAGACGATCAAGTGAACTCTAGACGATGCCTGTGACGGCGTCGGCTGGCTATCCACAGGTTTTACGTATAACCTCACCCGTCAACCGCCCCGCTCGGAAAGGTCATGATGAGCCGCATCGCCCTGGTCACCCTCGTCGTCGACGACTATGACGAGGCGATCCGCCACTACACGCAGGCCCTGGGATTCCAGCTCGTCGAGGACGCCCCCCGCCCTGACGGATCCCGCTGGGTCGTCGTCCGGCCCGGCGCCGGCGCGGAGGGTGCGGGGCTGCTGCTCGCCCGAGCCAAGGGCGAGGCGCAGCGTGCCCGGATCGGCGACCAGACCGGCGGCCGCGTCGGCTTCTTCCTGCACACCGACGACTTCGCCCGCGACCATGCCCGGATGCTCGCCGCCGGCGTGGTCTTCCTGGAGGAACCGCGCCACGAGCCGTACGGCTCGGTCGCCGTCTTCCAGGACCTGTACGGAAACCGCTGGGACCTGCTCCAGCCCGCCGCGTAACCCCCTCAGAACCCTCCCGTCCCAGAAAGTACCAGTCATGACCGCTACGCGCGTAGACGAAGATGTGATCCGCCGCCTCCCCAAGGCCGTCCTGCACGACCACCTCGACGGCGGCCTGCGCCCCGCCACCCTGGTCGAACTCGCCGCCGCGGTCGGTCACGCGTTGCCCACCACCGACCCCGACGAACTCGCCGCCTGGTACGTCGAGGCCGCGGGCTCCGGTGACCTGGTGCGCTACATAGCCACCTTCGAACACACCCTCGCCGTCCTGCAGACCCGCGAGGGCCTGCTCCGCGTCGCCGAGGAGTACGTGCTCGACCTGGCCGCCGACGGCGTCGTCTACGCCGAGGTGCGCTACGCCCCCGAGCTCAACACCACCGGCGGGCTGGCGATGGGCGAGGTCGTCGAGGCCGTCCAGGAAGGCCTCGCGGCGGGCATGGCGAAGGCGGCCGCCGCCGGCACCCCGGTCCGCGTCGGCACCCTGCTGTGCGGCATGCGAATGTTCGACCGGGTCCGCGAGGCCGCCGACCTGGCCGTCGCCTTCCGGGACGCCGGGGTGGTCGGCTTCGACATCGCCGGCGCCGAGGACGGCTTCCCGCCCGCCGACCACCTCGGCGCCTTCGAGCACCTGCGCCGCGAGAGCGTGCCGTTCACCATCCACGCCGGCGAGGCGCACGGGCTGCCCAGCATCCACCAGGCCGTGCAGGTGTGCGGCGCCCAGCGCATCGGACACGGCGTGCGGCTGGCCGAGGACATCGTCGACGGCAAGCTCGGCCGGCTCGCGGGCTGGGTGCGCGACCGCCGGATCGCGCTGGAGATGTGCCCGACCTCCAACCTCCAGACCGGCGCGGCCACGTCGATCGCCGAGCACCCGATCACCGCGCTGAAGGACCTCGGCTTCCGGGTCACCCTCAACACCGACAACCGTCTGGTGTCCGGTACGACGATGACCCGGGAGATGTCCCTGCTGGTCCAGGAGGCGGGCTGGACGCCCGAGGACCTGCGCACGGTCACGGTGAACGCCGTCAAGAGCGCGTTCATCCCGTTCGACGAGCGCAAGGCTCTGATCGAGGACGTCGTCCTGCCGGGTTACGACGCCGTGCTCTGAAGCAGCCCGCGGACGTAGGCGGCCTGTCCGACGTGCTGCAGGTCGTCGGACAGGACGCTGACGAGCCGTACGCCCAGGGTGACCGGTGGGTCCCAGCGCTCGTCGACCACACGGTCCAGATCTCCCGAGGCCAGCTCGCGCAGGACCGTGAGGGTCTGTTCGTGGACGGCGTCGTAGTAGCCCGTCAGCAGGTCACCGGAGTCGACCCGGACCTTGGCGACCTTCGTGGAGCTGTGCCCGTAGCCGGTGTCGTGGCGGGGCAGGTCGAGGTTGAATCGCTTGAGCCAGTCCTGGGTGAGCCAGACCTGCTCCCGTCCGAAGGCGTCGGCGACATGGTCGTCCTGGACCCGGGTGAGATGCCAGATCAGCCAGCTGACGGAGTTGGCGTCGTGCGAGGGGCGGGCGTTGAGCAGGTCCGCGTCGAGCCCCTCGACGGTGGCGTGGACTTCTTCCTGGATGCGGCTGTAGCCGTCGATGAGGATGTCCTTTGCATGCATGACTCCACCATCGCGCATCACATGCCGTCCTGCGTCGCCTGTTCCAGAAGGGCCATCAGTGCCCGGGCCGCGGGGCTGGTCGCCTGGGACGGCGGCAGCAGGGCCACCGTCTCGTAGACGGTCTCGCCGGTGCCCTTCACCGGCAGGGCGGTCAGCGCCTCCCGCTTGTGCCGGAAGTGCCGGGGGACGACGGCCACACCGAGGTTCTCGTCCACCAGGTCCAGCAGGCTGTGCACGTCGTTGACCTCCAGGGCGACCGTGCGCCGTACGCCAGCCGCCGTGAAGGCCGCGTCGGTGGTGCGGCGCGGGCCCCAGTCGGGCTGGAAGTCCACGAACACCTCGCAGCCCAGGTCGTCCGGGGTCACCGCCGCGCCGTCGGTCGCCAGTCGGTGGCTCGGATGGCACAGCACGGTCATCGGCTCCGCCGCCAGCGACACCGAGCGCAGTTGGTCGGTGTCCGCCTGCGTGCGGTAGGCGAACGCCAGGTCGAGCCGACCGGCCGCCACCTCCTCGGCGAGCTCCACCGAACCCGCCTGCCGCAGCCGGATCTCCACGTCCGGATGCCGGTGCCGGAAGGCGGCGAGCAGCCGGGCCACGTGCACGCCCGCGATGCACTGCTCGGTGCCCACCGAGAGCGTGCCCCGCAGCACGCCCTGCACGGCCGCGACCGCCTCGTGCGCCGCCCGCACCTGTGCCAGGATCCGCTCGGCCTCGCCCAGCAGCGCCCGTCCCGCCTCCGTCAGCGTCACCCGGCGGGTGGTGCGCACGAACAGCGGCGTCTGCAACTCCCGCTCCAGCGCGCGGATCGAGGCCGACAGCCCCGACTGGGAGACCATCAGCCGTTCGGCGGCCCGGGTGAAATGCTGGTCCTCGGCGACCGCGACGAAGTGCTGGAGATGGCGGAGTTCCATGATTGTGCAGCCTATCTGCTGAGTTCCATCGCATTCTCCTGTTGGACCACTGCCCGCAGGTCGCGCGAGAGTGGTAGCGGTCTCCCGGCATCCGAGACCCCTGTGCCAACCCCTCTGGAGTCGCGTTGTACACCGCACACCCCGACCGCTACGCGGACCTGCCCTACCGGCGCACCGGACGCAGCGGCCTGAAGCTCCCCGCGATCTCGCTCGGCCTGGGGCACAACTTCGGCCCCGCGGACCGGACCGTCGAGACCCAGCGGGCCATCCTGCGCCGCGCCTTCGACCTCGGCGTCACCCACTTCGACCTGGCCAACAACTATGGCCCGCCGCCCGGCGCCGCCGAGCTGGCCTTCGGCGAGGCCCTGAAGGACGACTTCGCGCGCTACCGCGACGAACTGGTGATCTCCACCAAGGCCGGCTACCTGATGTGGCCCGGCCCGTACGGCGAGTGGGGCTCGCGCAAGTATCTGCTGTCCTCGCTGGACCAGAGCCTCGCCCGCATGGGCCTGGACTACGTCGACATCTTCTACTCGCACCGCCCGGACCCGGACACGCCGCTCGAGGAGACGATGGGCGCCCTGCACTCCGCGGTCCAGCAGGGCAAGGCCCTCTACGTCGGCATCTCCAACTACTCGGCCGAGCAGACCCGGGAGGCCGCCCGCATCCTCGGCGAGCTGGGCACCCCGCTGCTGATCCACCAGCCGCGCTACTCCCTGCTCGACCGCCGCCCCGAGGAGGGGGGCCTGCTGGACGCCCTCGACGAGCTCCAGGTCGGCTCCATCGTCTTCTCGCCGCTGGAGCAGGGCCTGCTCTCCTCCCGCTACCTCGACGGCATCCCGGAGGACTCGCGGGCGGCGTCCGACAGCCCGTTCCTGCAGTCGGACGCGGTCACCGAGGACCTGGTGGCGAAGCTCCGCGCCCTCGACGAGATCGCCAAGGGCCGCGGCCAGACCCTCGCCCAGCTGGCCCTGGCCTGGGTGCTGCGCGGCGGCCGGGTGACCTCCGCGCTGGTCGGCGCGAGCAGCCCGCAGCAGATCGAGGACAGCGTCGCGGCCACCCGCAACCTGGACTTCGACACCGAGGAACTGGCCCGCATCGACGCCGTCGTCACGGCGTAGCACCCGCTCGCCGGAACGGGTGCCGTGCGCCTGGAGCCACTCCTCCAGGCGCACGGTCACCGACCACAAGCCGACGGGCTTCGGCCAGACCGGACAGGTCCGGCCACCGTCGTTCCCCGGGACGCCTGGCCCTCACGCGGCGTCGGGCACCCGGTCCAGGAAGCCCAGCACCGTGCGGATTCGGCCGTCCGCGTCCAGGGTGACCACGTCGGAGCCGGCCACCGGTGCCGAGCCGTCGGACTGGTCGACCAGCTCCCACGAGAAGCGGACCGTGTCGTGGTGGCCGTCCACGGCGCCGACCGGGCGGAACGCGAACCCGGGGAACTGCTCGTGGGCCGCGGTGATCACTGCGGCGATCTGGTCGTGACCGCTGACATCGGCCAGGGGGTCGGTGTAGGAGCCGTCCGCGGTCCAGGCGGCGGCGACCGCCTTCGCCAGCTCCTCCGGCCCGCCCGCGTTCCAGGCCTCGAAGTAGCGGGCGACGGCGCTCTCGTAACGGTCGGTGTTCGCGGACATGGCGATCAGCCTCCACAGAGGTAGTCGGTGCTGGTCAGGGCACGGATCGCGGTCTCGGCGACCCGGTACGACAACCATGCCCGGCCCGGCCGGGGGCGTCGATTACCCCTCGGGTAATGCCCTGACCGCAGCATTTCGGCCAACTGACCCGGTGAATATGCCAGGAGACTGGCCGGAAATTCATGGTGACAGTGGTTCAGCAGTGAACATACTCAACAGTTGAGGGACTTCACGGCGAGCGAAGTCGCCGTCACGTACCGCACATGAGCCGCACGGAAAGCGAGGCAAGGCCGAGAGGCGAACGAGCAGCGGGGGAATGACCATGCACGACGAGTTCTTATGCCACGTCACCGCGTACGGCGTCTGCGCAGGGCAGCGCATCGGCGTACCCCTGGGCACCTACCGGGCCCCCACCCTCGCTCTCGCGCTGTGGTGGCTGCGTGACCGCGCCAACTGGATCGCCGACCGCCTCGACCCGCAGCCCGAGGCCGAGCATTTCCCGTCGAGCTCGCTGGTGCCGGTCGCCGCGACCGTGCCGGACGTGCCCGCGGCGCTGCGCTGGTGGTGTGCCGACCTCGCCCAACAAGAGCTGGTCGCCGACGAGTTGGCGGCCGGACGGCTGGTGCGGGTCGCCATCAGCGACGAGACCACCGAGTACGAGCTGCTCGCCGAGTCCGTCGACGCGCTGCGCATGCAGCGGATCGTCCCCGCGCTGGTGATGCCCGTCGGCTGAGCTCTCGGGGCCGCCGCTCGCGCCGGGCACATATGTGGACCAATCGGTAGAATCTCGCACATGGCAGAGCGGCCGGTCGCTCCGACGGCGCCCGAACTCGTCCTGGAGACCGATCTGGGCTCCACGGTGATGAGTCCGAGCCACGACTACCACGTCGGACGCGACCCGTTGAGCGACATCGTCCTCGACGATGCCCGGGTCTCGTGGCACCACGCGGTGCTGCGGCCCGAGGACGGTCACTGGCTGGTCGAGGACGAGAACAGCACCAACGGCACCTTCGCCGACGGCCGCCGGGTGCACGAGTGGCGCATCGGCCCCGGCAGCGTCATCCGCTTCGGCAACCCGTCCGACGGCCCGCGCGCCGTCCTGCTCGACCGGCCGCCGCCGGTCGTGGAGCGCCCCTCGGCGGTCTCCATGCCCGGCCTCACCGGAACCTTCCGCCGCCCCACCACCGTACGGCCGCTGCCCGCCCGCACCCTGCGCATCGGCCGCGCCGCCGACAACGACCTGGTCATCGACGACCTGATCGTCTCCCGCCGGCACGCCGAACTGCGCGCCCTGCCCGACGGCAGCTACGAGATCGCCGACGTCGGCAGCCACAACGGCACGTTCCTCAACGGCACCCCCGTCACCGTCGCCCCCATCGGCCCCGGCGACATCGTCGGCATCGGCCACTCGGCGTTCTGCCTGGTCGGCGACACCCTGCAGGAGTACGTCGACACCGGCGAGGTCTCCCTCGACGTGCAGGACCTCACGGTCGCCGTCGACCGCGGCCGCAGGACGCTGCTCGATCACGTGTCCTTCCCGGTGGGGGAGAAGTGCCTGCTCGCGGTCGTCGGCCCGAGCGGCGCCGGCAAGTCCACGCTGCTGAACGCCCTCACCGGCCAGCGGCCCGCCGACCACGGCACCGTCCTGTACGACGGCCGCGACCTCTACCGCGACTACGCGGAGCTGCGCCAGCGCATCGGCCTGGTCCCGCAGGACGACATCCTGCACGCCCAGCTCACCGTCCGAGGCGCCCTGTCGTACGCCGCCGAACTGCGTTTCCCGCAGGACACCGCCAAGGCCGAACGCCGCGACAGGGTCGATGAGGTCATCCGCGAACTCGGCCTCGAGCAGCGTGCGATGCAGCCCGTGCACAGCCTCTCCGGCGGCCAGCGCAAGCGGGTCAGCGTCGCCCTGGAGCTGCTGACCAAGCCGTCCCTGCTTTTCCTCGACGAGCCGACCTCGGGCCTGGACCCCGGCATGGACCGCTCGGTGATGCACATGCTGCGCGGCCTCGCCGACGACGGCCGTACGGTCATCGTCGTCACCCACAGCGTGCTCAGCCTCGACGTCTGCGACCGCCTCCTCGTCCTCGCGCCCGGCGGCCGGGTCGCCTACTACGGGCCGCCCGAGGACGCGCTCGCCTTCTTCGGCTTCGAGCAGTGGCCCGAGGCCTTCGAGGCCTTCGAACGGGACACGGACCGCGACTGGGCGGGCGACTTCCGCCTCTCGCCCTTCCACCGGCACTACGTCACCGAGTCCACCGCCCAGCCCCGCGTGTCCCGCACCGGCCCGGTCGTGATCACCCCGCCCGCCCGGCCCCGCAGCCGCGCCGCCCAACTCGGCACGCTGGTGCGCCGCTACACCGCCGCACTGAGCGCCGACCGCACCTTCCTCGCCATCATGATCGCGCTGCCGTTCGTGATGGGCGCCATGGCCCGCGCCCTGGCCGGCCACCGGCTCACCCAGAACACGGCGATGAACGCGCTGCTCATCCTGTGCGTCGGCGGAGTCCTCACGGGCGCCGCGAACGCCGTGCGCGAGCTCGTCAAGGAGCGCACGATCTACCAACGCGAACGCGCGGTCGGCCTGTCCAGATCGGCCTACCTGATGTCGAAGGTCGTGGTCCTCGGCACCGTCACCGTGCTGCAGGCCGTCGTCCTGACCCTGGTGGCACTGCTCGGCGTCGACCTCGACGCGCCCGGCGGCACAGGCGTGTTGATGCCGCCCCTCGTCGAGATCACCGTCGCGGTCGCCCTGCTGGCGTTCACCGCGATGATGCTCGGGCTGCTGGTCTCCGCGCTGGTGCGCAAGGAGGAGGTGACGATGCCGCTGCTGGTGCTGCTCGCCATCGTCCAGGTCGTCTTCTGCGGCGCCCTGCTGAAGCTGCACGGTGTGCCGGGCCTGGAACAGCTGTCCTGGCTGGTGCCCTCGCGCTGGGCCCTCGGCGCGATGGCCGGCACGGTCGGGCTGGCCCGGATCGTGCCGGGCGACCTGACCACCGACCCGCTGTTCCGGCACTCCGCCGGGACCTGGCTGCTGGACATCGCCATGCTGGTCGTCCTGTCCGCCGTCTTCGGCTTCCTGGTGTCCCGGCTGCTGCGCCGCCACGAACCCGCCGTGATGCGTGACTAGGGGGTGTTGTGAAAGCCCCGCACAGCACCCGCGGCGCCCGGCACGCACCCTCGCCGCACCGGCCAAAGGCCCGAGTAGCTCCTCCCCCACTCTCGGCTACGCTCGAGCGGGGGGACCCCCGTCTAGGACCTTCGTCCGGCACGCCGAGGCCACGCACCGAACACCGCAGGCACCGCACTGGACTTCCACAACACCCCCTAGGAGCCGCGAGATGACGAGCCCGGGCTTCGGCCCCACCCACGTCGTCCCCCGGTGCGGCATGCCCGCCTGGGAGGCCCCCGACCCCGCCCGGCCCACGGTCCCCCTCGACCCGCTCCTGCCCGTGCAGCTGGTGGAGCGGCGCGGCGAGTGGGCCCGCGTCCTGTGCGCCAACGGCTGGTCGGCCTGGGTCGACGGCCGCCTCCTGGTCGCCGTACCCCAGGACCCGCCCGCCACCGGTGGCCCCCGGACCCGTGTCGACGACCCCCGGCCCCTCATCGCCCGCGCCGAACAGGCCCTGGCCCGCTACCGTTCCGCGGTGGAGGAACTCGCCGGCGGCCTGGACGGGGAGTCGTTCCGCGGCCGCACCCGCGGGCTGCGGATCGGGGTGGTCGTCGACGGCGAGTCCGTGTGGCTGTACGACACCGAGCAGGGCCAGTGGGTGTACGGCGACGGAGCGCGCCTGGGCACCTACGCCACGGACGACGGACCGCGTGCCGCCGCCAAGGACCCCGGCCACGCCCCGACGCAGGTCGTGACGCCCGATGGCCCATGACACGAGCCTCTTCTCGGGCGGCCCCTCCGAGCTCGTCGGCAGGCAGGTGGCCGGCTACCGCATCGAGCGCGAGATCGGCCGCGGTGGGATGGCCGTCGTCTACCGTGCCCGCGACCTGCGCCTGGACCGCACGGTCGCCCTCAAACTGCTCGCCCCGGAACTCGCCCGCAACGACACCTTCCGGCTCCGCTTCACCCACGAGTCCCGGGCGGCCGCCGCGATCGACCACCCGCACATCGTGCCGGTCTACGAGGCGGGCGAGACGGACGGCGTGCTGTACATCGCCATGCGCTACGTCGAGGGCAGCGATCTGCGCCATCTGCTGGACCGCCAGGGCCCCTTGGCGCCCGCCACGGCCCTGCGCATCGCCGCGCAGGTCGCCTCCGCGCTGGACGCGGCGCACGAGCACGGACTGGTCCACCGGGACGTGAAGCCGGGCAACATCCTGGTCGCCCGCGGCACCGACAGTGACCATCCCGAGCACACCTACCTCACGGACTTCGGCCTGACGAAGAAGTCCCTGTCGCTGACCGGCTTCACGACCGTCGGCCAGTTCGTCGGCACGCTCGACTACGTGGCCCCGGAGCAGATCTCCGGCCGCCCGGTCGACGGACGCTGCGACGTGTACGGCTTCGCCTGCGTCGTCTACGAGTCCCTCGCCGGCCGCCCGCCGTTCCGCCGCGACGACGACATGGCCCTGTTGTGGGCCCACCAGTACGACCAGCCGCCCCCGCTCACCGAGACCCGCCCGGACCTCGCCCCGGGGGTGGACACCGTGTTCACCAAGGCCCTGGCCAAGGCCCCGGACGACCGCCACGACTCCTGCCTCGCCTTCGTGGCCGCCCTGCGCGCGGCCCTGACCGCGGCGGCGACCAGCGGCCACCCGGCCACGGAGGTGGACCTGCGAGCTGTCGGGGAAGGGAAGGGGCGTCCCCAAGCGCCGCCCTTGTGGGCAGCCCCGGTCTTCCGGCCGCCCGGCCCGGCGCGCTGAGCGGGGACGACGTCAGCGCTCCCGCGCCGCGCCGGCCGCGCCCCGCCGCCGTGCCGGCCTGGCCAGCAGCGCGCCGAGGAAGCCGGTCACCAGGCCCCACAGGACGGCGAACGCGACCGCGGTCCACACCCTTGGCTGCAGGGACAGGTTTCCCGACAGGCCTCCGCCCAGGTCGCCGATGCCGAGCACCGACAGGCCGTAGTGCGCGGAGATCCGGCCGACCAGGCAGATCATCACAACGGTCAGCACGAGCGCGACCGCCATGTGCAGGGCGTGCTGCCAGGCGCGGATCCGGGCAGGGGAGCGAGCCGCCATCACGAAGGCGGCGGCGAGCAGCAGCACCGCGTCCACCACCACCAGCCACCACACCCGCCCGTCGTGGTCGGCCAGCGTGGTGAGGTTGAGCGTGGAGACGTCCTTGGTGCGCAGCACCTCGTCGAGAACGTGGGGCATGGGCAGCCCGAACGGCCCCTGCACCCTGCCGGTCCAGGTCGCGCCGAGGCCCAGGGTCAGGGCGAGCCAGACCAGGTTCGGCAGGCCCAGCAGGAGCACCGCCAGGGTCTCCGCGGCATGCCCGCGGGTCGCGGCGGTCAGCAGGCAGACGACGGCGCCGAGAGCGACGTACGCGAGGAGCAGGACGACCATCGCGTACGCGGCCGGGCGCACCGATTCCTGGAAGCGCAGCAACCGCCCCGGCAGCGGCGCCCCGCGCGATACCAGCAGTGCCAGCACCAGCACACCCAGCAGCCAGAGCAGACCGAACACCAGCGTCGTGGGCACGTCCGCCTTGAAGCCGACCTTCGGCGAGATGTCGAACAGGTTGCCGATGTCGCTGATGGTGCCGTTGCCGAGCGAGATGCCGAACGTCTGGCGGGCGCCGAGGGCGAGGCCCAGCAGGGCGAGCAGCCACAGGACGGCGATCCGGGCAGCCCAGCCCGCCAGTTCGGGGGCGCCCGCGACCGCTCGGTGGCGCAGCGGCCGCAGGAAGCCGGCCGCCAGCACGAGCGTGCCCACCAGCGTGACGGTCAACGGGATCACGGTCAGCCCGGCCCGGGAGCCGGCCAGGCCGTCGGCGTTCCCGGACAGCTCGATCGAGCCGCCGACGGCCGTCACCACGGTCGCCGTGACGATCCGGGGGAACGAGCCGCCGGGCAGGTCACGCGCTCCGGCCGCCCAGAGCCCGAGGGCGGCGGTCACCCCCATGGCGATCAGCGTGGCCAGCACCGTGAACAGGGCCTGCGCCCAGCCATGACGGGCCACGGCCGGGGCGGATGCGGTTCGCGGGCTCACGCCAGCCACGCTAAGCAGGGTCCGCCGACCCCGCCCGCCGGGAGGGCCGTCCGCGTCGGCTTGCGGGCGGCGTGAGACAGATGCAGACAATAGAGGAGAAAGTCTTCAAAGCGGCACAACTCGGGACATGCCGCAGGAGTCCAGCGTCGGGAAGTGGAGCTCGTGAGCGTCGAACCGCCGTCCTCCGGCCGCCCCACCGGACCGCCCTCCGGCCCGCTGTCGGGTCCCTCCCAGCCGCCGTCCGGGCCGCCGTCCCAGCCGCCGTCGGGCAGCAGTGGGGGCGGCCAACCCCCACCCGAACCCCACCGCCCCTGGTGGCGGTCGGCGCCGCGCGTCGCCGTCCTGACCACCGCCGTGGTCGCCGCGGTGGTCCTGGCGGTCGTCTTCACCCACTCGGGCGGCGGCTCCGGCAAGAGTGGCGAGGTCTTCCTGCAGGCCGCGGGCAAGACGGGCCCCGACCCGTTCACCCCGTCGACCGCCAACGACAGCTCCGCCGCACCCGTCTCCGCGGCCCCGCCCACCGAATCGGCCCCCGCGAACGCGGTACGGGGAGTCGACGGCGGGACAGCCGGTCTGTACGGCGGCAGCCGCAACGTCTCCAGTTGCGACGTGGAGAAGCAGATCGCGGTGCTCCAGGCCGACCCCGCCAAGAACGGCGCCTTCGCCTCCGTCGCGGGCGTCGCCCCCTCCCAGGTCCCCGGCTACCTGCGCTCGCTCACGCCCGTGCAACTGCGCATGGACACCCGCGTCACCAACCACGGATACCGCGGCGGAGCCGCCACCAGCTTCCAGGCGGTCCTGCAGTCCGGCACCGCCGTCCTGATCGACGGCCACGGCGTTCCCCGCGTCCGCTGCGCCTGTGGCAACCCGCTCACCCCGCCCGTCGCCCTGCCGACCACGCCGAAGCCGACCGGCGACACCTGGTCCTCGTACCGCTCCTCGAACGTCGTCGTGGTCACGCCCGCCCCGCAGATCATCAACGTCTTCGTGATCTACGACGCCGACCACCACGAGTGGATCGGCCGGCACCGCGGTGACACGGGACGCCACGACCGGCCGGCCAAACCGCCGGCGCAGCCCTCGCCGTCGGTGACCGTCACCACGCCCACGGCACCGTCCCCGCCGGTGTCCACCTCGCCGCCGTCGTCGCCGTGCGCCTCTCCGCCCAGCCCCGCCACGACGACGCCATCCTCATCGGCGACGCCGTCCGCGTCGACGACCTCGTGCCCGCCCACGTCGACGGCTCCGTCCTCGTCGTCGCCGAGTTCCCCGTCGTCCTCCTCGGTGCCGCCCACGCCGTCCTCGTCGCCGCCCACGACCTCGCCGCCCGCACCACCACTCACCCCGGCCACGACCGCCTCGACCTCTCTCGGCGCTCTTGTCTCGACTCTCACAACACCGGCGCTGTGATCTGAAGCGGACACTTCGGGCCGCCGCGGGGACTGCGAAGCGCGGCTCGGGGTACGAGCACTGGTGCAGCAGCGTCCGGCCGGGCCGGCTTCCGAGAGAGAAACGCATGGACGACCACGTGGGCGGAGCAGTGATACCGACTGGTTTTGACGTACCGGTGGATCCACTCCGACGGGCGGCCCACTACACCGGCGAGCCGGGATGCATCGCCGAGGCGAGGGCGTTCGCCGCGGACTTCGTCGGCCGCCTCAGAACCGAGTGGTGCGCCCAGATCGGCTCCCGGGTCGAGGAAGAGCTCATGCTGGTGGTGAGCGAACTGGTCACCAACGCGGACCGGCACAGCAACGGTCCCTACATCCTGGAGCTGGAGGGCACGGACACCTTCGTGTCGGTGTACGTGTACGACAGCAGTGGAGCCTTGCCCCGGCGCTTTCCGCGGGACCCCGAGCGGATCGGACGCCACGGTCTGGAGATCGTCCACGCGCTCGCGAAGCGGGTCACCGTGGAACGGGTGCCCGTCGGCAAAAGAGTGTGCGCCGTGGTGGGGCTCAGCTCCGACTGACGGTGACCGCCGCGACGGACGCGGCGGTCACCGGTGCGCGCGCCTGTCCCTCACGCGCAGCCCAGCTCGCCCAGCATGCCTTCGCGCAGTCGGGCGATGATGCGCTTGATCAGACGGGAGACGTGCATCTGCGAGCAGCCGAGCCGTTCGCCGATCTCCGCCTGCGTGGCCTCCTCCACGAACCGCATGTGAATGATCTGCCGGTCACGCTCCCCGAGTTCGGCCATCAGGGGGGCCAGCGACTGGAAGTCCTCGACGAGCCGCAGCCCGTCCTCCTCGACGCCGATGAAGTCGGCCAGCACCGCCTCGCCGCCCTCCGGACCGTCGCCGGTCAGCGCGGCGTCCAGGGAGGAGGAGTTGTATCCGTTGGCCGCGATCTGCGCCTCGACGACCTCGCCCTCGGAGATGTTCATGAGGGTCGCCAGTTCGGCGGTCGTCGGCTCCCGGTCCAGCCGGCTGGCCAGCTCCTCCCGGGCCTTGGCCAGCTCCACCCGCAGTTCCTGGAGCCGGCGCGGCACGTGCACCGCCCAGGTGGTGTCACGGAAGAACCGCTTGATCTCACCGACGATGTACGGCAGGGCGAAGGACGTGAACTCCACCTCGCGCGCCAGCTCGAACCGGTCGATCGCCTTGATCAGCCCGATCATGCCGGTCTGGACGAGGTCCTCCATGTCGTCGCCCCGCCCCCGGAACCTCCCGGCGGCGAACCGTACCAGCGACATGTTCATCTCGATGAGCGTGTTGCGCGCGTACTGGTACTCGTGTGTGCCCTCCTCCAGCTCCGCGAGCCGCTGGAAGAACTGGCGGGACAGCTCTCGTGCGTCGCGCGGTGCCACGGACCGGGGCTCCTCGATGCCCGGAAGGGGTCCGTCACCCGTGCCGGTCCCGGCGGTCGCCGCTGTGACCTGCGCCTTTGACCGATTCACGGCGGTATTCATTTTCCTCTCCCACGGATGTCAGGGTCCGACGTCTGGGTACCTCGGGTCCTCGGGATGCGGGTACCCAGGGTGTGACGGCGCATGCGTGCCGAGGAGCCGGCTGGCGTAAAATGTCAGTCCGGAACGCGCCCGGCGATGACGATCGCGGACGCAGACTGCAGACACGGACCGGACGGTGTGGCCGAATCTCATCGCTCCCACTGTTCGAAGTCCGCCACCCGTACGTCCACGCGCGGAAAGCTCCCTGGATTCCACCCAGGGCAGAATGCAGGTCCCCTCCCTCGGTGGCGATCGAATCTAGGCTGGAGAGGTGAGCAGCCAAGCGTCGAACGAAGTCCGGGTCATTCCGCTGCGCCGCCCGCAGGCCGAGCGCCCCGCCGCACCGCCGGCCGTGGCACCACCTGTGGACCCCGCGCCGAAGGAGCCGCTGTGGCGGGACCTGGTCGGGGACGTCCTCAGGCGTGAGCGGCTTGCTCAGGAGCGCACGCTCAAGGACGTCGCCGACGCCGCGCGGATCTCCATGCCGTACCTCTCCGAGGTGGAGCGCGGCCGCAAGGAAGCCTCCTCGGAGGTCCTCGCGGCCGCCGCCCACGCCCTCGGACTGGGCCTCGGCGACCTGCTGTCGCGGGCGCAGGGCGAGCTCACCCGCATCGGCAGCCTGCGGCACAACCGGAGCCGGGCCACGACCCCTTCGTCCTACGACGGGCTGTGCCTGGTCGCCTGAGGCAGGAAGCCCGGCCGGTGCCTCAGTACGCCACGAGGCGCCGGCTCAGCACCTCGTCCGCCAGCCCGTAGTCCACCGCCTCCTCGGCGGTGAACACCTTGTCGCGGTCCATGTCGGCGCGCAGCGTGGCGATGTCGTGGTGGGTGTGCCGGGCCAGCACCTCCTCGACCTGCGAGCGGATACGGACCATCTCCTTGGCCTGCACGGCCAGGTCCGACACGGTGCCCTGCCGGCCGCCGCTGGCCGGCTGGCCGAGCAGCACGCGCGCGTGCTCCAGCACGAACCGCCGTCCCGGGTCCCCGCCCGCCAGCAGGACGGCCGCCGTGGAGGCCGCCTGGCCGACGCAGAACGTGGAGATCGGCGCGTGCACGAACGTCATCGTGTCGTAGATCGCCATCAGCGAGGTGAACGAGCCGCCGGGGGAGTTGATGTAGATCGCGATCTCGTTCTCCGGGGCCGCCGACTCCAGGTGGAGCAGCTGCGCGATGACGACGCCCGCGACGCCGTCGTCGATCTCGGTGCCGAGGAAGATGATCCGCTCGGACAGCAGCCTGCTGAACACGTCGGAGGAGCGCTCGCCGTGCGCGGTCCGCTCGACGACGTACGGAATCGTGTAGTTCCCCATGGTCACAGCCCCATCCGTCGCTTGGAGGCGGCCGGGCGGACGTCCGCGAGGGACTCCACGACCCGGTCCACCATGCCGTACTCCCTGGCCTCCTCGGCCGTGAACCAGCGGTCGCGGTCGCCGTCCCGGGAGATCGTCTCCGGGCTCTGCCCGGTGTGCTCGGCGGTGAGCCGCTCGATGGTGCGCTTGGTGTGCTCCAGGTTCTCCGCCTGGATCTCGATGTCCGCGGTGGTGCCGCCGATCCCGGCCGACGGCTGGTGCATCATGATCCGTGCGTTCGGCAGGGCGTAGCGCTTGCCGTGGGCGCCGACGCTGAGCAGGAACTGGCCCATGCTGGCCGCGAATCCCATGGCGAGCGTGGAGACGTCGTTCGGGATCAGCCGCATGGTGTCGTAGATGGCGAGCCCGGCGTGGACCGAGCCGCCGGGGCTGTTGATGTAGAGGCTGATGTCGGTGCGCGGGTCCTCCGCGGACAGCAGGAGCAGCTGGGCGCAGACCCGGTTGGCGGAGACCTCGTCGACCTGGGTGCCGAGGAGGACGATCCGCTGCCCCAGCAGTTGGGCGGCCAGATGGTCGTCGAAGCGGCTGGGCGGGGTGTCGCCCTCCTCGGCGCGGGGTGCGAGCGGGGTGAGTGCAGTCATCGGTTCTCCCTCGAACGGTGATGCCGTCGACTCCACTCTTGGCCAGGGCGGGCGCCGCGAGGCGGATTCTCTGCCCGCGGCAGATTCGCCACCGGCAGAGGCGTGCCCTCAGCCCTTCTCGCGCAACTGCCTGAAGAACGCCCGCACATCGCCGACCAGCAGGTCCGGCTCCTCCATCGCCGCGAAGTGCCCGCCGCGGTCGAACTCCGTCCACCGCATCAGGTTCTCGGTGCGCTCCGCCTTGTGCCGCAGCGGGATCTGGGGCTCGGCCGGGAACAGGGCGAGCGCCGTGGGCGCGGTCGACGGCTCGGTCTCAAGGGCGGCGCGGCCGGTGGCGTGGGCGCGTTCGTAGTAGATGCGGGCGGCGGAGCCGGCCGTCCCGGTCAGCCAGTACAGCATCACGTTGGTGAGCAGCCGGTCCCGGTCCACGGCCTCCTCGGGCAGCAGCTGCGAGTCCGTCCACTCCTGGAACTTCTCGACGGTCCAGGCGAGTTGACCCACGGGTGAGTCCGTCAGCGCGTACGCCACGGTCTGCGGCCGGGTGGCCTGCAGGACGGCGTATCCGGTGCCCTCGCGCGACCACTCGCTCCACCGGCGCCACGACAGCAGCGCCCGCTCCTGCTCCTCCGTGCCGAGCGCGTCCAGCTCCTCCTGCGTCGGCTCGGTGATCTGCTGCGCCCCCGGCAGCAGGTTGAGGTGGACGCCGATCACCCGGTCGGGATGGGCCCGCCCCAGCTCGCGGGAGATGGCCGCGCCCCAGTCGCCGCCCTGCGCGCCGAAGCGCTCGTAACCCAGGCGCCGCATCAGCTCGGCCCACGCGTCCGCGATCCGGCCGGCCTCCCAGCCGGTGTCCGTCGGCGGTCCGGACAGCCCGAACCCGGGGACGCTCGGCACCACGACGTGGAAGGCGTCGGCCGGGTCGCCGCCGTGCGCGACCGGGTCGGCGAGCGGGCCGACCACGTCCAGGAACTCCACGATCGACCCGGGCCAGCCGTGCGTGAGGACCAGCGGGGTGGCGTCCGGCTCGGGGGAGCGGACGTGCGCGAAGTGCACGGTCGAGCCGTCGACGGTGGTCGTGAACTGCGGCCACCGGTTCAGCTGCGCCTCCGCGGCACGCCAGTCGTAGGTGTGGCGCCAGTAGTGCACCAGCTCGCGCAGGTAGTCGGCGGGCACGCCGTACGCCCATCCGGTGCCGGGCAGCTCGTCCGGCCAGCGGGTGCGGTCGAGGCGGTCGTGCAGGTCGTCGAGGGTGTGCTGCGGGATGTCGAGACGGAAGGGCAGGACCGGGTCGGTGGGGGATGACGTCATGTGCGGAGCCTAGGCCCGGGCCGCGAGGGGGCCATATGGATTAATCGGCCGCCCCGCCGATGAGTTCCGCGGCGAGGATCGGTCGATACAGGTGACCGCGTTCCACGCCCCAGGAGGTACCCGATGACCACCGACGGATTCACCACGTGTCTCTGGTTCGACGGCCAGGCCGAGGAGGCCGCCCACTACTACGTCTCGGTCTTCAAGAACTCGAGCATCGGCCGCGTCGGCCGGAACGTCGAGGGAGGAGCGGGCCCCGTCGGCTCGGTGCTGGCCGTGGAGTTCACGGCCAACGGCCAGAAGTTCGTAGCCCTCAACGGCGGCCCGCAGTTCAAGTTCAACGAGTCGGTCTCCTTCCAGATCTTCTGCGAGGACCAGGAGGAGATCGACTACTACTGGACCAAGCTCACCGAGGGCGGCGGCGAACCCGGCCCCTGCGGCTGGCTCAAGGACAGGTACGGCCTGTCCTGGCAGGTCGTGCCGGCCCGGCTCATCGACATGATCAGCGACCCGGACCAGGAGAAGGCGTCCCGTGCGACCAAGGCGTTCATGGCGATGTCCAAGTTCGACCTCGCCGCCCTGGAGAAGGCCTACGCGGGCGAGTGACGGCCGGCCCGGCACGCGCGGCCGGTGGGCCCCGAGGGGTCACCGGCCGCGTACGTGTTCCCCGATCACCCGGGTGATCTCCCGGGTCGTGCGCAGGATGCCGGGGGAGCGGACCGGGCACGGCCTTGCGGCGGACGTCGTCGGGACCAGGCAGAAGTGCAGGTAGTCCGTGTCCAGGTGGAGGGCGGTGCGGTCCTGGCCCGGCTGGGTGCAGTAGCCGGGGTGCGCGCGCTCGTAGGCGGTGCACGGCAGGTACTGCTGCCAGGTGTAGCGGGCCCCGGCCGGGCTGACCGTGGCGCCGGCGTCGGCGACCAGGTCACCGGACGCCGCGGCCTGCTGCTCGTACATCTGGTTGACCCGGCGCACCCGGTCCGGGGTCATCGGGTCGGGCCCTTGCAACACCCAGACGATCCGAGGGCGCCGGGCCCCGCCCGCGTCGGCGATCTGCGCGGTGAGCCGGCGCAGGTCGGCCTGGTACCGAGTGAGGTACCTCTGCTGCGAGCCGTTGTAGGTGATGCCGTCCATGCACCAGGTGAAGCCCCAGGCGTTGCCCCAGAACTGCATCACCACATAGTCGGGATGCCGTGCCCGCACCAGCGCGGCCGCCTTGTCCGCGTCCGGCACCAGGGAACGCGCCCCTGTGCCCTCCAGGTAGTCGCAGAGCGTGGTGCCCGAGAACGGGGCACTGGTGTAGGTCGCGTTCAGATCCGAGCGGAGCTGCTGCCCGAGGACGTTCTGGGCCTCCGTCGCCAGCGAGTCGCCGAGGTACAGCACCGTGGGGCCCACGTCCGGGGGGCCGGGAGATACGGGCGCCCGCTGGTGGGTCGTGGCGGCGGAGGCGCCCGGTACGGCGGGGGAGGGCGGCGGGCCCTCGGGTCCGGACGACGGATCGCCGCAGGCGCCGAGCAGCAGCGCGCCGGCCAGCAGCACTCCCACGATCCACGGTGTCCGCATGCAGCAACTCCCGCCCCGGCAACCGAAAACGGCTCCCCAGGCAAGCACAGGAGCATCCAAGGGGGAAGACACCAGGATGAGTTCAGGCCGAGCCCGGGCGTTCCAGGAGTTCCAGCAGGTCGGTGAGCGGCAGCGGTTTGGCCAGGTGGGCGTCGAAGCCGGCCGCGCGGGACAGGGCGCGGTCGGTGCCCTGGCTGAATCCGGACACCGCGATCAGGCGCAGCCGGTCCCCGTCGGGCCCGGCGCGCAGGGCGCGGGCGACCGCGTAGCCGTCCATGTCCGGCAGCCCCAGGTCGCACAGGACGACGTCGAAGGGCTCGGCGCCGACGGCGGCGACTGCGTCCGCGCCCGTGTGCACGGCGGTGACCCGGTGGCCGTGGCGTTCCAGGAGGGTCCGGTAGGTGGCGGCCAGGTCCGTGTTGTCCTCGACGATCAGCACGGACAGCGGGTGCGGCGCCGGGCGGCCGGCCGGGGGAGGCGACGGCCGCGGGGTCGTCGCGGCGGTGGTCGGCAGCCGTACCGTGAACGAGGCGCCCGTGCCGAGGCCGTCGCTGTGCGCTTCGATCCGGCCGCCGTGCAGCTCCACCACCGTCCGCGCCACCGCGAGTCCCAGTCCCAGGCCCTCCGGCGTGTCGGGACCGGCCGGGGCCGCCCGCATGAACACCCCGAACAGCTCCTCCGCCTGCCCGGGCGCGAAGCCGATGCCGTCGTCCCGCACCGTCAGCCGGGCCACGCCCTCCTCGAGGGTGAGACCGACCTCGGTGTGCCCGCCGGGCCGGGTGTACTTCAGCGCGTTGGACAGGAGGTTCGTGAACACCTGCGCCAGCCGCAGCCGGTCGCCGTCCACCGTCACCGGCTCGGGCGGCAGGACGACACCCAGCGTGCGGCCCTCGTGCCCGAACAGCCCGCGGATGTCCGCAGCCGCCCCGTCCAGGACCGAGCGCAGATCGACCGGCTCCCGAACCAGCTCCAGACGCCCGGTCACGGCCCGGGTGCCGTCCAGGAGGTCGTTGCTCATCCGCGCCAGCGTGCCCAGCTGCCGCTCCAGGACCGACAGGGCCGGATGCCCCTCGGGCAGGTCGAGGGCGAGGAGTTCGGTGGCCGCGGTGGCCGCGGCGAGCGGGTTGCGCAGCTCGTGCGAGAGCGTCGCGATGAACCGGTCCTTGGCCCGCTGCTCCTCCCGCAACCTGCGCCCGGCGGAGTCCAGTTCGGCGTTGACCCGGCTGAGCTGCTCGTTGACCTCGCGGATCTCCCGCGCCCGGACGAAGAGGTCGATCTCCATGCCCTCCGCCCGCATCTGCGCCTCGGCGACGGCCCGCCGCTGTTCCCGCCCCACCCGGCGCAGGTGCACGAACTCCGTGACGTCCTCGACCCGGTGCAGGATGTACCTGACCTGCCCGCCGGCGTCCAGGACCGGTACGTTGACCGGGCTCCAGTAGCGCTCGGCGAAGGTGCCCTCCTCGCCCGCCGGGATGTCGTAGCGCTGCAGCGCCATCGTGTCCGTACGGCCGCTCGCCACCACGGTCTCCAGCGAGCGCCGCAGATTGGCGACACCGTCGGCCGACGGGTCGTCCGGGTTGTCGGGGAAGACGTCGAAGACCGGACGCCCCACGATGCCGCGGTCCGTCCGGGTCGCCGTGAGATAGGCCCGGTTGACCTCGACGATGGTGAAGTCCGGGCTGAGGACGAGCAGCGGGGACAGCGTTGCGTCGAACAGGAGCCGGAAGTCCGGGACATCGGGCACGGTCGGACCTCCCGGGCCGAGGCGGGACTCAGAGATCGAGGCGGTAGCCGTAGCCGCGCACCGTCGTGATCCGCGGGGCCGGCGCGGGCGTGGCCGCGAGCTTGCCGCGCAACCGGTACACGTGCTCGACGACGGTCGCCGGCTGTTGCCAGGCCGAGCCCCAGATCCGCTCCAGCAGCTGCTCGGTGGAGAAGACCCGCCCGGGCGCCTCGGCCAGCGTCTCCAGCAGGGCGTACTCCTTGGGGCGCAGCGTCAGTGCGATGCCGCCGACGGACGCCCGGCGTCCCGCGCTGTCGATGAGCAGCGAGCCGACCCGCAGCAGGGCCGGGGCGTCGGGCGGCTGCGAGCGGCGCAGCACCGCGTGGATGCGGGCCACCAACTCCCGCTGGGAGAACGGCTTGACCAGATAGTCGTCGGCGCCGATCTCCAGGCCCGCCACCCGGTCGGCCTCCGCGCCACGCCCGGAGACGACGATGACCGGCAGCCGGCTGGTCGAGCGCAGCGCCCGCAGCAGTTCGAGGCCGCTGCCGTCCGGCAGGCCCAGGTCGAGGACGGCGAGGTCGACGCAGCCCTCGTACAGGACGGCCTTGCCGGCGCGTGCGTCCATGGCCCAGGTGACGGTGAATCCGGCCCGTTCCAGATAGGAACGGCACATCAGTGCGAAATCGGGTTCGTCCTCGATCAGCGCGAGGTGCGGACGCATTCCGCATCACCCGGCCCATCTGCCGTCCGCTCGTCGTGCAGCTCGTTGTGCGGCTCCTGAGCGGGCGTTGATGCCCCGACCATGTGGCGAAGGTAGAACAGTGAACGGCCCGGTTCAAGGGGGGAGCCGCGCGGGGGAGGTCCCGGCGCGGGCCCGTGCGGTGCGGGGATGTCGAAGCCGCCGCACGGGCCCGCACCGGGACGCGGGCCCGTGCGCGTGTCAGATCCGGTCGGCCGCGATCAGCAGGTACTGGAAACTGCCGTTCCGGTACGCGCTCAGAAACGTCTCCTCGATGCCCGTGACCAGGTGCTCCGCCTCGCGGCGCAGCTCCCAGTAGGGGATCGTGTCGGCGGTGAGGTCCTGGACGTGGACCGGGACCAGGCGGTGGCGGGCCATCGCCCGGAAGTACTCCGAGCGCGGGTGGATGTCGCAGATGTAGTGGGCGTTGATCAGGGACACCTCGCGGGAGGCACGTCCGTAGGCGTCGTTGTAGCAGCCGGTGATCACCACGTAGCGTCCGCCGCGGCGCAGCAGCCGCGCGTGCTCGGCGAACAGCAGGTCCAGCTCCACGTACATGGTCGACTCGTTGTTCCACGACGCGGCGTAGGCGCCCGTCTCGAAACCGGTGTCGAGCATGTTGCGGTGGTGGTAGCGCACCCGGTCGTCGATGCCCCGCTTGCGGGCCTGCTCGCCCGCGAACTCGGCCTGCTTCGCGGAGAGGGTCACACCGTCGGTGTGGCAGCCGTAGCGCAGGTTCGCCACCACGCTGCCGCCGCCGCGGCCGCAGCCGGCGTCGAAGACCCGGTCGTCCGGGGTGAGCGGGCCCAGATGGGCGGCGAGGAGTTCGGCCTGCGCGTGTTCCAGGCGGTGCAGCTCGACGGTGATCCGCTCGCGGCGCAGCTCCGGATCGGTCTCGTCGAGCACCGTGAGATCGGCGGCTCCGACGCCGTAGTGGTGGTGGTACAGGTCGTCGAGCTTGCCGAGTTCGAGGTTGACCGGGTTCTCCTCGGCGTTCCAGTAGTCCGCGACACGGGACTGGTACGTCGACTGGGCGGGCAGGTGGACGTTGCTGATGCGGGCGGGGGCGACGGTCAACGGTGACTCCTCGTCGTCTTGCTGACAGTTCATCGGAGCTGCGCCTACCAGTAGTCGGGAAGGTGGTAGCGGTGGGTGTTGGTGGCGTGCCACTCGTGGTTGCCGGCCACCCAGTCGGACAGGCCGCGGGCGTAGCGCTCCACGAGCGGTGAGGTGGCGGCGAGGACGGCGGACTCGTCCTCGAACGCGGTCATGATCTCGTTGTGGATGTCGACCGCCCTCAGATAGGCGGCCTTCAGCCCGCACCGCTCGTTGGCGGCGACGACCTGCGGCAGGTTGAGATGGCCGGGATCGCTCGCCAGTTCCTTGGTGAACGAGTACAGGTCGTTGACGATCGTCGTGGCGTTGCAGGCGAGCGCGGTGATCCGCTGGATCTCCGGGCGGGCGTAGACCGCTTCCGGCAGTTCGTAGCCGTCCACCGCGTCGACGATCGACAGGCAGGGCCGGAAGTTGTTGAACTGCCGCATCACCAGGTACTCCCACACCCGGGGCGCGTACCGGGTCTCCATCCAGGCGGCCTCGGCGAGGTAGCCCAGGTGGAGGCGGGCGATGTCGTGGACGAAGCGGTCGGTCTGGCTGGGTGTCGCGAAGGCTGCGTAGTCCTTCATGGCCCAGTGGTACGAGCGCAGCGGGCCGTCGGCCTGGACGCCCTCGCGCCACTCCGCCTCCAGCGCCGGCGTGCCGTGGTAGGGGTCGATAGCCGACTGGGCCATGACCAGCGGCCCGCCGAGCCCGCGGCGCGCCCCGCCGCGGCCCTCGTCCTCCTCGCAGTAGCAGCTGTCGACGAGGTTCTCGGCGAGCAGCAGCTGCCCGGCCACGGTCAGCCGCTCCAGATCGGCCGCCTCCGGATGCTGGAGCACCACGGCCCGGCCGAACTGGAACCCGGAGAAGTCCCCCTTCCAGGCGGGCGGGAACAGCTCCAGGCCGCGGGCCCAGGCCTCCAGCCTGCGGTCGACCTCCGCGGCCTTGTCCGGATCCGCGGGGGCGACCGGACGGTACTTGAGCCCGGGGACGGCCCCGCCGCGCCGGGCGCGCACACTGCGGGCCGGACTCGGCGGTCCCGGCAGGGACCAGGCGGACGTGGGCGTGCTCATCGCGTACTCCACCCTCAGTCGGCCGTCCGGCCGATCTGGACGTTCTCCAGCATCCCCGCCGCGTCCGGCACGAGGATGGCCATCGAGTAGTAGGCGGTGACGAGGTAGTTGATGATCGCGGCCGCGTCGATCCCCATGAACCGCACGTTCAGGCCCGGCTGGTACTCCTCCGGAAGGCCCGTCTGGAAGAGGCCGATCACGCCCTGGTCCGACTCGCCGGTGCGCAGCGCGATGATGCTGCTGGTGTGCCGGTCGCTGATCGGGATCTTGTTGCACGGGAAGATGGGCACCCCGCGCCAGGCGGGGATCTCGTGCCCCTCGACGTTCGCCGTCCCCGGCACCAGACCGCGCCGGTTGCACTGCCGGAAGAAGGCGGCGATCGCCTTCGGATGGGCGAGGAACACCTTGGTCTTGCGGCGCATCGACAGCAGCTCGTCCATGTCGTCCGGCGTCGGCGGTCCGGCGAAGGTGCTGATGCGCTGGCCGTAGTCGACGTTGTGCAGCAGCCCGAACTCCCGGTTGTTGACCAGCTCCCACTCCTGGCGCTCGCGGATCTCCTCGATGGTCAGGCGCAGTTGCTGCTCGGTCTGGTTCATCGGGTCGTTGTAGAGGTCGGCGACCCGGGAGTGCACCCGCAGCACGGTCTGGGTGAGCGACAGCTCGTACTCGCGCGGGGCGAGGTCGTAGTTCACGAACCCGCCGGGCAGCGTCGGCTCGCCCACATGGCCGGCCTGGACGGGGACGTCGGCCTCGCCCTTGCGGTTCATCGGCAGCTTCTGCCGCTCGGCGAACGCCTGCAGGTGCGCGGCCAGCGACGGCACCCGGTCGGTGAACTCCGTCACGACGTCCCAGGGCAGCACCAGCAGCACGCCCCCGGTCTCCGCGCGCACCGAGCTCAGCCACAGCGGATCCGACTGCCCGATGGCCTCGTCGCCCAGCTGGTCGCCGTCGGCGACGACCCCGGTGATCTCCTCCTCGCCGTACTTGCCGGTCGTGTACCGGGTGAACTTGCCGTGCACCACCAGGTACGCCTCGGTGACCGGCTGGCCCGCCTCGAACAGCACCTGTCCGGCGCGCACTTCGCGGACCCGGAATCGGGTGGCGACCTCCTTGAGGACATCGATGTCGGAGTAGCCGCGCAGCACCGGCAGCTCGGTGAGGGTCTCGGGGATGACCTTGATGTCGTTGCCGCCGTTCTGCTCGAACTGCACCCGTCCGCGCCCGATCCGCAGCTGCAGGCGCCGGTTGACCCGGTAGGTGCCGCCCCGGACGTCCACCCACGGCAGCGTCTTCAGCAGCCAGCGTGAGCTGATGGCCTGCATCTGCGGTTCGGACTTGGTGGTCGTGGTGAGCTGGCGTGCCGCCCGGGTGCTGAGACTGGTCGGCTGCGCGTCGGCGGCGGACTCGGGGACGGGTTCCTCGGTGGCGCTGTCGGGGGTGGACACGTTCCCTCCCTGGGACTGGACCGGGGTGAGCGGAGTGGTCGGGTGGTGCGGACGAGGCCGGCGCGCCTGACAGGAGCGCACCGCATGTACAAGGCAAACAGCCGGGGACAGGGCCCGGTACGGCGTGAAAGGGGCGGCTTCGTGGCCCCACGGTGCACTCGACGCGACGGCGGCGATCGTCATCCACCGCCGTGATCACGCGCCGGTCGCCTCCCTTCGCCCACCGGCGCACAAGGCGCACACCCCGCTCGCGGGCGACGCGACGGCGCCCTCTCCCGGTTGCGTCCGGGACGAACCCCGGCGTTCGGCGCGCGCTCGGCCCAACGGGTGGCTAGCGTGAGGAAACAGACCATCCGCCTATTCGGGAGAAGGGCCGCAGCCATGCCCGTACAACCTGAGGGAACCCCCTGTTGGGCCGACGCGATGTTCGGCGACGTGGAGGGAGCCAAGAGCTTCTACGGCGACGTCCTCGGCTGGACCTTCGGCGAGGCGTCGTCCGAGTACGGCAACTACACCCAGGCCTACGCGGACGGCAAGGCGGTCGCCGCCGTCGTACCGCCGATGCCCGGCCAGGACGCCCCGTCGCAGTGGTGCCTCTACTTCGCCTCCGACGATGCCGCCGCGACGGCCGCGCGGATCCGGGACAACGGCGGCGAGGTGCTGATGGAGCCGATGCAGGTCGGCGAGTTCGGCACGATGTGCATCGCCCGCGAACCCAGCGGCGCCGTCTTCGGCCTGTGGCAGGGCGGCATCCACGAGGGCTTCGAGGCGACGGCCGTGCCGGGCGCGTACGGCTGGGCCGAGGTCTTCACCCGCGAGCCGGAGCGGACGGACGCCTTCTTCAGCGCCGTCTTCCCGTACTCGGCGCAGCAGGTCGTCGACGACGCGGTCGACTTCCGCATGTTCAACCTCGGGGACAACACGGTCCTCGGCCGCATGCGGATGGGCGACGAGTTCCCGCCCGAGATCCCCTCCTACGTCAACCTGTACTTCGTCGTCCCCGACTGCGACGACGCCGTCGCCAAGGCGACCAAACTGGGCGGCACCCTGCGCTTCGGGCCCATGGACAGTCCCTATGGCAGGTTCGCGGCCCTCAGCGACCCCCAGGGCGCCAGCTTCTCGGTGATCGACATCACGCGGACGGAGGGTGAGGTGCCGCAGACCGAGAACGTCTCCTAGCGGGCTCCGGGAGGCCCCGCTCGCCGTGGCATGATCGAGTCCATGCGTGAACGTGTGGTGGCCGCCTGCGACGGGGCCTCGAAGGGAAATCCGGGACCGGCGGCCTGGGCGTGGGTGGTCTCCGACGACTCCGGGGCCCCGGTCCGCTGGGAGGCCGGGCCCCTCGGCAAGGCCACCAACAACGTCGCGGAACTCACCGCGCTGGAGCGACTGCTGACGGCGACCGACCCGGGGGTGGCGCTGGAGGTCAGGATGGACTCCCAGTACGCCATGAAGGCGGTCACCACCTGGCTGCCGGGCTGGAAGCGCAACGGCTGGAAGACGGCGGCCGGCAAGCCGGTCGCCAACCAGGACCTGGTGGTGCGCATCGACGAGCTGCTGGAGGGCCGCTCGGTCGACTTCCGCTACGTGCCGGCGCACCAGGTCGACGGCGACCCGCTCAACGACTTCGCCGACCGGGCCGCGAGCCAGGCGGCGGTCGTGCAGGAGCCGGCGGGCAGCGACCTCGGCTCACCCGAGCCGCCGCCCTCGACGGCCACCGCGAAGAAGACCGCCGCCCCACGCCGGAAGCCCGGTGGGGCCCGGCAGGGCGGCGGCTCGTCCTCCCGCACGATCAAGGCGAAGTTCCCCGGCCGCTGCCTGTGCGGCCGCTCCTACGCGGCCGGCGAGTCGATCGCCAAGAACGCGCAGGGCTGGGGGCACCCGGAGTGCCGTACGGAGGAGGCGGGTCAGCAGACGACGGTCAGATGACCGCGCCGCGCCACTCGCCGGTCTCCTGGCCGCGCTCCTCGATGAACTTCTTGAAGCGCTCCAGGTCGCCCTTGGTCTGCCGCTTCACGAACCCCAGCTTGTCGCCGACCTTCTCGGTGACGCTGTCCGGCTGGAACTCCATCTGCAGCATGACCTTGGTGTGCGCGTCGTCGAGGCGGTGGAACGTCACCACCCCGGCCTGCCTGGCCTCCCCGGAAACGGTGGTCCAGGCCACCCGCTCGTCCGGGATCTGCTCGGTGATCTCCGCGTCGAACTCCCGGTGAACCCCGTTCACGCTGGTCACCCAGTGGGTGAGCGTGTCGGTGCGCTGCTCGATGCGCTCCACGCCGTTCATGAACTGCGGGAACGTCTCGAACTGCGTCCACTGGTTGTAGGCGGTGTGCACCGGGACGCCGACCTCGATGGATTCCTCGACCTGCGACACGGGTGAACCCCTCCTTCGTTCTCACATCGGTTGCGTCCCGGGCGAGTACCCGTGACCTGCTGGGCGAACCCCGCTACAGCGCCCGGTGGTACGAGAACCTGCCGCACCGTGCACGCGCGGGCGCCGGCCTCGGGCAAGGAACCGAACGACCGGTAACCCTTGGGTGAATGGCAATTCACCGGCTATGGTGAATTGCCATTCACCCTTTCTTTTCCCCTGCCGCACACGGGAGTACCGATGGGCCAGCCCGCACCGATAGCCGAGCCCCCCGTGGCGGGGGGCCTGCGGGACCGGCTGACCATCCCGGTGCTGGCGTCCGGCGGCATCCTCATGGCCGTCATGCAGACCGTCGTCGTGCCGCTGCTCCCCGACCTGCCCCGGCTGACGCACTCCACCGCGGGCACCGTCTCCTGGATGGTGACGGCGACCCTGCTGTCCGGGGCGGTCCTCACCCCGGTGCTGGGCCGGGCCGGCGACATGTACGGCAAACGCCGGGTGCTGACGGCGGCGCTCGCGCTGATGACGGTCGGCTCGGTGATGTGCGCCCTGTCGTCCGACATCGTCGTGCTGATCACGGCCCGCGCCCTGCAGGGCGCCGCCGCCTCCGTCGTACCCCTGTCGATCAGCATCCTGCGGGACGAGCTGCCCCCGGAGCGCCGGGGGTCCGCGGTGGCCCTGATGAGCTCCACCGTCGGCATCGGGGCCGCCCTGGGGCTGCCGCTGGCCGCGCTGGTCGTGCAGTACGCCGACTGGCACACCATGTTCTGGCTGACCAGTGTGCTCGGCGCACTCGGTGTGTCGGCGGTGTGGTGGGCCGTCAAGGAGTCGCCGGTGCGGGAGCCCGGGCGGTTCGACGTGGCGGGCACGCTCGGACTGGCCGCGGGACTCGTGTGCCTGCTGCTGGGCGTCTCGCAGGGCGGGCAGTGGGGGTGGGGCAGCCCACGGGTGCTGGCCCTGTTCGCCGCCTCCGTCGCCGTCCTCGCCCTGTGGTGGTGGCAGCAACTGCGCACCGAACGGCCCCTGGTCGACCTGAGGCTGGTCTCCCGGCCCCGGGTGGGCCTGTCGCATGTGGCCGCCCTGCTCACCGGCTTCGCCTTCTACGCCAACTCCCTGGTGACCGCCCAGTTGGTCCAGGCGCCGAAGGCCACCGGATACGGCCTCGGACTGTCGATCGTGGAGACCGGCCTGTGCCTGCTGCCCGGCGGCGTCACCATGCTGCTGTTCTCGCCCGTCTCGGCCCGGATCTCCGCGTCGCGCGGCCCGCGCATCACGCTCGCCCTGGGAGCCGCGGTCATCGCCTGCGGGTACGCGGTCCGCATCGCCGACAGCCGTGACCTGTGGATGATCATTCTGGGCGCGACGGTCGTGGCGACCGGCACCACCCTCGCCTACTCGGCCCTGCCCACCCTGATCCTGCGCGCCGTGCCGGCCGAGCAGACCGCCTCCGCCAACGGCGTCAACGTCCTGATGCGCACCATCGGCCAGGCCACCTCCAGCGCCGCTGTCGCCGCCGTGCTGGTCCACCACACCAGCCCGGTCGGCGGCGTTCCGGTGCCCACCCTGCACGGCTACCTGCTCGCCTTCGGCACGGCGGGCGCCGTCGCCCTGGCCGCCGGCGCCGCCGCCCTCACCATCCCCGGCGACCCCGTGCCCGGCGGACCACGCCGGAGCCGGGGCCGCACCCGCGACACCCGGAACGAGGCGCTGGAGGGAGCATGAGTGCCGTGAGCACTTCCCCCACCGCCCCCACGCCCACCCGCCGCGACGCCGAGGCCACCAAGGCGGCCATCCTCAAGGCCGCCCGCCATCTGCTCGCGCGCCACGCCCACGCCGACATCACGTTGAAGGCGGTCGCCGAACGCGCCGGTGTCAGCGCCCCGTTGATCCTCAAGTACTTCGGCAACAAGGACGCCCTGTTCGCCCGCGTGATGTCCTTCGAGGCCGACGCCGATGCCCTGCTGGACGCCCCGCTGGAGGAACTCGGCCGGCACATGGTCCGGCTGGTGCTGGTCGGCCAGTCCCGGCAGGGCGCCGACCCGCTCCTGCGGATCGTGTTCGCCCCCCTGCACGGCGAGCAGGGCGACATCCTGCGCGCCAACTTCCGCACCCAGGTGACCGAGCGCCTCACCGCCCGCCTCACCGGCCCCGACGCGGGCCTGCGCGCCGAACTCGCCGTCGCCGCCCTCCTCGGCCTCGGTGTCATCTACGGCATCGCCCGAGGCACCCACGTCAGGAATGCCGACCTGGACACCGTGGTCACCCGCTACGCCCCGGTCGTACAGCAGCACCTCATGCCAAGAACGCCGCCACGGCAGCCGTGAACCGCTGCGGATCGTCCAGCCACGGGAAGTGCCCGGCGCCGGACAGTTCGACGAACTCGGCCTTCGGGAGGAGCCCGGCGAGTTCGGCGACGGCGGCCGACGGGGAGTTGAGGTCCACCTGCCCCGCCAGCACCAGCGTCGGTGCCGTGAACCCGGCGAGGGCCGCGCGGGTGGCGCCCGGCTCGAAGACGCCGTCCGCGGCGAAGGCGGCCGCCGCATCGTGGTTCTTCTGGGCGGCCCCGGCGGCATGGTGGGCGCGTGCCGTGTCGTCCCAACGGCCGTACAGGAAGGGTGCGATGACGTCCCAGCTGTCGGTCGTCGCGCGTCCGGCGGTGATGTCCTGCAGGGCGGCGAAGGCCACCGGGAACCACGGCTCGTCCTGCCGCAGGCGTGCCGTCCGGCGCCGGATCTCCGGGGGGACGGCGATGCCGACGGCCGACATGCTCGGTGTGATCAGCGCCAGCCTGCCGACGCGGTGCGGGTGGCCGGTGGTGTACAGCAGGGCCGGGTTGGTGCCGGCGGAGTGGCCGAGGAGGTCCACCGTGTCGAGACCCAGGTGCTCGCGCAGGGCCTCCACGTCCTCGACCAGGCGGTCGCAGCGACAGGTGGCCGGGTCCTCGGGGATCGCCGAGTCGCCGGTGCCGCGGAAGTCGAGCAGGATCAGCCGACGGTTCGCGGTCAGGCCGCCGAGGTCGCCGAGGTAGGCGGACGCCTGCATCGGGCCGCCCGGCAGACAGAGCAGCGGCGGGCCCTCCCCGCGGACGTGGTAGGCCAGTTCGGTCCCGTCGGGCGCGGCGAAGGCAGGCATGATCGGCAGCCTTGCAGCGACATCCGACGGGGGCTACCGGTTAACGCAGCAGCCCGACCCAGTTGCGGTACGCCGAGCGGTAGAGGGCGACGTCTGCGGGAAAGGCCGGCAGCTCCTCGGCCGCGACCGCGGGATCGGCCGCGATCAGGACGGGCACGGTGGCCGGCGCGGCGGCCGAGAGCAGGAAACCCCGGCGGGCCCAGGACGGGTCGTCGGCGGCGGACAGATGGTTGCTCAGTGAACGATCAGTCACGGGGCGCACCGGAGCGTCCGATTCCGTACACCGGCGTGACGGATGACAGACTGACGCCATGGACGAGCGCACTTTCGGCAGGTCGGATCAGCACGCGTCGGTCATCGGTCTCGGGACGTGGCAACTGGGCGCAGACTGGGGAGACGTCGACGACAAGGAGGCCCTCGCGGTACTGGAGGCCGCGGCCGAGTCGGGGGTGACCTTCTTCGACACCGCCGACGTCTACGGCGACGGACGCAGCGAGCAGACCATCGCCGCCTTCCTGGCCGGCCGCCCGGACCTGCACGTGGAGGTCGCCACCAAGATGGGGCGCCGGGTCGAGCAGCTGCCGGAGAACTACGTTCTCGACAACTTCCGCGCCTGGAACGACCGTTCCCGCCGCAACCTCGGCGTCGACCGTATCGACCTGGTCCAGCTGCACTGCCCGCCCACCCCCGTCTACTCCACCGACGAGGTCTTCGACGCCCTGGACACCCTGGTCGAGGAGGAGCGCATCGCCGCCTATGGGGTCAGCGTGGAGACCTGCGCGGAGGCGCTGACGGCGATCGCCCGGCCCTGTGTGGCGAGCGTGCAGATCATCCTCAACCCGTTCCGCATGAAGCCGCTGCGGGAGGTCCTGCCCGCCGCCCGGGAGGCCGGCGTCGGCATCATCGCCCGCGTCCCGCTCGCTTCCGGCCTGCTGTCGGGCAAGTACACCAAGGAGACCGTCTTCCCCGCCAACGACCACCGCGCCTACAACCGGCACGGCGAGTCCTTCGATGTCGGCGAGACCTTCTCCGGCGTCGACTACACCACCGGTGTGGAGGCAGCCGCCGAGTTCGCCGCCCTCGCGCCCGAGGGGTACACCCCGGCCCAGCTCGCCCTGCGGTGGATCGTCCAGCAGCCGGGCGTGACCACCGTGATCCCCGGCGCCCGCTCGCCCGAGCAGGCCCGCGCCAACGCGGCGGCGGCCAGGCTTCCGGAGCTGTCGGAGCAGACGCTCACCGCGATCCGCGACCTCTATGAGCGCCGGATCAAGGACCAGGTCGAGTCCCGCTGGTAGACCCCGGCGAGGTCCTCAGGGCTCCAGGAGCAGCTGCCACTCCTGCTCCTGGTCGCCGGAGACCGAGCCCTGGTCCTGGGCCGTGAAGGCGTGGGTGAGCGATTCGCGGGCCCGCGCCACCGCCTCCGGGGCGCCCTGCACGGTCACCGTCACCGCCCCGGACAGATGACCGGTGGCGCCCGCCGCGGGCGGGGTCGGCCCGTCCGCCGGATCGTGCGCGAACCTCGCCGTGTGGACCGTGACGGCGTCGTCGGCGGGCAGCTCTTCCTTCGGCTGCCCGAAAGCGGGTTCCAGGACCCGCACGACCGCACGCGCGTCGGCGGCGGTGGCGCCGCTGAGGGTGAGCGTGAGCTCGGTTGCGGACATGGTCGTCGGATCCCTCCGCTGGTCGTCGTACACCATGCGCTCCGTGTAACCGTCCCGTGATCGCCCAAACAGCGGTCGTACGCCTCGGGCCGATCAATCGCGCCCGATGCGGGAACACGGAGGGGGTAGGCGTCCGGGTCGATCGCGCCGGGAGGAACATTGCCGGCCACGCAGAGGGATACAGGTGTCAACGAGTGGGGGCGGCACGAGACCGACGAGGAGAGAGCGGACCGCAAGTGGGGTGAGCTGATCCAGGAGGTCAGGGTCGCCCAGACCGGGGTGCAGATCCTGTTCGGCTTCCTGCTGACCGTCGTGTTCCAGCAGAAGTACGCCTCGCTGGAGCAGACCGACAAGACCATCTACATCGTGACGGTGGTGCTGGGCGCCGCCGCGACCGGGGCGCTGATCGGACCCGTGTCACTGCACCGCCTGGTGTCCGGGCAACGGGTCAAGGCCCGGGCGGTCACCATGGCGTCCCGCATGACCTTCGTCGGCCTGATCCTCCTCCTCGCCACGATGACCTCCTCCCTGCTGCTGATCCTGCGGGTCGCGACCCACAACGGGGCCGTGCCGTGGATCGTCGCCGGCGTGGTCGCCTGGTACGGCCTGTGCTGGTTCGTGGTCCCGATGTGGACCCGGCGCCGCCCCACGCGGAAGTGACACCGTCACGGGAGTCAGGCCTGCGGGCCGCGCAACGCAGTCAGGCAGGTGGCGATGGCCTGCTGGAGCTCCTCCAGACGCTGGACCATGTCCTCCTCGACGAAGTCCTGGACGTCGTCGAAGGTCAGTTCCTCGAAGGCCCTGGTCGCCTTCTGCAGGCTGCTGTAGAACTTGGTGCGCCGTTCCTGGACGCGCAGTTCGGGGTCGGCCTCCACGGTCTCGGCGACGAGGGACTTCATGGTGTCGTAGGCCTCGGTGGCCCACTCGCCGGTGTCCTCGTCGTCCTCCAGCTCGTCGATGAGGGAGAGGTGCCGCTCGGCCTCGTGGCGCAGCTCGGCCGGAGCGTCGATCGTCTGCCCCGCCGGCGTCCTGACCTGGCCCGACTCGGCGATCTGACGGACGTAGCCGATCCGGTCGGCCGACCTGCTCTCGCTGGCGACGGCCTTCTTCAGGTCGTCGGTGCGGACGACGTCCCGCGCCAACTCGGCCTGCAGTTCCGGGTCCTCGCGCACCCGGTCCAGCAGCGCCTGGCGGGCCGCCCGGGCCGTGGAGGGGTCGGCGAGGATCGCGGCGCGCAGCGCGGTGGGGTTCTCGGCGACCTCCAGGGCCTTCGTCGGCCGGATGCCCTCGGCCTCGGCGGCCTCGGCGATGGCGGTGCCGCGCTCGGACGTGGCGCTGTTCCGGGAGACGTAGTAGCCGAGCCACACGTCCGCGTCCGGCAACTCCACTTCCTGGCCGGGCGCCAGCGCCTCGAAGTGCGGCACGAGACCGTCGTCGGCCGCCCGGTCCCAGGCCTTGTAGTAGCGCATCACGCGCTCCGGGGAGCAGCCCGCCAGGTCCGCGAACTGCTTCGCGGACACCTTCGGCGTCTCCTGCGCGCTCTGACCCCCGGGCCGCACGCTGCGCGCCACCATCAGGCCGAAGGTCCACCCACCGGTCCGCGCGTACACTCCGAACTCGCGCGCGTCTCTCGCCACGAGGTCGGACAGGGGCGCGGGGGACGTCTCGGGCGTCTCGGTCGGGTCGATCGCCAGTGTCACCGGTGACTCTCCTGTGCAAAGCTGGTCGGACCGCGGAACGTGCGGAACCGGCAGCCTATATGCACCTGTTGACCTCGCTTTGTTCAGCCCCCGGCGGTGGCGCGGGACCGGTCAGTCGAAGGCGTCCCGCAGCGCAGGCAGCAGCGTCTTCTCCGCCCAGTCCAGATAGGCCGGCTGCGACTCGCCGCCGATCTGCACCAGCGCGATCTCCCCGAACCCGGCCTCCGCGTACGGCCGTACGGCCTCGACGAAGTCCTCGGGGTCGTCGCCGCACGGAATCGAGTCGGCGACGTCGTCCGGGGTGACGAACTGGGTGGCGGCCTCGAACGCGTCCGGGTGCGGCAGCTCCGAGTTGACCTTCCAGCCGCTGCCGAACCAGCGGAACTGCGCGTGCGCACGCTTGACCGCCGTGTCCCGGTCGGGGTCGTAGCAGACGGGTAGCTGACCCACGCGGGGCTTGCCCTCCCCGCCGTGCCGGTCGAACGCCGTCAGCAGCCCGGCCTTGGGTTCGGTGGCGATCACCAGGTCGGCCAGCCGGCCCGCGAGCGCGCAGGACTGCTCGCCGGACACGGCGATGCCGATGGGGGGCGGCTCGTCCGGGAGGTCCCACAGCCGGGCCGACTCCACGTCGAAGTGCGTGCCGCGATGGTTGACGTGGCCGCCCTCGAACAGCGCCCGGATGATCTCGACGGCCTCCTCCAGCATCTCGTGGCGCACGTCGACCGAGGGCCAACCACCGCCCACCACGTGCTCGTTGAGGTTCTCGCCGGCGCCGAGCCCCAGCCGGAAGCGGCCCTCGGACAGCAGCTGCACCGTCGCAGCCTTCTGCGCGACGATCGCCGGGTGGTAGCGCACGGTCGGGCAGGTCACGTAGGTCATCAGCGGAATGCGCGAGGTCGCCTGGGCGGCGGCGCCCAGCACGCTCCACGCGTAGGGCGAGTGGCCCTGTGAGCGCAGCCACGGGAAGTAGTGGTCCGAGGTCACCGAGAAGTCGTAACCGGCCTGCTCGGCGCGGACCAGGTGGTCGACCAGCTCACGGGGACCGGCCTGCTCGGTCATCATCGTGTATCCGATTTGCACCATGGGGGCCGGGTCCCCTGCACCGGCGGCGGAAAACAGCCTCTCGATCCGCCGAGGACCACCGGGCAGGATGCCCCCATGAGTGCTCGCCCGCTGCCCTCCGGTTCCCCCGTCGCCCAAGGTGTCGACGTCACCGGCGTCCACGCCTTCCTCGACGCCCTCGAAGCCGCCCCCGCCATCGAACCGCACAGCCTGATGATCCTGCGCCACGGCCATCTGGTGGCCTCGGGCTGGTGGGCGCCGTACACGCCTGAGCGCCCGCACCTGCTGTACTCGCTCAGCAAGAGCTTCACCGCGACGGCCGCCGGTATGGCGGCCGGCGAGGGCCTGCTGAGCTTCGACGACCCGGTGATCTCCTACTTCCCGGAGTTCGAGGCCGACATCACCGACCCGCGCAGCCGCGCCATGCTGGTGCGGCACGTGGCGTCCATGGCCAGCGGGCACGAGGGCGAGACCTACGAACGGGCGTACGCCAACGACCCTGATGAAATCGTCCGCGGCTTCCTGCTGGTGCCGCCCGAGCGAGACCCCGGGACGGTGTTCGCCTACAACCAGCCCGCGACCTACACCCTCGCCGCGATCGTGCAGCGCGTCACGGGGCAGACGCTGACCGCGTACCTGCGTCCGCGGCTGCTGGACCCGCTGGGCATCGGCGAGACCTTCTGGCAGCGCGGCCGGTCCGGCCGCGAACTCGGCTTCAGCGGCCTGCACGCCACCACCGACGCCGTCGCCCGCCTCGGCCGGCTCTACCTCCAGGACGGCGTGTGGGAGGGCGAGCGGCTGCTTCCCGTGGGGTGGGTCGCGGAGGCCACCCGCCCACACATCGACAACAGTGACAACATGGCGGGATACGGCGGCTGGCCGGACTGGCAGCAGGGCTACGGCTACCAGTTCTGGAACGCACGGCACGGCTACCGCGGCGACGGCGCGTACGGGCAGTTCTGCCTCGTGCTGCCCGAGCACGACGCCGTGATCGCGACGACCGCGGCCACGGAGGAGATGCAGCAGGTGCTCGACCTCGTCTGGGAGCACCTTCTGCCGAGTTTCGGGCCGCACCCCTTCGCCGGCCGGGAGCACGAGGACACGGCCCTGCGGGAGCGGCTGGCGCGGCTCGCGCTGCCGCCGGCCACGGGCAAGCCGGCGCCGCCGGGCCGGGCACGCGACTGGTCCAGCGCCGAGTTCACCCCGTACGGCGGTGTCTGCGCCGACCAGCCGAAGCTGACCTCGGTCGCGGTGACGGCCACCGCGGACGGCTGGGAGTTGCGGCTCACCGAGGACGGCCACGCACTTCAGCTGTGCGGTGGCACGACCGGCTGGACCGTCTCGGAGGAACCGCTGCCGACCGCGGTCAGCGGCGGCTGGACGGACGACGACACGCTGGCCGTCGACGTCGTGTTCCTGGAGACCCCGCACCGGCTGACCCTCACCTGCGCCCTGCCCGACCGCACGTTCGAGGCCCGCTGGCACACCACCCCCCTGCACGGCTCGCCGCTGCGAGCCCTGCGGGCGCCGCGCCCCTCAGCCTGACGACGGCTTGAAGGTCCGCAGGAAAGTGGCCAGGGCCTGTTGGTCGGCGGCGGTGTCCCACTCGGCGTTCGGAGTGGTCCAGCGCAGCGAGAACCCCCGGCCGCCGCCCAGCAGGAACCCCCGCCCGAAGGTGCGTACCCGGGTGCCGTCGACCGTGGAGCGCCACTCCATGTCGGCGGCCTTGTGCCCCTGGTACGTCGTCGCCCTGATCTCGCCGATCCGCTGGAAGTCGCCCTCCTTGGCCAGCTTCGGCTCGACGTCGTCACGCCACACGGCGACCGGATCGGTGCCGAGGACGGTGCTGTAGGTGATCGCGAGGCTGCGCGGGTCGCCCTTGGCGCCGAAGGTCACCCGGTACGACAGGTCGCCGACGCGGGAGGTGTCCACGCGCTTCCAGCCGCTCGGCAGGTCGACGGAGAAACCCTCGGGGGCGGTGTAGCGGTAGAAGGCCTGCGGTTGGGCGGAGGCCGACGGCGACGCGGAGGGGGAGGCCGAGGCGGAGGGGGACGGGGTGGGCGCGGCCGAGGTGGAGGGGGTCGCCGTCGCCGAGGGGTTGGTCATGCCGTCGGTGCGGCTCCCCGGCGCCGAGGCGGACACGGACGGCTGGGGAGCGCCGGCTCCGGAGGAGGACGTGCCGATGCCGGGGAGGTGATGGGTGACCGCCAGCGCGGCGACCGCCACGGTGACCACGGCCAGCGCCGTGCCGGCCGCCATGGTGCGCCTGCTCCACGCCGGGGCGGCGTGCCAGGCGGCGGTGTAGGCGCCGCGCAGCCGGGGCCGCGGCGCGGGCTCCACGAGCGTGTCGGGGTCCTCGCTCAGGACACGGTTGAGGGCCTCGCGGACCACCGGGCGGGTCAGCCGCTCCCGGGAGTTCTTGCGCAGCAGCCCCAGCACGGTCTGGGTGAGCGGCCCGGCGTGCACCGGGGTGCGCAGCGGGAGCCGGTCCACGCCCTTCAGTGTGGACTCGGGCCGGTCCCGGTCCCGGAAGGGCGGACGGCCCTCCACCATCGTGTACAGGATCGCGCCGAGCGCCCACAGGTCGGCGGCCGGCCCGATCCGCTCGTCGCGCGCCTGCTCGGGGGAGGCGTACGACGGCGCGCTCAGCCGGGGTGCCAGGGTCGCGCCGGCCAGCCCGAAGCCCGTGACCACCACCGAACCCCGGTCCCGCACGAACACCTGTCCGGGGCTGAGCTCACCGTGGGTGATGCCCTCGCTGTGCGCCACCTCCAGCACGTTCAGCAGCCCCAGGCCGATCCGGGCCGCCCGCACGTAGTTGAACGGGCCGTCCTGGGCGAGGAGTTCGGCGAGCGGCGTGCCGTCGATCCAGTCGGTCACGATCCACAGGGTGCCGTCCTCCTCCACGGCGTCGACAACGTTCGCCACGGCCCCGGGACACAGCATCCCCATCGTCTCCGACATGCGGATGATCCGGGCGGTGGTGCGCAGTGCGGAGTCCCCTTCGGCGTCCTTCGGCAGGGCGATCTGGGTGAGCAGGTACGGCCGTTGGGCGGCGCCGTCGGCGGCCTTGCCGTACCAGCAGACCCGGTTGGTCTCGCGATGGACGACATCGACGAGCCGATACCTTCCGGCGACCAACTCGTGCGTGAAGACATGCGCCTTGACCATGGTCATCCCTCGTTGAACCCCTGGTTCTCACCTTTCACAAGAGGTACGAGGAGTGCGCCGGTGTGTGTTCAATACATCCTGAACCAACCGGCGTGCGCCCCCGATTCGGGTCACGCGCCGAACAGTTGTGTCCAGTACGTGGCCGCGGGGCCGCCGCCCGCGAAACCGATGCCGATGTGGGTGAAGTCGGGCTTGAGGATGTTGGCCCGGTGGCCGGGGCTGTTCATCCAGCCGTCCACGACCTCGGCGGGGGAGCGCTGTCCGCAGGCTATGTTCTCGCCGATGGTGCGGCGGGTCGAGCCGGCGGCTGCCGCCCGGTCCCAGGGCCGGCTGCCGCCGGGTGAGGTGTGGGAGTAGAAGGCCCGGGCCACCATGTCGGCGCTGTGCGCCTGCGCCGCTCTCGTGAGGACCGGGTCGACGGCCAGGGGAGGCAGGCCGGCCCTGGCGCGCGCCGTGTTGGTGAGGCCGACGACCTCGGCGGCGGTGCGCGTCAGCTCGCCGGGGGTGAGGGGCCGGGCCCACAGGGCGGTCCAGTAGACGTCGCCGGACCGGTCGTCGCGGACCTGGGCGAACCCGGCCTGGGTGAACACCGGGTCGCACAGGGTGCGCCGGGGCTGCTGTGCCCCGAGGCAGTACTCGACGAACTCGGCGGCCGTGCGCGGGCCCGAGACCAGGTGCTCGCCGACAGAGATGTACGCGTATCCGGCGGCCGTCATCCGCTGGTACACGGAGACGCCGTCGGCGCCCTCGACCCCGAGGCGCCCGGCGTCCGCCATGGCGGCGGCGTGGGCGCGGGCCGCCGTGGTGAGCCGGGGATCGAGGGAGACCGGTGGCCTGCCGGCGTGGGCGCGCGCGGAGTTGACGGGACCGAGGAGGCCGTCGCGGTCGCCGGAGAGGCCCGGCCGGGCGGGCGAGACCGGGCGGGGCGCGGCCGGCGGTGGTGCGGTGGCCGTACCTCCTCCGTCGACCACGTCCACCCCGAAGTCCCGTGCCGTTCCGGCGAGTCCGTCCGCGTACCCCTGCCCGAGGGCCCGCAGTTTCCAGCCGCCGCCTCGCCGGTAGATCTCGGCGAGCAGCAGCACCGTCTCCTGGCGTGGCGGATGCGGGGTGAACCGGGCCAGGCGGTGGCCGCCGGGCGCGCTGAGGTGGAGCGTGGGTGCCGGGAGGCGGCCCAGGGGGGTGCCTGGATCGGCAGGGCTGACGACGACCGTGACCCGGGTGGCCCCGGGGCGCAGTCTCGGCGGGTCCACGGTGAGGAGGTCGCCGGTGAGCCGGGCGCCCGGGGCGGACGGCTGGTTGTAGAACACGAAGTCGCGGTCGTCGCGGACCTTGCCGCCGTCGCCCGTGACGAGCGCGGACACGTCGAAGGGGCCGGATACCCGGACGGTCACGGCGCCGTCCGGCAGGGGCATGTTCGCCCCGGGGACCAACTCCAACATGCCACCGCCCTGGTGTCGTCGTCCGTGCCCGCAGGGGCCTTTCAGGACAACGCGCACCGCACCGGGAGGGTTCCGCGACCAGCGGTCACCTCCTGACGACCCCCGGCGGCACGTCCTCCGGGCGTTGCGCGACCGGCACGACGCTGCGGACCTTCGCCGCCTTGCCGCAGAACACGGACTCCAGCGTGCTCAGCATCGTGTTGTGCACGGCCGTGTTGTTCGAGGTGTTGGCCAGCGCCGTGAGGGTGCGCCGGCCGTCCTTGGTGGCGAAGGCGTACGTGTAGTAGCCCTGTACGGCGCCCGTGTGCCCGTACACCGAGACCCCGCACGACAGATCACGGCGCCGCAGTCCGAGGCCGTACGCCTGGGTGCTGTCCACCGGGATCATCCGTTCCATCTCGCGCAGTGCGGCGGCCGAGGTGAGGCGGCCGCGCAGCAGGGCCGAGAGGAACGTGTCGAGGTCGCGCGTGCTGGAGATGAGGGCGCCCGCGCTCTGCGCCCAGGACACGGTCTGCTCGGTCGCGTCGACCAGGGGCCCGCCCGCCGTGTCCGGGGTGAGATAGCCGTTCGCGTGCCGTCCGGGGATGCTCGTGGCGGGGTGCACGTAGAACGTGTCGCTCAGCCCGAGCGGCTTGATGACGCGGTTCTCGTACTCGGTGCGCACGGAGTGCCCGGTCAGCCTCTCGATGAGCATGCCGGCGACGACGAAGTTGGTGTTGGAGTACGCGTAGGCCGCGCCGGGCGCGTTGGTGCGCGCGTGCCGCAGCGCACGGTCCACCAGTTGGCGGTAGGTGAAGACCTTGGTACGCACCGCCTCGAAGCCGGGGACCGACTGCGCGAACATGTCGTCGGTGTAGTCGTACAGGCCGCTGCGGTGGCCCATCACCTGTCGCACCGTGATGTGGCGGTCGGGCAGCAGGCCCGGCAGGTAGCGGTCGACAGAGCCGTCCAGGTCCAGCTTCCCCTCGTCGGCCAGTTGGAGCAGTACCACCGCCGAGAAGACCTTGGTGACGCTGCCGATGCGGAACCGGTCGGCGTTGCTGATGGCCCGCCCGCTTCTCCGGTCGGCGACGCCTGCGGCGGCCTGCTGGACGGTGCCGTGGTCGTCGATCCGGGCGGTCGCGCCCGGCGCGCCCTGCCCGAGCGCGGTGCGCAGCGCGCCGTTCACGCCGGTGAGGTCGGGCTTCGGGGGCGTGGCCGCGTGCGCGGGCACCGTGAGCAGGCAGAGGACGGCCGTTCCCAGGGCCGTCGCCTTGGATGCGAGATGAGTCACATTCACGTAGGGCAACCTTCTTCCGTCCCGTCACATCTCCACAAGCGGTGCACCGTTGGTGACTTTCCGATCACCAAAATGCGCGGATTCGCAGAGTATTGCTCTGCCTCGTCGGGAAACCGACGATTTACGCTTTACATGCACATGACTCATCCCTCAGGGTTTCGAACTGGGGCCCGACCAGCCCCCGTGGCGCCCGACGGCGCCATGTGTCAGGGCGGTTGGCGATGCCCGCCGCCTTGCAAGGAAGGAACCCTCATCAGTGCGTAGACCGCACATACGCAGCCTGGCGGTCGCCATCGCCGTGACGACGGCCGCCACGGGCCTCGCGGGCACCGCCGTCGCGCGCCCGGACACGGGGGCGACCCCTGCCGCTGTCAGTACCGCGGCCGCGTCCGTGGTGTCGGCGGCCCGTACCGCCGCCTTCGCCCACGCCCCGGCGACCGGCGTCTCGCAGGGCGACGAACTGCACCCGCAGGACGTCATGATCGACCCCGAGGGCGCGCGGCACGTCCGGTTCACCCGGACCCACCAGGGCATGGCCGTCCTCGGCGGCGACCTCGTCATGCACCTCAACCGGCAACTGTCGTACACCGGAGTCACCCGGGCCGCCGACCACGCCGTCAGGCCCGCCGCGGCCAGTGCCGCCAGGCTCTCGGCCGACGAGGCCGAGCGGAAGGCCGCGGCCGTGGCCAAGGGCGACGCGGGCAGCGCCCGGCTCGTCGTGGACGCCCGGGGCGGCGCGTCCGCCCTGGCCTACCAGGTCACGGTCACCGGCAGCGGCACCGCGGAGGGCTCCGGCGCCCGCACGGTCGTCATCGACGCCGTCACCGGCCAGGTGCGCAGCAACACCTCGAACAGCGACGAGTTCCTGTCGCCCCGACTGCTCGACGAACTGCGCCGACGCGGAGAGCAGCCGGCTGCGGACACCGGAGGCGCCGCGCGGTCCGCCGGGCTCACCGGGGCCTCACTGTCGTCCTCGGCCGCCGTCCACTACCCGCGGACGGCCCAGGGCACCGGCAAGTCGCTCTTCGTCGGCCCGGTCCCGCTGACCACCACCCAGACGGCCCGCGCGACCTTCGTGCTGAAGGACCCCACCCGGTACGGCACCGAGACCCGCGACGCCAAGGGCAGCTCCACGGAGAACTTCGCCCGCGGCAAACAGATCACCACCGGCAACGACGTCTTCGGCAACGGCGCCACCTCCAGCCGCAACAGCGCCGCCGCGGACGCCCAGTACGGCATCACCAAGACGCTGGACTTCTACCAGAAGACCTTCGGCCGCAAGGGCATCGCCAACAACAGCAAGCCCGCCAAGGGCATGGTCCACTGGGGCAACAAGGTGGCCAACGCCTTCTGGGACTCCGACTGCGGCTGCATGCTCTACGGCGACGGTGACGGCGACATGTTCAAGAAGCCGCTCGTCGTCCTGGACGTCACCGGCCACGAGCTGACGCACGGCGTCGTGGACGCCACCGCCAAGCTGGAGCCCACCCGCGTCGACGCACAGGGCAACCAGTACGGCGAGCCGGGCTCGCTGAACGAGTCCCTGGCGGACATCTTCGGCTCGAACGTCGAGTTCTTCACCAACAACGCCAAGGACACGCCGGACTACCTCATCGGCGAGAAGCTGGGCCTGGCCCAGAAGTTCCTGCGCCGCCTCGACCACCCCTCCCTCGACCGGCTCGAGGGCACGGTCGACTACTGGCAGCCCGAGGTGTACGACGCGGAGGTGCACGCCGGTTCCGGCGTCTCCTCGCACGCCTACTACCTGCTCGCCGAGGGCAGTGGCCAGAAGACGATCGGCGGCGTCACCTACGACTCGCCGACCTACGACGGCTCGACCGTCAAGGGCATCGGCCGCACCAAGGCCACGGCGATCTTCTACCGCGCCCTGACCCGCTACATGGTCTCCACCACCGACTTCCACGACGCGCGTGTCGCGACGCTGAAGGCGGCCAAGGACCTCTACGGGGCGAGCAGCGTCGAGTACCGGACGGTGGACCGGGCCTGGGCCGCCGTCGACGTCACCGAGGCGAACACGCCGGCCGCCCGGCACTGACGCCTCCGGCGAGCCCGGACCCACTGCCTCTCCACCTCCTGGAACTTCCCGGGCACCGTGAACTCGGCTCCACAGGAGGGGTGGTGGGTCCTGCCGAGCTCAGGGCAGCCGTATCCAGGGGGTGCGCGGACGAATCCTGCTTCTTTTATTGACGGCGGAAAAGAACACCTCTAGGTTCCCGGTCATGCGCCCGACCCCTCGCGTCGAGACGTTCCCGGCGAACACGCCGGCCGCCTCGCAGATCTTCACCACGGTCCTGTCCCACGGACCGCTCACCCGGCTGGAGGTGGCCCGGCGGGCGGGGCTGTCCCCGGCCGCCGTCACCAAGGCGGTCAAGCCCCTGATCGAGGCCGGGTATCTGGTGGAGGACGCGGCGGACGAGGTCCGGCCGGCGCTGGGCCGGCCCGCCAACCCGGTGCGGGTCGACGGGGGACGGGCGGTGTTCCTCGGGGTCAAGGTGACCGGCGACGAGATCATCGCCGTCCTCACCGACCTGTGCTGCCGTGTCCGTGCCGAGCGCCGCCTGCCGCTGGCCGCCCGCGACACCAGGTCCGTGCTCGCCGACATCGCGCGTCTCGTCGACGAACTACGGCTGGCCGCCGCCGAGTTGGGCGCACCCGTGCAGGGCCTCGGCATCGCCGTCTCGGGCGATGTGGACCGCGCCGAGGGCGTCGTGCGCTACTCGCCGTTTCTGGAGTGGCGGGACGTCCCGCTCGGTGAACTCGCCGCCATGGCCTGCGGGTTGCCGGTCACCGTCGACAACGACGTACGGGCCCTGACCGTCGCCGAGCAGTGGTTCGGCGAGGGCGTGGGCCTGTCCGACTTCGCCGTGGTGACCGTCGGCGCGGGTATCGGCTGCGGTCTGGTGGTGCACGGCCGGGTCGTCTCCGGTGCGCACGGAGTGGCCGGCGAGATCGGGCATGTCACCGTCGACCCGGCCGGGCCGCTCTGCCACTGCGGCAACCGCGGCTGCGTGGAAGCCGTCGCGGGGGAGGCCGCCATCGTCCGCCAGGTCCGCGCGGCCACCGGACGCCCCGTCACCGACGCCACCGAGGCCGCGGCGCTCGCCCACCGTGGGGTGCCGGGCGCACGCGAGGTCTACGCGCGGGCCGGCGAGGCGATCGGCCGGGGCATCGCCACCGTCGCCAACCTCCTCGGCCCCGAACGTGTGATCATCTCCGGCGAGGGCCTGGCCGCCCACGACCTGTTCGCCGAGCAGATCCGTGACACCTTCACCGCCGCCGCCTTCGGCTCCGCCGCCCGGTGCGAGGTACACACCCGGCCGCTGCCCTTCGAGGAATGGGCCCGCGGCGCCGCAGCCACCGCCATCCAGTCCTTCATCTCCTCAAGTCACCCGCAGCCGAGCCGCTGATCCGACTCTCCCTGGAGGCACGACCCATGAGGTCTTCCTCGTACTCCGCCCTGCCCGCACGCACCCTCAGAGCCGCGGTCGTCCTGGCCCTCGCCGCGGGAGCCGTCACCGTCGCCCCCGCGGCCCACGCCGGGACCACCGCGCCGACCCTCGCCGCCAAGCCGTACATGGGTTGGTCGAGTTGGAGCATGCAGTCCTCCAAGTACCCCGGACTCAACCCGGACGGCGACTACAGCTACCTCACCGAGGCCAACGTCACCCAGCAGACCGACGCCCTCGCCGCCAAGCTGAAGAAGTACGGCTACGACCACGTCAACATCGACGCCGGCTGGTGGCGCGACACCACCTGGAAGCCGGAGTACGACCAGTACGGGCGCCAGCAGGCCGACCCGAAGCGCTTCCCCAGCGGCATGAAGGCCGTCGCCGACCGCATCCACGCCAAGGGCCTGAAGGCCGGCATCTACCTGCCGGCCGGCCTGGAGAAGGACGCCTACGGCGACGGGAAGACGCCGATCTGGAACGCCGACGGCTGCACCACCGCCGACATCGTCTACAGCGACCTGCGCACCACCAACGGCTGGGACAGCTCCTACAAACTCGACTTCTCCCGTCCCTGCACGCAGAAGTACATAGACTCGCAGGCCCAGTTGATCGCCGACTGGGGCTACGACCTCCTCAAGCTCGACGGCGTCGGCCCCGGCTCCGGCAAGAGCGGCGACCAGTACGACAACGTTGCCGACGTGGCCGCCTGGAACAAGGCGATCACCGCCACGGGCCGCCCCATCCACCTGGAACTGTCCTGGTCCCTGGACATCGGGCACGCCGCCGACTGGAAGAAGTACTCCAACGGCTGGCGCATCGACACCGACGTCGAGTGCTACTGCAACACCCTGGTCACCTGGGAGAACTCCGTCGACGACCGCTGGGACGACACCCCCGGCTGGACGAAGTACGCCGGCCCCGGCGGCTGGAACGACCTCGACTCCCTCGATGTCGGCAACGGCCGGATGGACGGCCTGACCAAGGCCGAACGCCAGAGCTACGCCACCCTGTGGGCCATCGCCAAGTCCCCCCTCTTCACCGGCGACGACCTCACCAAGCTCGACTCCTACGGCCTGTCCCTGCTGACCAACAGGGAAGTCATCGCCGTCGACCAGGGCGACACCCCGCCCGCACGCCCGATCACCCCGTCCGACCCGCAGCAGGTGTGGGCCGCGAAGAACCTCGACGGCAGCTACACCGTCGCCCTGTTCAACCTCGCCGGCTCACCCGCCGCCGTCTCCGCCTCCTGGGCCTCCCTCGGCTTCACCGGCAAGGCGTCCGTGCGCGACCTGTGGAACCACGAGAACCTCGGCAGCCTCAAGGACAAGGTCACCGAGGCCCTGCCCGCCCACGGCTCCCGCCTGTTCACCGTCACCCCGCACGGCAGGGCGCTCGCCTTCACCGGCAACGAGGCCGAGTCCCCCGCCAACACCCTCGCCGGCAACGCCTCCGTCGCCGACTGCTCGGCATGCTCCGGCGGCAAGAAGGTCGGCAACCTCTACCTCGGCGGCAGGCTCACCTTCAACGACATCGTGGTCCCGGAGGCCGGCACCTACCAGGTGAGGATCGCCTACGTCAGCGGAGACGCCCGCTCGGCCGCGATCTCCACCAACGGCGGCGGCGCGACCACCCACAAGTTCCCCTCCACCGGCGACTGGGGGACCGTCGAGACGGTCAGCGTGCCGTTGATCCTCAAGGCCGGCTCCAACACGATCACCTTCGACAGCGGCACCGGCTACGCGCCGGACATCGACCGGATCGACGTCCCGAAGTCTTCCTGACCGAGCCCCCAGGAGCCGCAGTGAACACCGATCCCTCCCGCCTGCTCTCCAGACGCGACCTGCTCGCCGCCACCGCGGTCGGAGCCGCCCTGGCGGCCCTGCCCGCCTTCACCGCCTCTGCCGCACCCCGGCGAACCGTCACCATGCCCGACGTCACGGCGAGTTCGCACGACGAGCTGTGGTGGCAGGCCCCCGCCGACGACAACTCGATGATCGAGCGGGGCCTCCCGGTCGGCAACGGCCGTCTCGGCGCCCTCGCGAGCAACGACCCCGGCCACGAGGTCCTGCTCGTCACCGACGCCACGATGTGGACCGGCGGCCTCAACGACACCCTCGACAGTGACGGCCAGTTCCCCTACGACCGCGACCACTTCGGCTCCCTCACCCTGCTCGCCCGGCTCTCCGTCGACATCCCCGGCCACGACCTCGGCGCCGTCTCCGGCTACCGCCGCGCCCTCGACCTCGCGCGGGGCGTGGTGACGACCTCGTACGTCCGCTCGGGGGTGACCTATAGGCGGCAGCTGTTCGCCAGCCGTCCGGACGACGTCATCGTCCTGCACTTCACCCAGAGCGGGGGAGGCCGCTACACCGGCACCGTCACGCTGGAGGGCACGCACGGCGAGGGTGCGGGGCTCTCCTTCGGTGCCGCCTTCGCGAACGGCCTGAAGTACGGTGCGGCCGTCACCGCCTACGGCACCGGCGGACGCGTCACCGTCGGCGGCTCGCACCTTTCCTTCGACGGCTGCAAGGAGCTCACCGTGGTGGTGAGCGGTGGCACCGACTACGCGCCGGACGCGGCCAAGGGCTACCGCGACCCGTCCCTCGATCCCCGTCGCCTGGCCCGCGCCAAGGTCCGCGACGCCGCGGCGCACCCGGCGGACGCCCTGCTGCGCACGCATGTCGCCGACCACCACGCGCTGTTCGGACAGTTCGGTCTCTCGCTGGGCGCCTCCTCCGCCCAGCAGCGGTCTCTCGACACCTGGGAGCGGCTGCAGGCCCGGGCGCGCGACGGCGAACCCGATCCCGAACTCGAGGCGGCCTACGTCCAGTTCGGCCGCTACCTGATGATCTCCGGGTCGCGTGGCAGCCTGCCGCTCGGGCTGCAGGGGCTGTGGCTGGACGGCAACGACCCGGACTGGATGGGCGACTACCACACCGACATCAACCTCCAGATGAACTACTGGATGGCCGACCGGGCGGGCCTGTCCTCCTGCTTCGACGCCTTCACCGACTACTGCGTCGCCCAGCTCCCGTCCTGGACCGACCTGACCCGCCGGCTGTTCGACGACCCCCGCAACCGCTACCGCAACTCCAGCGGCAAGAACGCCGGGTGGACCGTCGCCATCTCCACCAACCCCTACGGCGGCGGTGGCTGGTGGTGGCATCCGGCGGGCAACGCATGGCTGTGCAACTCCCTCTGGGAGCACTACGAGTTCACCCACGCGCGCGCCCATCTGGAGAAGATCTATCCCCTGCTCAAGGGCGCCTGCGAGTTCTGGGAGGCCCGGCTGCTGACCACGACCCTGCCGGGCACGTCGAAGGAGGTGCTGGTCGCCGACAGCGACTGGTCGCCGGAACAGGGCCCGCTCGACGCCAAGGGCATCACCTACGCCCAGGAGCTGGTGTGGGCCCTGTTCGGCAACTACTGCATGGCCGCCGCCGAGTTGAAGCGCGACGGCGGCTACGCGGAAACCATCTCCGGCCTCCGCAAGAAGCTGTACCTTCCCCGGGTGAGCCCGAAGACCGGCTGGCTCGAGGAATGGATGTCGCCCGACAACCTCGGCGAGACCACCCACCGTCATCTCTCGCCGCTCGTCGGCCTGTTCCCCGGCGACCGCATCCGCCCCGACGGCTCCACCCCCTCCGACATCGTGGCCGGCGCCACCGCCCTGCTCACCGCGCGCGGCATGAACAGCTTCGGCTGGGCCAACGCCTGGCGCAGCCTGTGCTGGGCCCGCCTGAAGAACGCCGGGAACGCCTACCAGCTGATCGTCAACAACCTGCGCCCGTCGACCGGCGGCGGCAACGGCACCGCGCCCAACCTCTTCGACATCTACGAGACCGGTCCGGGCCGCGGAATCTTCCAGATCGACGCCAACTTCGGTACCCCGGCGGCCGTGACCGAGATGCTTCTGTACTCACGGCCGGGCCATCTGGAACTCCTCCCGGCCCTCCCGGACGCCTGGGCCGCCTCCGGCTCCCTCACCGGTGCCCCGGCGCGCGGCGGCTTCGTCGTCGACCTACGCTGGCAGGACGGGAGGCCGACCGAGGCACGCATCCGCAGTGTGGGCGGCCGCACGACGACCGTCGCGTACGGCGGCAGGTCGCGGACCGTGACCGTAGCGCCCGGAGGGGCTGTGACGATCAAGGACTTCGCGCGGTGAGGGCCCGGTACGCACGGGCCGCCCGGCTCGCCGCCCTCCTGCTGCTGGCCGGCGCCTTCCAGGCGTCACCGGTCGAGGCATCCGGCAGGCAGCCCGAGTTCGCCGTCGTGGGAGCGCCCGCCGACAGGCGGGACGTCGTCACCTGGGGCGCGAGCGCCGACCGGATCGGCGACGCCGTGCCCGACCGCGCCTACCGGCTGATCGTGCACACCAGCGTCGGCGGCAGCCATCCGCGCATCCGGCTCTCCAACGCCTTCGGGGACCGTCCCGTCACCTTCGACAGCGTCTACGCGGGCCTCCAGCAGGCCGGCGCCGCCCTCGTCCACGGCAGCAACCGGCGCGTGACCTTCGCCGGCTCCCGGTCGATCACGATCCCCGCGGGTGCCGTCGCCCTCAGCGACCCGCTGCCCGGCAGGCTGCCCGCCGCCACGAACCTGGTGGTGAGCATTCACTCACCGGACGCGGCGGGCCCGGCGACCGGCCACGGGATGGCCATGCAGACCTCCTACCTCGCCCAGGGCGACCACACCGCCGAGGAGGGGGCGGCCGACTGGACACAGACGACCGGCTCGTGGGCCTACCTGGACTCCGTGTCCGTACGGCCGCCCGCGGGCACGGCGGCCGTCGTCGCGCTCGGCGACTCCATCACCGACGGCTGGCAGTCCACGACCGATCTCGACCGCCGCTGGCCGGACTACCTCGCGCGCCGGCTGGACAAGGCGCGCCGCGATGTCCGGGGTGTCGCGAACGAAGGCATCTCCGGCAACAAGGTCCTCGCCGACGGTGCCGGCCAGAGCGCCCTGAACCGTCTGCAACGCGATGTGCTGTCCCAGCCGGGCGTGCGCACCGTCCTCCTCTTCGAGGGCGTCAACGACCTCAAGGGCCATACCGGCGTCACCGCCCCGGACCTCATCGCCGGCTACCGCGAGATCGCGCGACGCCTCCACGCGGCCGGCAAGTGCGTCGTCGGCGCCACCGTCGCCCCCTTCAAGGGCTGGTCGGAGTGGGACCCGGCCGCCGAGGCCGTACGCCAGGAGGTCAACGCCTACATCCGCACCAGCGGCGACTTCGACGCGTACACCGACTTCGACCACATCCTGCGCAACCCCTACGGCCCCGAGCTGATCATGCCCTTCTTCGACGGCGGCGACCATCTGCACCCCAATGACAAGGGCATGCAGGCGATGGCCGACGCCGTCGACCTCACCAAGCTCGACTGCGCCGGGCGGCGATAGCGGGCGGTCCCTCAGCCCGAGGCCGTCGGTTCGGGCGCGACGAGCCCTTCCCGGTAGGCGATCGCCACCGCCTCCGTACGGCTCGTCGCGCCCAGCTTGGCCAGGATGTTGGAGACGTGGACGCTCGCCGTCTTGCCGGAGATGAACAGCTCCTCACCGATCTGCCGGTTGCTGCGGCCCAGGGCCAGCAGCCGCAGCACGTCCTGCTCACGGGCGGTGAGCGGCGAGGTCCGCTCGCCGCCGGCCGGGGCGTCGGCGAGGCGCCCGCTGCGTACCAGCGCGTCGAGCCGCTCCAGCAGGGGCGCCGCGCCGAGCCGTTCGGCCGCCGCCCGTGCCTCGCGGGCCAGGTCGGCCGCCTCCGCGCGCCGCTCGCCCGCCGACAGGGCCTCCACGAGCCGTACTTGGCAGCGCACCCGCTCGTACACGTCCCCGTAGGAGAACGCGGCCACCGCCTTCTCCCAGGCCGCTGCGTCCGGACCGGACACGGCCCGCGTCCACTCCGCCTCGGCCCGCGCGAGCCACGCCACGCCCTCCGGGCCCTGCGGCAACCCGTCCTCCCCGTGCCCGGCCACCTCGCGCGCCAGCTCGATCAGTTCGTCCGCGGTGTCCTTCCACCGCCCGGCCCCGTCACCGGACGGCCGCGACTCGGCGGCAGCGTCGGCGACCGCGCTCAGCGCCAGGGCCGCCAGCCGGACCGTGACGTCGGGACGGCAGCCCGAACCGTCCGCGAGCGCGTCCGCCGTGGCCAGGGTCCGCTCGACGGCCGCCTCCGGCTCGCCCCGCAGCACGGCCGCCTCGGTCAGGGCGATGCCCGCGACCAGCGTGCCCATCCAGTCGAAGGGGCCCTCCAGCAGCAGCTCGGCCCGGCGCGCGGCCGACAGGTCACCGCGCGCCAGGGACACGTACAGCGCGGGCCCGGACGCGTACCCGCCCGCCGCGGGCAGCACCGCGGCGTCCGCAGCCGCGGCTCGCAGACACTCGTCCCAGTGGCCCAGCGTGTACAGCACCAGCAGCTGCAGATACCGCATCTCCAACGGGTACGGCGAGGACAGCAGCCCGGTGCGGCGGGCCCGGTCCAGGCCCTCGGTCACCCACCGCAGGCACGCCTCCAGTTCGCCGGCCTCGAAGCAGCCGACGGCGAGGTTGAACAGGGCCCGCAGCTCCACCGGCGCGTTTCCCGACCGGCGGGCCAGCTCCCGGGCCGCCTTCAGCCGTTCGAGGCCCTCCGGGGAGCGACGGCCGCCGCCCTCCAGGATGGCCAGGGACACCAGCAGATCGGCCTGCGCGTCCCGCACGCCCAGTTCCCCGGCCACCTCCAGCGCCTCGCGGGCCACCCGCAGCGCCGTGCCGTTCTCCCCGACCTGGCGGGCGGCCAGGACGTGGGTGGCCGCCGCCCACACCCAGGTCCTCGTCGGCGGCTGCGCGGGGACCAGCGCCAGCGCCTCGCTGCTGTAGGCGAAGGCAGCCCTCAGGCTGTCGACGTCCAGCAGGTTGCCGGCCAGCGTGTACCGCACGCGGGCGGCCAGTTCCGAGTCGGCGTCCTGGCCGATGTGCGCGAGGGCGGACCGGGTGAGGGAGACGGCGCGGTGCGCCTGCCCGGCGTGCCCGGCCGCCGCGGAGGCGCGCAGGGTCAGCGGCACCCGGTCCAGGCCGTCGCCTGCGGGACGGGCCGCCGCGTCCACCGCGTCCCACAGGTCCAGTGCGGTCTCCAGGTGCCGCAGCTCCTCGGCGGGGGCGCCCACCCGCTGGGCGTGGTCGGCGGCCTCCAGCGAGGCCTGGAGCGCCTCGGGCAGGTCGTGGCTCTCGCGGTAGTGGTGGGCCCGCTCGGCCGCGCTCTCGGCCCGGTGGCCGCGCCCGGCGAGCAGCCGGGCGAACGAACCGTGCAGCCGGGCCCGCTCACCGGGCAGCAGATCCGCGTAGACCGCCTCCCGGGCCAGCGCGTGCCGGAAGGCGTACGTGTCCCGGTCCCCGGGGGCGAGCAGTTGGCGGCCGAGCGCCTCGCGCAGCGCCGACTCCAGTTGCTCCTCGGGCAGGCCGACCGCGTCCCGCAGCAGGTCGTGCTCGACACGCCGCCCGGCGACGGCGGCGGTGCGCAGTACCTGCTGGGCGGTCTCGGACAGTTGCTCGAAGCGGATCAGCAGAACGTCGGCCAGTCCGCTGGGCACCCCGCCCGCGGCGGTGTCCGTGGCCGCGACCAGCTCCTCAGCGTAGAAGGCGTTGCCCTCGGCGCGCTCGACGATGCCGCGGACCGTGGCCTCCGGCAGCGGATGCTCCTCCAGGGCCCGCACCAGCCGGGTGACCTCGGCGTCGGCCAGGGGCCGCAGTTCGAGGCGTTCCACGGCGGGCAGGCGGACCAGCTCGGCCAGCAGCGGGCGCAGCGGATGACGGCGGTGCAGGTCGTCGGCGCGGTAGGAGGCGAGGACGGTGAGGCGGTGGGCCGGGGCGCCGCCCGCCGGGCGTTGCAGGATCCCCCGGCTGAGCAGGAACCGCAGCAGGTCGCGGGAGGACTGGTCGGCCCAGTGCAGGTCCTCCAGGACCAGCACGAGGGGCGCGATGTCCGCGGCGCCGGCCAGCAGCCCGGCCATGCCCTCGAACAGCCTGAGCCGTCCGCCCTCGTCCCGCGCCGCGTCCGTCCCCGAGCCGAGCAACCGGTCCACCACGGGATACGCCGCCAGCACCGGGGCGAACCGCTCGTCGGCGGCCAGCAGCCCGAGGACCTCGGTGAAGGGCAGATACGGCAGACCCACGTCACCGAGATCCACACAGTGACCGGTCAGCACGGTCATGCCGGCGTCCGCGGCCCGCCCGGCCACCTCGGTCAGCAGCCGCGTCTTGCCCACCCCGGCGTCCCCGGCCACCAGGACCGCTCCCGCCTCACCCCGGCGGGCACGCTCAAGCACCTCGCCGAGCCGGGCGAGGTCCTCGTCACGGCCGATCAGCGGCGAGGTGAAGGCGTTCTCGGACACGCACCCATCGTGGCACGGGCCACTGACAGCGACCGCCTCACAGCGGCTCGGCCCTCACGACCGCAACACCCGTGCCCAGTCCGCCGGCACCCGCCCCGCCGGGCCCGGCGCCGGCTGGTCCTCGGGGTGGGCGACGGGCGGCGCGAGTTCGGGGCCCGACTCGTACAGCTGCGAGCTGTCGAAGTCCCAGAACCACTCCTCGCCCGGCTCGAAGCTGCGGATCACCGGGTGCCCGGTCTCCCGGTAGTGGGCGGTCGCGTGCTTCGCGGGGGAGTCGTCGCAGCAGCCGATGTGCCCGCACCGCGCGCAGCGCCGCAGATGGAACCACCAGCCGCCCGCCGCGTCGCACTCGACGCATCCGGTGCCGCTCGGCGGGACGCCGGGGTCGATCGAGTCGGCGCTGGTCATGCGGGCTCCTCGGGGGTCTCGTCGGCCGTGGCCGTCAGGGGAAGCAGGACCTGGAAGCGGGTGTCGCCGGGCTCGGACTCCACCCGCAGGGTCCCGTGGTGCTTGTTGACCACGATCCGCCAGGAGATGTCGAGGCCGAGCCCGGTGCCCTCGCCGACCGGCTTGGTGGTGAAGAAGGGGTCGAAGATGCGGTCGCGGATCTCCCGGGGCACGCCGGGCCCGGTGTCGCGGAACTCCACCAGCAGCTGGTCGTGCTCCAGCGCCGTCCGCACCGTCAGCGTGCCGTCACCGCCGGCGCTGTTGACGGCGGCGACCGCGTTGTCGATCAGGTTGGTCCACACCTGGTTGAGCTCCGCCGGGTAGGAGGGGATCTTCGGGAGCGTACGGTCGTAGTCCTTGACGACCTTGATACGTTCGCCGATCTTTCCCGAGAGCATCAGCAGGGTGCTGTCGAGGAGTTCGTGCACGTCGGCGACCTGGTACGGGGCCCGGTCCAGCTGCGAGTACTGCTTGGCCGCGTCGACGAGGTGCGAGATGCGCGCCGTGGAGTCGTTGATCTCGTCCATCAACAGTTCGGTCTCGACGGTGTAGTTGAGCCAGCCGATCGCGTTCGGCAGGAGATCCTCGTCGACGGCCGCCGCGACCTGCTCCAGCCAGTCCACGTCCAGCCCCGCCTGCACGAAGGTCGGCGCGATCCGCCAGCCCTCCTGGATGTCGTGGTCGTCTAGCCAGTCGCTGAGGGCGTCCTCCCGGTCCGAGGCCTCCAGCGGGCTCAACGTCGGTGCCTTGGCGACGCGTTCGGCGGTGCGCTCCTGGATGTCGATGAGGTTCGCCATGACCTCGGGCGAGTAGGAGCCCTGCGAGATGACGGCCAGCTTGTGCCGCATCTTGCCCACCCGCTCGCGCAGCGTCGCGGTGGCCCGTACCGCCGCCGCGGCCGGGTTGTTGAGCTCGTGCGTCAGGCCCGCCGACAACGAACCGAGCGCCAGCAGACGTTCCCGTTGCCCGACGGCCCGCTGGGTGTTCTTCGACCCCCAGAACAGCCCCTCCAGCAGATGGACCGCCATGGGGAACCACTCCTCCATGAAGGCCGCGAACTTCTCCGCCGGCAGCACGAAGAACCGCGAAGGCTCCGTGACCCGCATGGAGTTGGCGTACACCTGCCGCACCCGGTCCCCGAGGTAGGCCTGCACGGCCCCCGCGTACACCCCCTGCTGGGAGGTGCGGGTGACCTCCACGTCGTCGCCGCCGACCCGGCGGGAGAGGACGAGCGAGCCCTCCAGCATCACGTAGAAGCAGGTGGCGGGATCGCCCTCGGTGTAGACGGGCCCGGGCTCGAACCCCTCCACCCGTCCCTTGCTGCACAGCTGACCGAGCTGCTCGGGGGAGAGCTTCTCGAACAGGAACAGCGAGCCGATCTCCTGCGGGCTGCAGGGCAGCACCCGCCCGCTCACGACTGCTCCAGATAACGGTGGACGAGCATCACGGCCATGGCTCCCTCTCCGACGGCGGACGCGACCCTCTTCGCGGACTCCGCGCGCGCGTCGCCCGCCACGAACACGCCGGGGATGTTGGTCTCCAGGTGGTACGGCGGCCGGTCCAGCTCCCAGTCCGCCGGCGGCCGCCCGTCCGGGGTCAGGTCGGGCCCGGCCAGGATGAACCCGTGCTCGTCGCGCAGCACGGTCCCGTCCAGCCAGTGGGTGAGCGGGGCCGCGCCGATGAACACGAACATCCACTGGGCGTCGACCAGTTCGGTCTCACCGGTGTCCACGTCCCGCAGCGTCAGCTGCTCCAGATGGCCCACGCCGTGCGCGGACTCGACGACGGTACGCGCGCGCACCGAGATGTTCGGCGCCTCGTTGATCTGCTGGATCAGGTAGTACGACATCGACGCCGCGAGGTCGGGACCGCGCACCAGCAGCGTCACGGACTTGGCGCCCCGGGCAAGGTACATGGCCGCCTGTCCGGCCGAGTTGGCGCCGCCGACGATGTACACGTCCTGCCCGTGGCAGGAGGCCGCCTCGGTCAGCGCGGAGCCGTAGAACACCCCGCACCCGGTGAGGTCGTTGCACCCCGGAGCCTCCAACTGCCGGTACGACACACCGGTCGCCAGGATCACGCTGTGCGCGGCGACCGCCGACCCGTCGGAGAACCGAACGGTCCGCGCGGCGCCGTTGACCTCGAGACCGGTCACCTCGCGCGCGGTGAGGATCTCGGCGCCGAACTTCGCCGCCTGCCGCCGCGCCCGCTCCGTGAGCTGCGCCCCCGACACGCCGTCCGGGAAGCCCAGGTAGTTCTCGATGCGGGAGCTCTGCCCCGCCTGCCCTCCCGTCGCCGACCGCTCCACGAGCACGGTCCGCAGCCCCTCCGAGGCCCCGTACACCGCGGCCCCCAGCCCGGCGGGCCCGCCGCCGATCACCACGAGGTCGTAGAAGTCGGCGGCCGGCGTCGTCGCCAGGCCCACGCGCGCGGCCAGCTCGGGCGCCTCCGGCTCGACGAGCGGCGCACCGTCCGGGGTGATCACCAGCGGCAGCCGCTGCCCGTCCTGGCCGGCCGCCGCCAGCAGCCGCTGCCCCTCGGGCTCCTCCGCCGAGTACCAGCGGTAGGGCACCTGGTTGCGGGCCAGGAACTCCCGAACGTCCGAGGAGCGCGCCGACCAGCGGTGGCCGACCACCTTGGTGCTGGGCACCGGGCGGAAGTCACTGCACCGCCACGCCTCCAGCAGGTCGTCGAGCACCGGGTAGAGCTTCTCCTCCGGCGGATCCCACGGCTTGAGCAGATAGTGGTCCAGGTCGACGACGTTGATCGCGTCGATGGCCGCGTTCGTGTCCGCGTACGCGGTCAGCAGCACCCGCCGGGCCCCCGGGAACACGTCGAGGGCCTGCTCCAGGAACTCGATGCCGTTCATCTGCGGCATGCGGTAGTCCGCCAGGATCACCGCCACGAGGTCGCCGCGCAGTTTCAGTTCCCGCAGCGCCTCCAGCGCGGACTCGCCGGACTCCGCGCGCACGATCCGGTACGACTCGCCGTAGCGCCGTCTCAGGTCCCGGGCGACGGCCCGGGACACTCCCGGGTCGTCGTCCACGGTCATGATCACGGTGCGCGCCGCGTCGGACGCCTGTGCCATACGTCTCCCACCCCGAGGTCGGACTGACGGCACGGCGTCCCCGTACCGCGCCGGCTCCCGCCCATCGTATGTTCGATCGGCGCGGTTCGCTCCGGGATGAGGCGGCCGGGGTCCAGGACCGCCCGGCGTCAGCCCTGCCGTGAACCGAGCACGCAGAACTCGTTGCCCTCCGGATCCACCAGCACCACCCACGACTCCTCACCGGTCTGCCCGATGTCCGCGTGCCGCGCGCCGAGCGCCAGCAGCCGGGTCACCTCCGCGTCCCGGTCGTCGGGGCGGAAGTCCAGATGCAGCCGGTTCTTGACGGTCTTCGGCTCGGGCGCGGGAACGAACAGCAGCCCCGGCACACGGTCCTTCTCGGGCCGGATCTCGAACTCGTCCGCCGCGTCGTTCACCACGACCCAGCCGAGCGCTTCGGTCCACCACCGCCCGAGGGCCTCGGGATCGGCCGCGTCCACGATCACTTGCTCCCATTCCAAGGTCATGGGGCAAGAGTAGAGAAGACCGTCACGAACGACGTGACCACGACACTGGGAGGCATCCGCATGGCGCGCCCGATCACCGCAGGGATCGACGGAACCGAGGAGAGCCTGGCCGCGCTCGACTGGGCGGCCAGGGAGGCGGTCCGCCGGGGGCTCCCCCTGCGGGTGGTGCAGGCCTGGCGGTTCCAGCCCCACGACGCGCTCGACGCGGCGGACCAGCAGACACAGGCGGGGTGGGTGCGGGACGCGGTGGACGAGGCGGCCAAGGCCGTCACCGCGCGCCATCCCGGGCTCGACGTCGCCACCGAGGTGCTGGCGGGGGAGACGGCCGACACGCTGGTCGGCGCGGCGGCCGACGCCGAGATGCTGGTGCTCGGTTCGCGCGGCTACGGACCGGTCGTCGGCTTCCTGCTCGGTTCCGTGGGGCAGCAGGTGATCGCCGAGGCGACCAGGCCGGTGGTCCTGGTGCGGGCCGACGACCAGCCCACCGGTGAGGCGGCGGGCCGCGAGATCGTCGTCGGACAGCAGGGCGAACCGGGGGACAGCGCCGAGTCGCTGCGGTTCACGTTCGAGACGGCCGCCGCCCGCGGGGCCGGCGTGCGGGCGGTACGCGCCTGGTCACTGCCGCCGGTGTTCGCCTACAGCCCCGGCTCGATGCAGCTGCTCGACGAGGCCGGCGGCCTGGAGCCGTACGAGAAGAAGGCGCTGGCCGAGGCGCTGCAGCCGTGGCGGGAACGCTTCCCGGACGTCCCCGTGGCCGAACACGTGGAGATGGGCAGCGCGGGACAGGTGCTCCTGTCGGTGGCCGCGCGGGCCCAGCTCATGGTCGTCGGGCGCCGCGCGCACCGCACGGCCGTCGGCGCGCGCATCGGATCCGTGGCGCACGGGGTGCTGCACCACGCGGGCTGCCCGGTGGCCGTGGTGCCGCACCGCTGAGTCACTCGGCGGTCGTGGGCTGCAGGGTCTCCCGCGCCGTGGGGAGGATGTTCTGGATGTAGTCCTCGACCGCCGTGTCAAGCCCGATGTCGTGCTGGGCCTGCTCGGACAGGTACCAGCGGTGTTCGAGCAGTTCGTGGTAGATCTCGGCCGGGTCCATCGAGCCGCGCAGTTCGAGCGGCACGGCCCGGACCGTGGGCCGGAACACGTCCCGCACCCAGCGGTGCGCGAGCACCTCCGGGCGGGCGGCGAGGGGGTCGCCCGGAGCGTAGTCGTCCTGGGTGGCCATCCAGCTCTCCAGGTCGTTCAGCAGCCGGCGCGCCTGGTTCTCCTCGGTGTCCAGGCCCGTCAGGCGCAGCAGCTGGCGCTGGTGGTGACCGGCGTCGACGACCTTGGGCACGAAGGTGACGGTGTCGCCGTTGGAGGAGTGCTGGATCTGCATCTCGGCCACGTCGAAGCCGAGTTCGTTGAGGCGGCGGATCCGGCGCTCGATGTAGTGGTACTTGCCCGCCGGGTAGACGGAGCTGCGGGTCAGTTCCTCCCACAGGCCCCGGTAGCGGGCGCAGATCTCCATGCCGAACTCGATCGGGTCAACGGACGGGTGCAGCGCCCCGGACGCCTCCAGGTCCAGCAGCTCGCCGCTGATGTTCACGCGGGCGAGGTCGAGGTCGTACTCCCGCTGCCCGGTGCTGAGCTGGGGGTGCAGGTCGCCGGTCTCGGCGTCCACGAGGTAGGCGGCGTAGGCGCCGGCGTCGCGGCGGAAGAGGGTGTTGGACAGGGAGCAGTCGCCCCAGGCGAAACCGGCGAGGTGGAGGCGGACGAGGAGCACGGCCAGGGCGTCCATGAGGCGGTGCATGGTGGCCGGCCGCATCGTCGTCTCGAACATCGACCGGTACGGCTGCGAGCCGCGCAGGTGCCGGGTGATGAGCACCGGCTCCAGCGGGTCGCCCGCGTCGTCGAGGCGCCCGGTGACCACGCCCAACGCGTCCACCGCGGGGATGCCGAGCCGGTCCAGGTCGCGCAGCAGCTCGTACTCGCGCAGGGCGGGGCGCTCGGCGAGCTCCTTGACGGCGATCACCTCGTCGCCGGCGCGGGCGTAGCGCACCACGTGCCGGGAGATGCCGCGCGGCAGCGGGACCAGGTACTCCTCCGGCCACTCCTCCAGGGGCAGTTGCCACGGCAGGGCCAGCAGGAGCGCGGGGTGCTCCGGGTTCGTCGCGCTGATCTGCAGTGCCATGGGTCGCGTGTCCTTGCCTCGCGGGTGATCGTCACCTCACCTTAAAGGGCGCGCTCCCTGGCCTGAAGTGCCGCTTCACGGACCGGACCGCGCAGCGCGGGGCCGTGCCCGGGCAGCAGGAGATCACCGTCCAGGGCGGCGAGGACGTCCAGCGAGGCCAGCGCCCGCACGCGGTCGTGCTGGAACATGTCGGGCAGCAGCTGCGGGCCGTGCACGGGGGACGTGGCATGGCCGGTGGCCAGCGCGTCTCCCGAGATCACGACACCGACGTCGGGCAGATGGAAGGCGGCATGCCCGTCGGTGTGCCCGGGCGTGTGCACCGGCACGGGCCGGCCGGGCAGGTCCAGCGGGCCCGCCGTGGGGAAGGGCTGTGCGGCGGCGACCGGGACGTCGGCGGTGCCGCCGGAGCGCAGGGCGCGCAGCGCCCAGGGCAGGACGCCGGGGCGCCGGCTGTTGCGCACGATCTGTCCGACGGTGATCTGCTGCAGGAACTCCCGGCGGGCGTGCGGCACTTCGGCCTCGTGCAGGTAGACGGGCGTGCCGTAGGCGCGGCGCAGGAACTCCGCGGAGCCCAGGTGGTCGTTGTGGGCGTGGGTGATCAGCACGGCCGCGATCGCCTCCGGCGCGCTGCCCACCGCCTCCAGGGAGGCGAGGAGCTGTTCCCGGTCGCCGAGGTAGCCGGTGTCGACAAGGGTGACCTCGTGCCCCTCGGTGATGATCACCCAGTTGGTGTCGCTGCCGTGCACCAGGTGGATGCCGTCGGCGACCTGCCGCACCTCTGCCCGCATGACCGCCCCGTGTCCCGAGTGCCTGTTCGACGCCCTCAGGAAAGCAGACCCGGGCCGGACCGGAACCGTCGGGTCCGGGCCAAAGTGGGTGCCAGAGGGAAAGGCGGCCTCCGGCACCGTCCGCCGGAGGCCGCCCCCGCGTGCGCCGGAAGCGGCCGCCTCTCCGCCTCAGCGCACGCCGTGCGGGCGGAACTGGATGCTGATCCGCGGTCCCGTGGCTCGCGTGGTCTTCGGTACGCAGTGCTCCCAGGTGCGTTGGCAGGAGCCGCCCATCACGATCAGGTCGCCGTGTCCGAGCGGACGGCGCACCGACTCGCCGCCGCGTGCCGGACGCAGCAGCAGGTCGCGGGGCGCGCCCACCGAGAGGATGGCGACCATGGTGTCCTGCCGGGCGCCCCGCCCGATCCGGTCGCCGTGCCAGGCCACGCTGTCGCGTCCGTCGCGGTAGAAGCACAGCCCGGCGGTGGTGAAGGGCTCGCCCAGCTCGTCGGCGTAGTGCGCGGACAGGGCGGCTCGGGCCTCGTCCAGCACCGGGTGGGGGAGGGCGTCGTCCGCCCCGTAGAAGGCCAGCAGGCGCGGTACGTCCACGACGTGGTCGTACATCGTGCGGCGCTCCGCCTTCCAGGGCACCTCGGCGGCCAGCCGTTCGAACAGTTCGTCGGCGCCGGCGAGCCAGCCTGGCAGCACGTCGATCCAGGCGCCCAGGCCGAGCACCGTACGGCGGATCCCGTCGAGGGGGCCGAGGCGGAGCTGGTCGGTCTGGTCGAAGAGCGAGCCCTGGAGGTGCCTGGTCATGACACCATCGTACTCCTGATTCGAAAATCTGTTCCCATGTATTCCCGCAGTTCTGTGCTCCGCGGTCTGTCGGCGCCTTTTGATACACCGATGCATCGGATACATTCGTGTATCGAACGAAGGGGCGGCATGACGACAGAGCGGACGGCGCCGAGGGTGACCAGGCGCCGGGTGCGGACGCGGGCGAACCTGCTGGACGCCGCGTTCGCGGTGTTCGCGGCCAAGGGCTTCGGGCGCGTCTCGATCGAGGAGGTCTGTGAGGCGGCCGGCTACAGCCGGGGCGCCTTCTACTCCAACTTCGCGAGCCTCGACGAGCTGTTCTTCGCCCTCTACCGGCAGCGCGCCGACCTCATCGCCGAACAGGTCGCCGGCGCCCTCGCCCTGGACGGCCCCGACCTCGACGTGCCCGCCGCCGTGGACCGCGTCACCGAGGTGCTGCTGCTCGACCTGGACTGGCTGCTGGTCAAGACGGACTTCCTGGTGCACGCCGCCCGCGATCCCCAGGTGGCCGACTCGCTGCTCGAACACCGCGCCCGGCTGCGCGGCGCGATCGCCGACCGGCTCCGGCGCGCCCGGGGCCGCGCCGAACTGCCCGCCGTGCTCGGCGACGTCGACGGCGCCGCCCGCGCCGTGGTCGCCGCGTACGACGGCGTGACCGCCCAACTGCTGCTGGACAAGGACGTCGAGGGCGCCCGGGTCTGGCTGGGGCGACTGCTCACCGCGCTGCTGAGTGACGGCAGCGGCAATCCCCAACGAGCCCACTGAGAAAACGAGCCCACTGAGAAAGGGAACGGACGCCATGGATGCGGACGTCATCGTCGTCGGAGCGGGCCTCGCGGGCCTGGTCGCCGCGCACGAGCTCACCAGCCGGGGCCGCAGGGTCGCCCTGGTGGACCAGGAGAACGCGGCCAACCTCGGTGGCCAGGCCTTCTGGTCCTTCGGCGGGCTCTTCCTCGTCGACACCCCGGAGCAGCGCCGCCTCGGCATCAAGGACTCCTTCGAGCTGGCCTGGAGTGACTGGCAGGGCAGCGCGCAGTTCGACCGCACGGACGACGAGGACTCCTGGGCGGTGCGCTGGGCGCGCGCGTACGTCGAGTGGGCGGCGGGGGAGAAGCGGTCCTGGCTTGAGCGGCACGGGATCAGGTTCCTGCCGACGGTCGGCTGGGCCGAACGCGGCGACCTGCGCGCCGACGGGCACGGCAACTCCGTCCCCCGCTTCCATGTCACCTGGGGCACCGGCACCGGCGTCGTGGAACCCTTCGTCAACTACGCCAAACAGGCCGCCCGTGACGGGCTGCTGACCTTCCACCACCGCCGCCGGGTCGACGAACTCGTCATCGAGGACGGCACCGCGCGAGGCGTGCGCGGCACGGTCCTCGCCCCGGACGACGTGGCCCGCGGCGTCGCCTCCAACCGCGACCGCGTCGGCGAGTTCGAGCTCACCGCCCGCGCCGTGGTCGTCACCACCGGCGGCATCGGCGCCAACCACGACATCGTCCGCCGCTACTGGCCCGAGCGCCTGGGCTCCGCGCCCGCCGAGATGGTCACCGGCGTCCCCGCCTACGTCGACGGCCGCATGCTCGACATCAGCGCCGAGGCCGGTGTACGGCTCGTCAACCGCGACCGCATGTGGCACTACACCGAGGGCCTGCGCAACTGGGACCCGATCTGGCCCGGCCACGGCATCCGCATCCTGCCCGGCCCGTCCTCGATGTGGTTCGACGCCCTCGGCCGCCGCCTGCCCGAGCCCTGCCTGCCCGGCTACGACACCCTGAGCACCCTCAAGTACCTGCGCACCACCGAGGACATCGCCGGACACGACCACTCCTGGTTCGTCCTCACCCAGAAGATCATCGAGAAGGAGTTCGCGCTCTCGGGCTCCGAGCAGAACCCCGACATCACCGCCAAGGACAAGGCCGCGGTCCTGAAGAACCGTCTCGGCAAGGGCGCGCCCGGCCCGGTGGACGCCTTCCTGCGTAACGGCGCCGACTTCGTCACCGCGCCCACCCTGGAGCAACTGGTCGCGAAGATGAACGAGTTGACGGACAAGCCGCTGCTCGACGCGGCCGAGGTGCGCCGCCAGATCGAGGCCCGCGACCTGCAGATCGCCAACCCCTACAGCAAGGACGCCCAGGTCCAGGGCATCCGCAACGCCCGCCGCTACATCGGCGACCGCCTCGGCCGCGTCGCCACCCCGCACCGCATCCTGGACCCGGCCGCGGGCCCGCTGATCGGCGTCAAGCTCAACATCCTGACCCGCAAGACCCTCGGCGGCATCCAGACCGACCTCGACTCGCGCGCCCTGGGCACCGACGGCACGCCGATCGAGGGCCTGTACGCGGCCGGTGAGGTGGCCGGCTTCGGCGGCGGCGGCGTCCACGGCTACAACGCGCTGGAGGGCACCTTCCTCGGCGGCTGCCTCTTCTCCGGACGGGCCGCAGGGCGGGCGGCGGCGAAGCAGACCGCCTGAGTCACGCGCCGAGGAGCCGCGCAAGGACCGAGGCGTGGCTCTGCTCGGGGTCCTTCGACGCGGTCAGCAGCGTGACGGGCCCCTTTCGGGCCAACCTCCGTACCTTGTCGAGGAGTTCAGCTGCCTCCGGAGTGTCCAGCTCCGCCTCGTACCGGCCGCTGAACTCCTCGTAGGAGCCCTCGCCCGCGTGGTACCAGCGCCGCAGCTCGGTCGACGGCGTCAGGCCCTTGGGCCACTCGTCCACGTGCGCCGCGTCCTTGGACAGGCCGCGCGGCCACAGCCGGTCGACGAGGACACGGACGCCGTCCTCCGGCTCGGGCGATTCATAGACACGTCGCACACGAACGCTCACTTCGGACCTTTCTCCGGTGACGGGCGATTTCGAGCCTACTGCCGGAGTGTCAGGGGACACTGCGTGACTTGGCCGAAAGGTGGAGGCATCCCGGTGGTCCGGGCCCCTAGCCTGAGGCCGATGATCACCAGCCACCCCCCAGGAGCGCACGTGCGACAGTCCCGCCGACACACCCTCGGACGCGCCACCGTGACCATGACGATTCCCCTGGCGGTCGCGGCCCTGCTGGTCGGCACCGGGACCGCGGTCGCCGCCACCGGAGGAGCGCCCGGCGTGGGCGACCCCTACTTCCCGCTCGCGGGCAACGGTGGCTACCACGTCGAGCACTACGGTCTGACGCTCCGTTACGACACCTCGAGGGGCCGGCTCGACGCCACCGCCGTCCTCACCGCCCGCGCCACCCAGAGCCTGGCCCGCTTCGACCTCGACCTCGAGGGCCTGAAGGTCACCGGCGTGAACGTCGACCACGCCAGGGCCGCCTTCCGCCGCGACGGACAGGAACTCGTCGTCACCCCGCGCCGGGCCCCGAGCGCGGGCGAGGAGTTCCGCGTCACCGTCGCCTACCAGGGCAGCCCGAAGCCGGTCACCGACCCTGACGGCTCGGCCGACGGCTGGATCCCCACCGGCGACGGCGCCTTCGTCGCAGGCGAGCCGCAGGGCGCCATGACCTGGTTCCCGGCCAACGGCCACCCCAGGGACAAGTCGTCGTACGACATCATGATCACCGTCCCCAACGGGCGCACCGCCGTCTCCAACGGCCGCCTGGTCTCCCAGCGCACCGCGCACGGGTGGACCACGTTCCACTGGCAGCAGAGCGAGCCCATGGCCGCCTACCTCGCCACCGCCACCGTCGGCAGGTTCAAGGTGGAGCAGTACACCACCCGCGACGGCATCCGCGTCTACAACGCCGTCGACGCGCGGGAGGCCTCGGCCGCGGCGCCGGTGCTGAAGAAGCTGCCGTCCGTCCTGGAGTGGGAGAGCGGGCTCTTCGGGCCCTACCCGTTCCGCAACGCCGGGTCGATCGTCGACCACGCGAAGGTCGGCTACGCGCTGGAGACCCAGTCGCGGCCGGTGTACGACGCGGCGCCCGACCTGAGCACCCTCGTCCACGAGAACGCCCACCAGTGGTTCGGCGACTCCGTCTCGCTCACCTCCTGGAAGGACATCTGGCTCAACGAGGGCTTCGCGACCTACGCCGAGTGGCTCTACCGCGAGCAGCACGGCGGCGACAGCGCACAGAAGACCTTCGACTCCCTCTACGCCCGCCCGGCGACCGACGGCCTGTGGGCCTTCCCGGCCGGCGACCCCGGCAGCGGCAAGAACATCTTCGCCGCCCCCGTCTACGCCCGCGGCGCCATGACCCTGCACGAACTGCGGGGGGCCGTCGGCGATCCGGTCTTCTTCCGCATCCTGCGCGCCTGGGCGGGCGAACACCGGGGCGGCCACGGCACGACCGCGCAGTTCGTGCGCCTCGCCGAGCGGGAGTCCGGCAAGAACCTCGACTCCCTGTTCACCACCTGGCTCTACACCGCGGGGAAGCCGAACAGCGCCTGAAAGCTGACGAGTTCCTCACATGTGTGGGTCACAGTCGACCTGTGATCATGAAGAGACCGCACGCCGTCCTGCTCGTCGCCTCCCTGTTCCTCACCGGATGCGGCGGCGGGGCGGAGGCCTCCTCGGGCCACCCCTCCGGCTCGGCGACCGCCGGGCCGGGCACGCCCGACACCAGTTCCCTCACCTCGCCCTGGCCCGTGATGACCGTCCAGGCGGCGCCCCTGGAACTGCCCGGGCTCGGACCGAGGACCACGGCCCAGATCCCCTCCGACGCCCGCCAGGTCGTCGTGGTCAGCGGCAGGGCCCGGAACTCCCCGCTGGCCACGGTGGCGTTGTACGAGCGCACGGCGACGGGCTGGCAGGCCGGTGCCGAATGGCCGGCGCACAACGCGCTCAAGGGCTGGTCCGACCACCACATGGGCGGTGACCTGCGCTCACCGATCGGCGTGTTCGGCCTCACCGATGCCGGCGGCCTGCTCGCCGACCCCGGCAGCAGACTGCCGTACCACCGATCCGGCGATTTCGTCGCACCTGGCACGGGGTTCGAGGGCGAGCCGCTCGCGGGCGCCTTCGACTACGTCCTCGCGATCAACTACAACCGCCGGCCGGGTACTTCGCCCCTGGACTGGACCCGCCCGCTCGGCTCGGACCGCGGCGGAGGCATATGGTTCCACGTCGACCACGGGGGCCCCACCCACGGCTGCGTCAGCGTCTCCGAGCAGCACATGAAGGAACTGCTGCACACCCTCGACCCGGACCGCCACCCCGTCGTCGTCATGGGCGACGCCGGGTCCCTGGCCCGCTGAGCGCCTAGGATCCGCCAGGTGTGCGCACATGTGCTGGTCGCCGAGGACGACGAGATGCAGGCCGAACTCATACGCCGCTCCCTGCTGGCCGAGGGCCACACCGCGACGGTGGTCCACGACGGGGCGGCCGCGCTGGACGCCGCCCGCCGCCTCGGACCCGACCTCGTGGTGCTCGACCTGATGCTGCCCGTGGTCGACGGGTTCGGGGTGTGCCGGGTGCTGCGCGCAGGCGAGCAGGACATCCCGGTGGTCATGCTGACCGCGCGGTCCGAGGAGGACGACGTGCTGCTCGGCCTCGAACTGGGCGCCGACGACTACATGACCAAGCCGTACAGTCCCCGCGAGTTGATGGCCCGCATCCGCACGGTGCTGCGGCGCAGCGGTCGCGAGGCCGGAGTGCGGGAGGATCCCGTCGTCCGCGCGGCCGGCCTCGCGGTCGATCCGGAGCGGCACGAGGTGCGCTGCGAGGGAGAACCGGTGGAGTGCACGCCGGCCGAGTTCCAGATCCTGCTCGCCATGGCGGGGGAGCCGGAACGGGTCTTCACCCGGCGGCAGTTGCTCCAGTGCACCCGCGGCTTCGACCGGGCCTCCACCGAACGGGCCGTCGACGTCCACATCATGAACCTGCGCAAGAAGATCGAGGCCGACCCGCGCCGCCCGGTCCGGCTGCTGACCGTGTTCGGCGTCGGCTACAAGCTGAGCGGCGCCCGCCCGTGAAGCGACGCATACCCCTGCGCAAACGACTGCTGGTGAGGCTGCTGTTCGCGTCGGCGCTCATCGCGGTGTGCTCGGTGGCGGCGACGACCTGGCTGGCGGTGCAGACCACCACCCGCGCGCTGCGCGAGGAGCAGGGCCAGGACCTCGCCGACGACCTGCGCATCCTGGCCAGGCTGAGCGGGTACGCCGCCACCCACCCCGACTGGAAGGGCGTGCAGCCCCTCGTCACCGACCTGGCCGCGCGGACCGGACGCCGTATCGCCCTGACCGCCACGGACCGCACGCTCATCGCGGACTCGGCACGCAAGGGCACCGCCCTGCCCCTCGGCGCCGCAGCCGCTGTCGACCCCCTGCGCACCGACACCTACACCCAGCCCGGCGCACAGCTCAGCGGCGTCGACCCGCGGGCCGTCGGCCCCTACCGGCTCACCGCGCACGAACGCGCGGAACTGGACGCGATGGCCGAGAAACTGCGTTCCTGCGACTCCCGGTTCGGCCTCGAGCTCAAGATCCAGCACACCCCGAGCGGCCGCCCCGTCCTGCTCAACCCCGACGGCAGCGACGGTACGGACACCCTGGCCCAGGAGTGCGGCTACGGGCTGAACCACCCTGTGCGCACCGAGCAGAAGGCGCTGGACGCGCTGACCGCGTCCGCCCGCGCCTGCCTCAAGGACCACGGTCTGGGCCTGCGGGAACCGCTGTACCTCTATCTCAACCCGACCGGCAGGAACCCGCTGAGCCGTTACGCCCTCGCCAAGTACCCCAAGGCGGGCAACGAACAGGCCCTGAAGACCGCACAGAGCTGCACCGAGGCCGCCCTGCGCGCCCAACTCGACCCGTACGTCGCGCCGGTGGCCGACCTCTACCTCGGCGGAGGCGAGGCCACCCCGCCCCGCTTCGACATGTCCCCGGCCAACAAGGCGAAGATCGTCGGGGTGGTCGGTCTCGTTCTCGCCGTGACGGTCGCGGTGACCGCTGCCGTCGCCACCCGCCTGGTCCGGCCGCTGCGCGCCCTCACCGAAGCGGCTCAGCAGCCGCCGGAACTGCACGTCCGGGTGCCGGTCACCACCCGGGACGAGACCGGCATCCTGGCCGAGGCCTTCAACGACCTGACCGAACGCCGGGAACGCATCGAGGCCCAACGCAAGGCGATGGTCAGCGACATCGCGCACGAACTGCGCAGCCCGCTCACCAACATCCGCGGCTGGCTCGAGGTCACCCGGGACGGCGTGGTCGCCCCGGACCCCGCCCTGCTCGGCTCCCTGCACGAGGAGGCGCTGGTCCTGCAGCGCGTCATCGACGACCTCCAGGACCTCGCGGCGGCCGACGCGGGCACTCTGCGCCTGCACACCGAGCCGGTCGCCGCCGAGGAACTCCTCGGCCAGGTCGCCGCCGCCCACCGCGTCGCCGCCGAGGCGGCCGGAGTCACCGTGCGCAGCGAGGTCGACGCCTCGCCGTGGATCGACGCCGACCCCCTGCGCATGCGGCAGGCACTGGGCAACCTGGTCTCCAACGCGCTGCGGCACACGCCCGCCCACGGCACGGTCACGCTGGCCGCCCGCCGGCACGGCGACGAGGTCGTCCTCACCGTCACCGACACCGGCACGGGCATCGCCCCGCAGGACCTGCCGCACGTCTTCGAGCGCTTCTGGCGCGCCGAGAAGTCCCGCAGTCGCCGCACCGGAGGCAGTGGGCTCGGCCTGCCGATCGTCCGCCACCTGGTCGCCGCCCACGGCGGCACGATCGTGGCGGGCGGCGAGCCGGGAGCCGGGGCCGTGTTCACGCTGCGCCTGCCGGCCGCGGAGGCACCTCCCGACTGACCGGCGCGCTACGCGCCGCCCCGGCGTGCCGCGGCGCGCCGCCGACGCTGCAGGGCGCGTCGTTCCGTCTCCCCGGTGCCGCCCCACACACCCAGGATCTCCCCGTGGTCCAGCGCCCATTCCAGGCACTGCTCCCGCGCCGGGCAGCGCGCGCACACCGCCTTCGCCTTTTCCGTCTGCAGCAACGCGGGGCCGGAGGTGCCGATCGGGAAGAAGAGCTCGGGATCCTCGTTACGGCACGCGGCCTGGTCTCGCCAGTTCTCCATGAATTGTCACCTGCGATCGAAGTCGTACGTGCCCTCGCGAATGGCTTACTCGTTTTCGGGTCACCTGTCGATGCGCGAGTGAAACGACCGAAGTCGCGAAGAAACGGTGTTCACCGCTCACGCACGCCGCACGAGGAGCCGTACGCGGTCAGCAGATCGAGGAACGGGCGGGCCGGGAACGCCTCGGGACCGAGCACGCCCGAGCTCGACCAGGCACCGGTGGCGAGGAGTTCGACGACGTCCGACAGACCCGGAAGCTCATCGCGCTCCGCGGGCGCTCAGCGCGGTCGGCCGGATCGACACCAGGTTCCTGCTCGGCACGATCGCCGCAACACCGCGGACAACTGCGCCGGACGTTCGGCTTCGGCGAGGGCCTGACGTCCGAAGGCTGAGATCACCCGTCCGAACTCCTGGACGGTGCTGCGATAGTGAACCCTGGCCATGAAAGATGTAACGAGCAACCAGGAAGCCAGTGGACACGAGCGAGAGCAGCACCGAACCGCAGCGGGCGACCCCCTCGGACGAGGAGGCGCAGGACCCGCCCCGGCGCGGCTGGCGCCGCTGGGCGATGGACACCCGCCCGCTGCGCATCCCGGCCTACCGGCGCCTGTGGTCCTCGACGATCGTCACGGCCGTCGGCAGCCAGCTCACCGCGGTCGCCGTGCCCAAGCAGATCTACGACATCACCGGCTCCTCGGCCTGGGTCGGCGCCGCCAGCCTCGCCGGACTGCTGCCGCTGATCGTGTTCGCCCTGTGGGGCGGCGCGGTCGCCGACACCATGGACCGCCGCAGGCTGCTGCTGATCACCAACACCGGGATCGCCGTGACCTCGCTGCTGTTCTGGCTGCAGGCCGTCACCGGTCTCGAGTCGGTGGCCGCGCTGATGGTCCTGCTCGCGATGCAGCAGGCGTTCTGGGGTCTGAACGCCCCCGCCCGCAATGCCTCCATCGCCCGGCTGGTCCCCGAGGAGGAACTGCCCGCCGCCAACGCGCTCGGCTCGACCGTCATGCAGACCGGCCAGGTCGTCGGACCGCTCCTCGCCGGCGTCCTGATACCGGTCATCGGCCTGCCCGAGCTGTACCTGATCGACGCCCTCGCGCTCTGCGTGACCGTGTGGGCGGTCTACCGGCTGCCCTCCCTGCCACCCCTCGCGGGTGCGGCCGTGCGCCGAGCGGGCGTACGGCAGATCGCGGAGGGGTTCCGCTACATCTCCCTGCACCGGGTGCTGCTGCTGTCCTTCCTCGCGGACATCATCGCGATGGTCTTCGGCATGCCCCGCGCCCTGTTCCCGCAGCTCGCCTCCCAGGCCTACGGCTCCTACGGCGAAGGGCTCGCGCTCGGCCTGCTGTTCGCGGCGATACCGATCGGCGCCGTGCTCGGCGGACTGTTCTCCGGTACCTTCTCCCGGGCCCGCCGGCACGGCTGGATGGTCATCGGCGCCGTCGTCACCTGGGGTCTTGCGATCACCGGCTTCGGGCTGAGCGGCGACCTCTGGGTCGCGGCCGCCTTCCTCGCCGTGGCCGGGCTCGCCGACATGGTCTCCATGGTCTTCCGCGGGGCGATCCTGCTCTCCGCCGCCACCGACGAGATGCGTGGCCGCATGCAGGGTGTCTTCACGGTCGTCGTCGCGGGCGGGCCACGCCTGGCGGACGTGCTGCACGGCACTGCGGGCTCCGCCTTGGGCCCCCGCGCGGCGGTCGCGGGCGGCGGGCTCCTGGTAGTCGCCGTGATGCTCGCTCTGACCGCCGCGGTACCGGCCCTGCGCCGTTACCGCGTCTAGTGTCTGCCGCGGCACTGGGCCGGTGCGAACAGGTGTGGGCCTACAGCCTGCCGTGTCGGCGTGTCGCGTACTGCTCCATGAGCTTGCCCCGGGTGATCTCCAGGCGGTGGGCGAGGATCTCGGCGACGCTGCGCACCAGGACGATCCCGAGCCGCGGGTCCTCCTCGCACAGCCCGAGCACCCGCGCCGCGTCGAACTCGTAGGCGCGCACCGGGCTGAAGGCCTCCGCGCCGAAGTCCCACTCGTGCGGCGGGAACAGCCACGACCAGCCCAGCAGATCGCCCGCGCCCAGGCTCGCCACGGTCACCCGCTGCAGCGAGCTGACCCGCTGGTCGAGGGAGACCGCCCCCGAGCGGATGACCCAGAAGCGGTCGGCCCGGCCGCCCGCCTCGAAGATCCGGGTGTCCTCCGGGAAGGAGACCTCCTTCGCGAGCGTCATCAGGCGCTGGCGCTGGGGCGGGGGAAGGGCGGTCAGCAGCTTCGTCGCTTTGGTCATGACGCGGGGCTCCTCGCCGGCGTGGGATGAGGTCTTTCCCTACGCCCATTTCAGCCGCTCCGGGCGCTGTGAGCACCTTGGCGGACGGTAGTTGCGGCAAAGAGCCCGCGGGCATGAAAAAGCCCTGGCTGGACGGGGGAGACCAGCCAGGGCCGTTCGCGGTGATGGTGGAGGACGGTACGGTCGACTCCGCCACCACGTATGAATGAACGGTAAACCATCAGGGGCGGTTCGCGTAGCCCCAAAGCGGGTCACGTGACCGGTTTCACTCCACGGGCTCGTGGCCGGCCGCGACGACCCTGATCGTCTTCGGCTCCGGGTCGTTCGGGTCGGGCAGGTTCATCCCCGCCTCCAGACCCGTGCGAAGGTAGCGCAGCACGGGCTCGGTGAGCCGCTCGCCCGGCAGAACGGCGGGGATCCCGGGCGGGTACGGCGTGATGATCTCCGCCGCGATCCGGCCGGCGGCCTCACCGGCCGGCACCTCCTCGGCCGGACCGAAGAACGCGTCCCGCGGCAACTGCGCCTGCTCCATCCGCAGTTCGGCGGGCGACGGCACGTCCATCCGCGGGGCGCGCGGCAGTTCGGGCGCCGCCCGGGCGAGATCCCTGAGCCCGGCCAGCAGCCGGCCGGTCGTCTCCCGGTCGTCGGCGTGCGTGATCTGGGCGCCGACGCGACGGTGGTCGGTCAGATGCATGTCAAGCCGCCGGTGCTCCCGCAGCCAGTCGGCGGCCTGGAACCCGGTGATCCCCAGTCCCGTCACGTCGATCACACAGGGCAGCGGGTCGAAGTCGTCGGCGAGGGAATCGCCGCAGAAGTCGTCCCGGTCGTTGACATGCGGGCCGTCGATCTCCTCGATCATCGCCCGCACCTCGGCCGCGAGGTCCAGCGCCCCGCCCAGCAGTGCCCTGCCGTGCAGGACCATCTGCCGGCGCCACCCGTCGAGACCGGCGTACAGCAGCACCGACGGGCTGGTGGGCCCGAGCAGGTCCGAGCGTGTCTTGAGCAGTTGCGGCGGCACCAGGTCGCCGCGGAGATGGAACACGGAGCCCTGCTCCAGGCCGCTGCCCATCTTGTGGACGCTGGTCACACAGATGTCGGCGCCGCCGTCCATCGCCCACGAGGGCAGATCGGGGTGGAAGGGCAGATGGGCCCCCAGGCCTCGTCCACGATCAGCGGTACCGAACGGCGGTGACACACCTCGGCGATCTCCCGCAGCCGGGCACAGGTCCCGTACGGCGTCGGGCTCGTGACCAGGGCGCCCTTGGCGTCGGGGTGGTCCTCGAAGGCCTTCTCGAAGCTCTCCGCGGACGGGGGATGGGCCAGGTGCAGCTCCGGGTCCCAGCGCGGTTCCACCCACACCGGTTCGATCCCCGAGAGGATCAACCCCGACGCCACCGACTTGTGGGCGTCCCGTCCCACCAGGAGCTTCTCGTGCGGGCCCGCGGCGGCCAGCATCGCCGCCTTGACGGACAGCGAACTCCCACAGGTGGTGAAGAAGGTGTGCTCGGCGTTGACCGCCTCGGCCATCAGCTCCTCGGCGCGCTCCAGCACCCGTCCCCGGGTGAGCCGGTCGTCCAGTCCGCCCGGCGCCAGGACGTCACCGAGGAAGACCGCGTCGCCCAGGACCTCCCGCACCGCGGGATCGGCACCACGGGCCTGTTTGTGCCCCGGGGGCGAGAACGCGAGCTGTCCCTGGCGGTGGTAGTCGGCGAGGGCCTCCAGAACGGGCGCACGGGTGTGATCGGTTGACATGCGCACCGAGTGCGCAGCTCGCCGGTGGTCAACCGACGGAGGGATCAGCCCTGCCCGGAGTGCTTGCCCGGGGTCAGGATCTCGTCCAGCACCCTGACCACCGTCTCGTAGGCCAGCGTCCGGACGAGAGCGTCACGCGCCGGGTCCTGCTCACCCGTTTCGAGGCCGTCGCTGCGCTCCCGCCAGGAGCGCTCCTCCTGCTGTGCGCAGGCCCGGGCGCGCTGGAGTCGGCGCAGCAGTTCGTCTGAGTCCACGACATCCGTCATGCCGTGCGGGTACCCCGGATCTCCGGTGCGACGACTGGGTGCAAGGGCCCGACAAAAGAGGTTTGGCAGGCCCTGCGGCGGTGAGCCGAAAAGGGAGACCTGCGGTGCTCACCCGGAGCGACGGGGCGCCGTCGCTCGCCGGCGGGGCCTCGCCGCGCGGTCAGGGGTCAGTTCTCGTCCGACAGGGGAGCCAAGGCGATGTGCCAGGAGCACCGCACCGAGTCCGTCAGTGAGCCGTCGACTGCGCGGGGTCCCGGGCAGACGCGCCTGTGCCGTCCCGCCGACGCGCGCCGGGCCGTGGAACGGGTGGTGGCCGAACGCTGCCGTGTCACCCACACCCACTGCGACCCGGACGCCCTGGGCGACGCCCTTCTCGTCGCCTCGGAACTCACCACCAACGCGATCCTGCACGGCGGCGGGGTGACCGACTTCCACGTCGACGTGGCGGGACCCTGCCTGTGCGTCTCGGTCAGCGACCGCAGCGACGAGCTGCCCGTGAGCAGGCCGCCACTGGACGCCCGCGGCCGACGCCGCTCGGGCGGCCTCGGCTGGCCGATCGTGTGCCGGCTGGCCCGCGCCGTCCGCGTGTCGGAACTGCCCACCGGCGGCAAACGCATCACCGCCGAGGTCGCCCTTCCCTGAGGACTCCCGAAGACTTTCGACGAAGCGGAGTTTGTACCCACCAAGTAGGGGCAGACGGAGTTTCGTGCTTCGGACCGGAGGCGCGCCAGCGGGAGCGGTATGGCTGGCCGGACCTTCAGTCGGTGCGGTCGGCGATCGCCTCGCGGTATGTCCCTGAAACCCCCAGTTCGGGAGCGAATCCGCATGCTCATCGACACGTCGACAAGCCGTCCCGGCACGCAGACCCCTCAGGCCGCGCCCAGCAGGCGGCGGCACGACGACGCCCCGGACACGGCGGACCTCTTCGCCCGCCTGGCCACCCTGGACGACGGCCCCGAACGGGACGCCGTCCGCGACCGGCTGGTGAAGGCCTGGCTGCCCATGGCCCACCGGATCGCCGGCCGGTTCCGCGACCGCGGGGAGTCCGTCGAGGACCTGCGTCAGGTCGCGGCCCTCGGACTCGTCAAGGCCATCGACCGCTTCGCCCCGGAGCGCGGTGCCTTCGAGAGTTACGCCGTCCCCACCATCACCGGCGAGGTCAAGCGCCACTTCCGCGACCGCATGTGGGCGCTGCGCGTGCCCCGCCGGGTCCAGGAACTGCGCAACAAGGTCCGCATCGCCCGCCGCGAACTGACCCAGACGCCGGGCACCCCGGAACCGTCCGTAGCCGACCTCGCCGCCCACACCGGGCTCACCGAGGACGAGGTGAGCTGCGGTCTGGAGGCCCTCGAGAGCTTCAGCACGCTGTCGCTGGACGCCGAACTCTCCGGCGACGAGGACGGCTACAGCCTCGCCGACACCCTCGGCGCCGCGGACTCCTCGTTCGACACCGTGATCGACCGCGAGTCCGCCAAGGAAGGTCTGCGCCGGCTGCCCGAACGCGAGCGGGCCATCCTCTACATGCGCTTCTTCGAGGACATGACGCAGAGCCGGATCGCCGACCGGCTCGGCATCTCCCAGATGCATGTCTCCCGCCTCATCAGCCGCAGCTGCGCCCAGGTGCGGGCGGAGGCGCTGGGGCAGCGAGGCCGACGGGATGCCGGCGGACCGTCGACCACGGCCTGATCGCCATGGCCTGGGCTCCACGGCCTGATTCTGAAGGAGAAACGAGAGCGATGCTGATTCCCCACCCGGCTTTCCTGCGCAAACTCGTCGAGGAGTACGAGTCCCTGCGGGCCGAGGAGGCCGAGACAGGTGGCGGCTGGGCGAGCCCACGCGCGCAGGACCTGGCCTACACGCTGTGCGTGTCGACCGGCACCCGCGACGTGAGACGGGCCCTCGAGGCGGCCCACCGCCTCCTCGCGGCCGCGTCCCCGGCCGACCGGCAGCCACGCACCACGGCGCCGCTGGCCGACTGACCGCACAGGCGAGCAACACCCCGTTGTGCCCGGAAACGGACTGGTCCGCCTCCGGGCACAACCGCGTGAGATCGACCTCCCGCGCACCGGCGCCGGGGGGAGCACGGCGCCCACGGGCGGTCGTGCGGGGCCCGCGGTGTGTCCGGCCGGGGCCGGGGCATTCGGACGGCTGGAGGTTTGGATGAATGCCAGTGCTATGTCACATACCACTCGCCTCGGGGCGGAGCGGGCCGCGCGCGGCTCGCTGACGGAAGGCGCCGCCCGCGCGGGCCTCGCCGCCCGCGGCGTGATCTACCTGCTCGTCGGCGTCCTCGCCGTGCAGGTCGCCTTCGGCGACACCCACCAGCAGGCGGATCGCGGTGGCGCCGTCGCCACCCTGGCCCGGCAGCCGTTCGGCGCCGTCCTGCTGTGGGCGCTGGGCCTGGGCCTGGCCGGCATGGCGGTGTGGCGGCTGTCGGAGGCCGTCTTCGGCTCCGTCGGCAAGGACGGCCGCAGTGCCCGCAAGCGGCTGCTCGCGGCGGCCCGCTGTGTCTTCTACGTGTTCGTCGCCTACTCCGTGCTGCGGTTCGCGGCCGGCCCGCACGGTGGAGGCGGAGGCGGCGGGGGTTCGAGCGACACGCGGTCCCGTGACGTGACGGCCCGGGCCCTGGCGCTGCCCGGCGGGCAGTGGCTGGTGGGCCTGGCCGGCGCCGGGGTCGTCGTGGCGGGTGTGTGGGTCGGCGCGCGGGCCGTACTGCGCCACTACCGCCGCGAACTCAAACTCGGCGAGATGACCCCCTGGGCCCGGCGGCTGGTGGACGTCACCGGCGTGGGCGGCGGCGCGGCGCGCGGTCTGGTGTTCGCCGCGGCGGGCGCCTTCGCGGTGCGTGCGGCCGTCGACTACAAGCCGGACCGGGCCAAGGGACTCGACGACACCCTGCGTTCCTTCGCCGACACCCCGCTGGGCCCCTGGCTGCTGGTCTGCGTGGCGACCGGCCTCGTCCTGTTCGGGCTGTTCTCGTTCGCCCTGGCGCGCTGGCGGCGGGTCTGACGCGCGCGGGACGGGGAACACGGACCGGATGAGCGAACCCGAGTTTCCACCCGAGCACCGGCCCGTCGACATGTACCTCGGCCTTCTGCGCACCCGGATGGACACGGAGGACTATCTCCAGCTGCTCGACGTGGTCGAGCCGGTCCTGCGCGCGATCGAGGAACAGCGCCTTCCCGAGCTGGACTTCGCCCTCGACGGCGAACGCACCGACGGCCTGTCCCAGGAGGTCCGCGACGAGGCCGCCCTGGTCATCGCCGCCGCCGTCACCGGCAGGCTGGACAACGAGGTCGTCGAGATCAACCTCGACGAGACCGGCCCGGTCCGTGTGATCACCGACGCGGACACCGCCGCCGACCCGGCGCGGCTCGGCGAGATCGCCGACTACATCCGGGAACGGCACCGCCAGAACGAGGAGCTGCGCGGCATCGCCGAGGTCAGCGGCCTGCCGACCGACTTCTGAGGGTGCGCCGTCAGCGCCTGGGCGGCGCCACCGGCACCTTCAGCGGCCGAGCCAGGCCCACCACGGCCTCGTCGAGCCGCTGCAGATGCCTCAGCACCCGGTCGGTGATGCGGCCGTAGCGGGAGCCGCCGTCCAGCTCCGACTCCAGGAGCGCGGCGATGCTCGCGCCGGTCTCGACCTCGACGGGTGCGCGCTCGTCGGCGACCCGCGCGGCGATCGCCTCGATGTTGCGCAGGATGCGCCGCCCGGCCCCGCGCAGCCGGGGGTCGGCGGCGATGGACGGATGGGTGGGCAGCAGCTCTGCCATCGCGGCCAGCGACCGGGAGTGGTAAGCGCAGGTCTCCAGGAGCGCGACGACATAGCGAGCGGTGTTGCGCCGGGCCCGCATCGGGGTCACCGGGTGGGTGAGCGGCTGCGTCGCGGCACGCAGGTCCGCGAGTGCCTGGTCCAGGTCCCGCGCCTTGCCGAGCAGTTCGTCCGGCGGCCCGCCGCTGAGCTGCTCGACGGCGGCCCCGGTGACCTCGCCCAGCCGCTGCAGCACCGTCGCCAGCAGGTCGTTCGTCCGGCGGTTCGTGTGCACCGGCAGCACCAACGCCGCCGCGATGATCCCGCAGGCCGCGCCCAGCGCCGTCTCCTCCACCCGCAGCACCAGCACCGACAGGCTGTAGGTGTGCAGCAGCGTGTAGAGCAGCCCGAGCGCCGCCGTGACGAAGAACGACATCAGCGTGTAGGACAGCGGCGCCGTGTAGAACATCGCGAACACGCACAGCAGCACCAGCGCGAACGCCGTCCAGGTGTGGTGCCCGACCAGCCCGGCGAGCAGCAGCCCGGCGACCACACCGAGGACGGTGCCAACCAGCCGCCGGTATCCCTTGACCAGGATCTCGCCCGTGGACGACGTGTTGATGAACACGATCCAGCAGGTCAGCACCGCCCAGTACCAGCGCTGGCTGGAGAGGAACTCTCCGCCCACGATCGCCAGCGAGGACCCCACGGCGACCTGCAGCGCCGCCCTCGTGGTCGGCCTGCGCAGCCCCGTCGCCTCCTCCTCGGGGCTCTCCTCGCCGGCGTCGATCGCGGCGTCCTCGGCGTCCAGCTCCTCACGGGAGCGCGCGGTCGAGGGAGTGTCGTCGGATTCGTCCTGCGGCCCGTCCAGCGCGATCCGCAGCCCCAGTACGGCACGGGCGGCCTCGCCGATGCCGCGGAACACGTCCTGGACGGCGGGGGAGGCCTTGGGCAGGTTCTCCTCGTCCCGGTAGCCGAGCAGCCGGTTGCGCAACTGGACCAGACCGGCGCCGGGATGCGCGGACACCGGCCGCAGCACCAGCGCACGCAACGCCTCCAGGTCCCGGCGCAGCGTCGCCGTCGCCTCGTCCCCCACGGGCAGCCCGCCGCCCTCCGGGACGGGCGCACCCGGCAGGTGCAGCGTCAGCGTGTCCGCCCGCTCGGCGCTGCGCGCGGTCAGCAGCAGCAGCCCGAGGCGTTCGGCGGCGATCTCGGCGTCCGCGACGCGCCGCTGCACCAGCCGGGCCACGGCCTCGTCGGAGGTGCCCTCCTCCAGCCGTCCCTGGATCATCATCGCCGTCTCGTGCAGGCGGGCGGTGCCCGCACGGACGTCCTCCAGAGCCCCGTCGATGTCCTCCGGCCCGGCGTCCAGCAGGTCCACCTGTGCCGACACCAGCTGGGCCAGGCGGGCGCGGAAGGCGTCCCGCAGCCGTTCCAGGATCCCCGCCGGGGTCTCGGGCACCAGGACGAAGCGCACGGCCGCGCCGGCCGCGAACGCGACGGCGACCACGCCGTACAGCTGCGGCAGTGTGGAGACGGTGGCCCCGACGAACAGCGACATGAAGTAGACCTGGAAGCCGATGAGGCCCAGCGCGGTGCCCCGGTCGCCGAACCGGCGGGCGTAGACGGCGCAGAAGATGAGCGCGACGAAGAAGAGGTCACCGGCCACCACACGGGAGTGCAGCAGCGCGCCCAGGGACACCGAGACCAGCGCCACCGGCAGCCCCAGGGCGAGCGTGACCGCCTGGGCGCCCCGCTGTTTCTCCCGGATGGCGAAGGTGGAGACCATCGCCGCGATGGCCCCGCCCACCAGATGCTGCACGTCGGCGTGCAGCAGGGTGAGCACGGCCAGCGTCAGCGCGATGGCGCCCATGGTCCGCAGGCCCGCCGCCAGGCGCAGCAGCCCGGGGTCGGAGGCCGCGACGTGATCCCGCAGCCGTTCCCTGACCGACCCTCGCGCTGCCCTCACGCCGCCGTACTCACTCCTGCCTCACGTCAAGATCCGGATCCCAGCATGCCATGAAGCCGGCACACCGGACGCACCCGGTCACAGCTCCCTGCGCGCGCTTCCCTCGACGTGCGCCCGCACCTCGTCGGGGCTCAGATAAGCGTCGGTGTACTCGAAGTCCTTGAGCTTGGCGGGCTTGCGGGCCTGGAAACCGGTGCGCACGAAATCGTCGCCCGCGATCGCGTTGAGCGTCCAGTTCGTCGCCACGCGGACCTTGGCCACATTGGTGCGCAGCGCCGCCCAGTGGTAGCCACGGGCGGCGAACTGGGCGGGCAGGCCGTGCAGTTCGATGCCGAGCGGCTTGGAGACGGCGTCCGTGCCACCGAGGTCCACGACGAGGCCGAGGTCCTTGTGGCGGTAGGGCGCCAGCGGGTGGTTGCGCAGGGTCGCGATGACGTTGTCGGCGACCTGCTTGCCCTGCCGCATGGCGTGCTGGGCGGTGGGCGGGCAGACGGCGTCCGGCTGACCCTTGACCAGGTCGGGCACCGCGGCCGAGTCGCCGAGGGCGAAGACCCCGTCGTGGCCGGGCAGGGTCATCTCGGCGGTGACCGCGAGCCGCCCCCGGACCGTCTCCGCGTCCAGCGTGGCGATGAGGGGACTGGCGACGACCCCGGCGGTCCAGATCAGGGTGCGGGTGGGCACCACCCGGCCGTCGGTGAAGGTGACCTCCTCGGGGCCCGCCTTCGCGATGGAGACGCCCAGCGAGACGTCGATGCCGCGCCGCTTCAGGATCTCCTGCGCGCTGCGGCCCAGCTTGTCGCCGAGTTCCGGCATCAGCTTCGGGGCGATGTCGATGAGATGCCACTTGATCAGCGCCGGGTCGATGCGCGGATAGCGCTTGACCGCCGCGTGGGTGAGCTTTTGCAGACAGGCGGCCGTCTCGGTGCCGGCGTACCCGCCGCCGACCACCACGAACTGCAGCCGCGCCGCTCGCTCGGCCGGGTCGTCGCTGGCGTCGGCCAGGTCGAGCTGGGAGATCACGTGGTCGCGGATGTAGGCGGCCTCGGCCAGCGTCTTCATCCCGAAGGCGTGCTCGGTCAGCCCCGGGATGTCGAAGGTGCGGGTGATGCTGCCGGGAGCCAGCACGATGTAGTCGTAGTGCTCGTTGACGATCTGGTCGGTGATGGTCCGGATGACGCAGACCTTCGCCTTGAGGTCGACGCCGATGGCTCCGCCCGGGATGATCCGGGTGCGGTACTTCCTGCTGCGGCGCAGCGACACGGCGATCGACTGGGGCGTCAGCACACCGGAGGCGACCTGGGGCAGCAGCGGCAGATAGAGCTGGTAGGCGAACGGGGTCACCAGCGTGACGTCCGCTTCGTCCGGCGCGAGTTTCCGCTCCAGCCGGCGTACGCACTCCACGCCGGCGAAGCCCGCGCCCACCACCAGGATCCTGGGTCGTGTCACGTCGTTCATCCCTTTCTGCGGCTCCAGGCGGTCTGCAACCGACGCCCTTCGCATGCCCTGGATCTCTGCCCGCACCACATCGATCCCACCGCAGACTGATCCGGCGTGCACGGAGGCGTCGAGCACAACCATGCCCGCCCGGCTGCGGAATCGCACCGGGACGGGGGCAAGGAACTAGGACAGGCTCTCCGGGACGTGGCACAGCAGGAGGCACACGTCGTCGTCGCGCTCGGAGTCGCTGAGCAGGGGGTCCAGGATGAGGTCGGCCGAGTCCTCCAGGTTCTGCTCCAGGTCGGCCGGGTGGAAGCCGCCGAGGGCGGTCGCGAGGCGGGCGATGCCGGGGTCTATGCCCTGGGCGCGGCGCTCGACCAGCCCGTCGGTGTACAGGGCCAGCGTGGAGCCGGGCGGCAGGGGAGCGGTGTGGTCGGGGATCTCCTGGGTCAGCGGGATGCCCAGCATGGCGCCGGGACGGGCGTCCAGCGTGTGCACCCGGCCGTCGGGGGTGCGCAGCACCGGCGGTGGGTGGCCGGCCGCGGCCCAGGTGAGGACCGGGTCGTCGGGGTGGAAGCGGGCGATGACCGCGGTGGCGTACAGATCCGGCTGCAGATGGTGCAGGAAGGTGTGCAGCCGGGTCAGCAGCGTCCCGGGGCTCGCGCCGTCCACGGCGTAGGCGCGCAGCGCGGTGCGCAGCTGGCTCATCATCACGGCCGCGTGCAGCCCGTGCCCGGTGACGTCGCCGACGACGGCGATCAGTCCGCCGTCGGGCTGGCGGAAGGCGTCGTACCAGTCGCCGCCGATGTTCAGGCCGTGGGTGGCCGGCAGATAGCGGGCGGCCAGCCGCAGTCCCGGTGCGCTGGGCAGGTCCGTCAGCAGGGCCCGCTGCAGCGTCTCGGCGATGTCGCGGTTGTGCTCGAAGCGGCGGGCGTTGTCGATCGCGATGCTGGCGCGCCGCGCCAGCTCGATCAGCATGACCGCGTCGTCCGCGTTCCAGCGGTCCGTGGGCGGTGCCAGGGTGAGCACTCCGAGCGGTGCCCGGCGGGTGGGCAGCGGCAGGCACAGCAGAGGCCGTTCGGGATCCAGCGCGGAGGGCGGCTGGTCGTCCACCCCGGGCAGCCCGCCGGGGGTGCGGGCGGCGTACTGGGGGCGGCCGGTGCGGGCGGCGACCACCGCGGCGGCCGGGTGCGGCGCCGGCGGGCGGCGGTCGTCGTCGCCGTCGAAGAGCCAGACGTCGACGCTGCGCGCGTACTCCGGCACCAGGAGTTCGGGAAGCCGGCGCACGATCTCGTCGTGGTTGAGCGACGAGGTCAGCACGGCACTGGCGTTCGCCAGGAACGTCAGCCGCCGCCGGGCGCTCTCGGCCTCCTGGTGGGCGCTGCGCTCGGCGGCGAACGCCTCGCGCTGGGCGCGCCCGGCCGCGTCCAGCTCCGCGTGCAGGGCCAGCACGCCCTGGTTCGTCTGGTGCAGCTCCTCGCGGAGGAAGGCGACCAGCTCCTCCTGTTCGGCGAGCTTGTCCAGGACGAGGGCAGTGTCCTCGTCCGCGCCGAGCAGGGACTCCGCCAGCACCGACGGGGCGTCCGCCGGCCCGCCCCCGTCCACCGCGGCCGTCACCTCGGGGCAGCGCACGGAGGTCTGCCACGCGGCATGCGCGGCGGACTCCGCGGGATCCATGGGCGTCACGACGGCGTGCAGTACGCCCTGCCCCGCGGGAGCCGCGGTCGCGGTGAGCGTGAGGCGCCACGAGCCGCCCTTGGTCAGGCACTGGCGCAGGTGGGCGCTGAGCGTGCTCGCCAGGCGGGTCCGGTCGACGACCGGGACGCCGTGCGCGGCGGCGATCCGGGCGGCGGCGATCCGGGCACGGGCCGCGTCGCCGACGGTGGCGATCGGCCACGTCCGCTTCATGGGTGCTCCGGTGGGGTCGGGGTCACCACGGCGACGGCGGTGTCGTCGCGGACCGGACGGGCGGCGCTGCCGGCGTCGCGGATCACTCCCGCCGCGACGACGGCCGGATCGGCCGACAGCAGGCCGGGCTCGGCCGGCGGAATCCACCTGCTGGGCAGGCCGTCGGTGTGCATGATCAGCATCCGGTCGGCCGCCCACGGCATACGGTCCTCGCGCAGCGTCCGGGGCCGGTGGACGCCGACGATGCCGGGGTGCGAGAGCAGGGAACGCCAGCGGTCGCCCTCGCGCAGCCGGGCCCCGATGTTGCCGACGCCGGCGAACCGGAGCGTCCCCGCCGCGGTGTCCACCTGGGCGACGGCGACGGCCGCCCCGCGGGTGCCGCGCAGGGCGGTGTCGATGTGCCGCAGGCATTCGCCGGGGGAGAGGTGGGCGGTGCGGTGCAGGGCCTCCACCGCGGCGGACGAGGCGCGCGCCGCCTCCGGCCCGTGCCCGAGGCCGTCGGCCAGCATCAACGTAGCCCGGTCTGCGGCGCGCACCCAGGTCCAGGCGTCGCCGGAGTGGTCCGCCCGTTCGAAGGGCACGTTGAGCCCGCCGGCCCGTACGCGTGCCGCGCCGCCCGTCCGTGCGCCGGCCCCGATGCGGGCCAGCGCCACCGTGCCCCGCCCGGGGACGCTGTGCAGCGCGAAGTCGTCCGCGACCCGCCGGCACGTGCCCAGACCCGCGCCCAGGGAACGGGCCGTGGAGAAACCGTCGCTCAGGGCGGCGCCGACGTCGGCGATGCCGGGGCCGTGGTCGACCGCCGCGATCTGCACCAGCCGCGCCGGGACGGCCGCGTCGGCGGGTACGGCGGGCGGCACGAGCTCGACGAGGAGCTGTCCGCCCCGGGCGTGCTTGACCAGGTTGGTGGCCAGCTCGGTCGACACCAGGGAGGCGGCCGCGGCGTGTTCGGCGTCCAGCCCCGCCAGGGCGGCCGCCTGCTCAGCGGCGACCCGGGCGTCGCGCACCCGGGTCGAGTCGTGGACGGGGACGTCCCACACGCGCGGCATCAGATCTCCTCGCGTCGGGGCGGCGGTGTGGTCGCCCAGGAGATCACCGTCACCGTCGTGCCGACTCCGGGGGTGCTTTCCAGGGAGAACTCGTGCACCAGCCGCCGTGCGCCGCCGAGCCCGAGGCCGAGTCCGTCACCGGAGGTGTAGCCGTCGCTCAGCGCCTGCTCCAGGTCGGCGATGCCGGCGCCCTCGTCGGAGAAGGTCAGCCGGAGCCCCACGGCATGGCCGCGGGTCACCTGGGCCGACTCCATGCGGCCGCCGCCGCCGTGCACCAGGGTGTTGCGGGCCAGCTCGCTGGCGGCGGTCACCAGTTTCGTCTGCTCGACCAGTCCGAAGCCGAGGCGTCCGGCGGCCTGCCGCACGTGCTGCCGCACCCACGCCAGGTCCATGTCGGAGCCGATCGGCAGGCAGGCGTCGACGCCTGCGGACATCGGCATCACCGATGCTCCCAGGACCGGCCCGGACGGGACGCCGGGGCCGGTCCCGCCAGCAGGTCCATGGCCGCCTCGGTGTTCAGCGCGGTCCGCAGCCCGGGCAGGGTCAGCCCCAGCTCGACCAGCGTGATCGCGACCGCCGGCCGCATGCCGGCCACCACGGTCCGGGCGGCCAGCAGCGAGGACTTCGCCGCGATCTCCGCCAGCGTCCGGGCCAGGAACGAGTCGACGATCTCGACCCCGGAGATGTCGATGACGACCCCGGTCACCCCGCTGGCCGCGATGGTCTCCCCGATCTCCTGCTGGAGCTGGTGCGCCGTGCTGTCCTGCAGGTCGCCCTGCAGGGTGACCAGCAGCACGTCGCCCAGGCGGAGCACCGGTACGTGCGACGGGGGAACACGGTAGAAGTCATCGCTCACCACGGACCGCCACGCCGTTCGTCGGGGCGATGATCCCGGAGCCCAGTTCGTGCAGGGCGTACGCCAGCGCGTCGGCGAGGGAGGCGCGGGTGATCACCGTGCCCAGGTCCAGGCCCAGGTGGACGATGGTCTGGGCGATCGCCGGACGGATGCCGGAGACCACGCACTCGGCGCCCATCAGCCGGGCGGCCGCGACGGTCTTCATCAAGTGCTGTGCCACCAGCGAGTCGACCGTGGGCACACCGGTGATGTCGAGGATCGCGAACTGAGCGTGCTGTTCGACGATGGCCTGCAGCAGCGTCTCCATCACGACCTGGCTGCGCGCGCTGTCGAGGGTCCCGATCAGCGGTACGGCCACGATGCCGTCCCACAGCTTGATGACGGGGGTGGCGACCTCCAGCAGCTGGAGCTGTTGGCGCTCGATGAGCGCCCGCCCCTCGTTCAGGGCCGTGTCCAGGACGACCAGCCGCAGCGTGCCCAGGAGCACGGTCAGGGTCGTCGCGCACTCGCGCACATGGTCGGCCGACGCGTCCGGGAGGTCGGCGACCAGCAGGTTCACCGCCGACGGGCGCAGGGCGTCCACCTCGTTCGACACCTGTGCCGTGGAGAACCCGGCGCGGGAGCGGGAGGCGCCCATCCGGGCCAGCTGCTCGCGCACCACGGTGAACCCCGCGGCGTCGGCGTCGTACGCCCGCTCCGCCTCGGCCACCTGGGCCAGCGCGTCGACCACGGTGCGGGCCGCGTCCACGGCCTCGTCGCGCGAGACGGTGAAGACGGCGCGGAAGAGGGCCTCGTCGGCCCACCGCTGGGCGATCTGCTCGCGGCGGCGTCCCAGGAACGCGGCCACCTCCCGTATCGGTGACCCGTGCTGTTCCGCCGTTTCGTGCTCCGGCACCTGCTCACTCCTCATCCGCGTCGTCCGCGTCGCGCCTGCCGTACCCGCCGCCCCCCGGGCACGGCGACGCGACTCTTGCCGGGCGACAACTGTAGTCATGTTCCGAGGTCGCCCCGGGCCTCGCCCCCGGCGGGTGATCCCGTCGAGTGGTGCTCCGGCCCGGGTCGGCCTGACAGGCGTACGACCGGGGAAGCACCGTTCGAGTCCGGGCGGCCCGCGGACGGACCCCTACCGTGTGGGCTGCTTGCCGTACCAGTCGAGACACGCCACCAGAGCGTCGTCGTCCGGCTCGGGACCGCCGCGGTGGGCGCGGAGCTCCCGCAGGACCGCGGCCGGCACGTCGGCGGCGGGCAGCAGCCGCGTCGCCGTGAGCGCCCGGGCCAGCGCCCGCCGCCCGTACGCCTCGCCGCCCGGCGCGGTGACGGCGTGGACGCCGTCGCTGACGAACAGCAGCCGGTCGCCCGGCCGCAGCTGGAACTCCTGGGTGGTGTAGTCGGTCTCCTCGAACATGCCCAGCGGCAGCTGCTCCTCGAAGTCGACGGCCGTCACGGCCCCTTCCGACAGGCGCAGCATCCGCGGCGATCCGGCGTCCACCACCAGCATCCGGCCGGTGGCCAGTTCGAGGTCCACCAGCAACACGGACAGATGGGCCGCACCCCGGTACTGGGCGTGGATCGCCTGGTCGGCGAGGGCCGCCTGATCGGCTATGGGCAGGCCCGCACGCCGCGCGTTGCGCAGCGCGTTGATGCCGAGACTCGTCAGCAGGGACGCCTCGATGCCCTCGCCCATGCCGTTGGTGATGTACAGCAGCAGCCGGTCGGCCGACTCCGACCAGTCGAAGTTGTCCCCGAAGATCGCGTAGGCGGGCTCCAGCTGGGCACCCAGGGCGTACTCGGCCCGGGCGCTGGAGCGGGCCGGCAGCAGCTGCCACTGCATCTCCGCGGCAAGGGTGAGCCGGTCGGTGCGCCGAGCCTGCGCGTACACGTCGGTGTGGCGTTCGGCGACGACCACCTCGTGCCCGAGGATCTGGGCCAGTTCGGCGAGTTCGGCCAGGTCGGTCTCCGCCCGCGCCTGCTGTGACAGCGTCACGGACAGCACACCCAGGCGGTCGCCGCGCACGGTCACCGGCAGATGGACGCACACCCGGCCGGACTCGTCCTCCTCCTCCACCGGGCGCTGGGCGCCGAAAGCCCGTCCGGCCGCACTGTCGTGCAGCGGCACCGCCCGGGGCGGGCCGGTCGCCGGGGACACGGGCCGCAGCACGGTCAGTCCGTAGTCGGCCATGCAGAAGTCCGCGGTCTGGGCGTCGTAGTGACCGCACAGCACTTCGCGGACGGTTCTCGCCAACCGGTGCGGAGCCGCCGAGCGCAGGGCGCGCTCGGCGGCCATGAGTCTGTTCACCTTCTCCGTCACACCATTCCGTGCCAGTCGCCGCCGTCCCCGCGGGACGACGGCATCCGTTCCTTGTGTTCAGCCGGGTGCACGCCCGGGGCGGGCTGACAGCGATCGGGAAGCCTGTCAGAGTGTCAGGGTGACGACCCCACTCCCGCGCCCGCAGCCCCACGAGGCGGCGCGTGTGACCGCCAGGGCGGCCGAGTTGCTGGAGGTGCTGTGGGGCAGGGCCTCCACCGCACCGGTCTCCGCCTCCCAACTCCGTGTCCTGTTCATCCTGGAACACAACGAGGGCATCAACCTGCGCACCCTCGCGGACGCGCTGGGCTCCACACCGCCCTCGACCAGCCGGCTCTGCGACCGTCTGCAGGCCGTCGGGTTCGTGGAGCGCAAAACGCCGGCCGCGAACCGGCGCGAGCTGGAGCTTCATCTGAGCCGGCACGGCAGGGCCTTTCTCACGGGACTGCGGCTGCGCCGGGAGAGCGCGCTGCAGTCCGTCCTCGAACAGATGCCGGCCGCCCAGCGGACCTCGCTGCTGTCGGGCCTGGAGGCCTTCTGCGCGGCCGCGGCGGCACAGATCCACGAGGACGGCGAGCCCGCCGCCCGTACCGCCTGACACCGGCTCATTCCTGATCCCTTCCGAGCACCGGTCGCGCTCACTCTGTTGGCCTGACCGCACAGTTGTCAAACGACAACCGTCATTGGCCGCGTGCCTGGTCGACACGGGTGAGCGCCTCCTCGACGCTCTCCGAGACCGGCACGGTGATGCTCACCCCGGTGAGGTCCAGAATCCGCCGTACGGCGGGCACGGGGGAGATGATGTGCACACTTCCGGGGAGCTCGCGGGCCTCCTGGTAGACGCGCAGGATGATGTTCATCCCGGACGAGTCCATGAACGGCACGTCGGTGAGATCCAGCAGGAAGTGCCGTCGCCCGTGATGCAACTGGTTGGCCAGGTGGTGCTGGAACTCCGTGGCGGTGTCGACGTCCAGGTAGCCCTTCACCGTGACCAGGGCCACGTCCTCACCGGGCAGGCTGACCTCGACGGACAAGGGGTTGTGGGCAATGGACACGACTACCTCCGACGAACAACGATGGCTACGGCCAGGCTGGTTACCCACATGTGCGGATTCGACGCACCCGAGTTGCGCCAGCCGCATGCGCGGTTACCCCTGAACCCCTCCGGCATGCGCCCGCCCGACGTACTCACAGGTGCCCCCGCGTGACGGGGCTCGTCGCAGCATGCGGGCCGTCGCGCCGGGTATCCGCTGTGAAGCACACGGCCGTGACCCGGCCCCGGTTCGGAAGGAAGCAGCGTGCGTGTGGCGATCAGAGCATCACAAGGCGGTTCGGGATGACCGGAACCACGACGTCGACACAGCGGTGAGCCCGCGGGTGACGACCGCGGCGGCGGCGCGCGCCCACGCGCGCTCGGTGGTGCGCGAGCAGTGGGACTCGCCGGACCGCGTCGCACGCGAGGAGGACGTCATCGATCTGCTCCTGGTGGTCTCCGAGCTCGTCACCAACGCGATCCGGCACGGCGACGGTCTGGCCGGACTGGAGATCCTCCCCACGCCGGACGGCCTGCGCCTGGCCGTGCACGACAACAGCGACGTGGTGCCCGCCGTCGCGTACGGCTCCGGAGCCCTGCCGTCCAGGCACCGCGGCAACGGCTACGGCTGGCCGCTGGTCATGCGCCTGGCCCGCGAGATCACCATCGACGCCCGCCCCGAGGGCGGCAAGACGATCAGCGTGCTGGTCCCGCTGCGGGCCGCGCAGAACGGCCTCCCGAACGCCGGACAGCCGGCCTGAACCTCAGCCCCCGGGCATCCGCTCACCACGGCAGGAAGACATGGATGTCCTTGCCGCTGTCGGTGGTGGTGACGCTGACCTGGTCGCAGAGGGTGTGGATCAGATGCCAGCCGACCCCGCCGCCACCGCCGTCGGGACGGAAGGGCCGCGGGGCGGGCGGAGTGGTGCTCGTGTCGTGCATGACCACGTGCACGCCGTCGAAGGTCTGCCGCAGCCTCAGCTCGAAGGGTCCCGGCGCGTACTGGACGGCGTTGGCGGCGAGCTCCGTGACGACCAGGAGGATGTCGTCCCAGTGCTCCGGCGTCGCCGGTGGCGACACCTGTGTGAGGTCCTCCAGGAACTGCTCCGCGTCCAGGCGGGCGTCCGTCACGTTGTGCACCTCCCCGGGGAAGCTCGTCACCCTCTCCGGAAGGTGCCCCGAAGGGAGACTTCTGTCCCAACGCCGCTCGGTCGACATGTCGCCTTCCCGCCCGATGGCCCGGGGGCCGTCGTTCTCGCTCGGCTGTGCCTACCCCTCCCTGGTTCCCGAGTGCGGCTCAACGGAACACGTTGTCCGCCTCGTCCCAGCTGGAGAGCTCGTCGGGCACGGTCTGCCGCGGTGGCCGGGCACGTGCCTGGTACATCGCGTCGATCTCGAAAGCGTAGTGCCTGACGATCGCGTCCCGCCGCAGCTTCATGGACGGGGTGAGCATCCCGTTGGTCACGTCGAACGGCTCGGGCAGCACCCGGAACACCCGGATCGACTCCGAGCGGGAGACGGCGCTGTTGGCCGCGGCCACCGCGCGCCCGAGCTCCTCGCGCAGCGCGTTCTCCTCGCGGGCCTCCCGGCTCGGCGCGTCGCTCTGCAGCGCCAGGGAGCCGCGCCAGTACGCCAGGAACTGCGGATCCAGGGTGATCAGGGCGCCCACGCAGGGGCGGTTGTCGCCGACGACGACCGCCTGGTGGATCAGCGGGTGCATCCGCAGCCGCTGCTCCAGGGCGGCCGGCGCGACGTTCTTGCCGCTGCTGGTGACGATGATGTCCTTCTTGCGGCCGGTGATCGTCAGATAGCCGTCCGAGTCCAGCCGTCCCAGGTCCCCGGTGGCCAGCCAGCCGCCGCGCAGGGCGGCCCGCGTCGCCGCCTCGTCGTTGATGTACCCCTGGAACACCGACGGGCCGCGGACCAGGATCTCCCCGTCGTCGGCCACCATGATGTCGTTGCCCGGCAACGCCTGCCCGACCGTGCCCGACATCTCCCGGCCGAGCGGCTGCGCGGTGACGCCGCCGGCGGCCTCGGTGAGGCCGTAGCCGTCGTTCACGTAGACGCCGATCCCCTCGTAGAACAGGGACATCTCGCGGCTGAGCGGCGAGCCGCCGGACGTCGCCCGGACGACCCTGCCGCCGAGCGCGGCACGCAGCTTGCGGTACACCGTCCGCTCGTACAGGGCGTGCTGCAGCCGCAGATCGAACCCCGGACCGGAACCGCCGCCCAGGCGTTGCCGCTCCAGGGCCGCCGCGAAGTCCCGCGCGGTGTCCGCGGCCCGCTCGAACAGCGCCCCGCGGCCCCCTTCCTGGGCGGCGCGCAGGAAGTTCTTGTAGAACTTCTCCAGCAGGGAGGGAACGGCGCACAGGTACGTGGGGCGGAAGGAACGCAGACCCGCCGCCAGGGCCTGTTCGCTCAGGTCGGGCTCGTGGGCCATCAGCATGCCGCCACGGATGCACAGGCTCTGCACCAGCAGCCCGTACACATGGGAGAAGGGCAGGAAGGCGAGCACCGACGCCTGCCCGCCGTCCGGCGGCAGCACGGTGTGGCCCCAGCCCGCGAGCAGGGTGTCGCAGGGACTCGCCAGGTTGCGGTGGGTCAGGGCGCAGCCCAGCGGGCGGCCCGTGGTGCCGGAGGTGTAGGTGACGGCCGCGGTGGAGTCGGGCAGCACGATGCGGCGCAGCGAGTCGACCGTGGTCAGCGGGATGAACCGGCCCCGCTGGGCGAGTTCGCGCAGCGCCCCCGCGTCCAGCTGCCAGACGTGCCGCAGGCCCGACAGCGACCCGCACACCGAGCCGACCGTCATCACGGCCTGCTCGTCCTCCACCACCACGGCCACGCAGCCGGAGTCGCGCAGCATCCACTCCACCTGGTCGCGCGAGGCCGTCGGGTAGATCGGGACGACCTCGGCGCCCACCGCCCACAGCGCGTGGCTGAGCACCGTCCACTCGTACCGGGTGCGCGCCATGATCGCGACGCGGTGGCCCGGGGAGATCCCGGACGCGATCAGGCCCTTGGCCAGGTCCACGACCTCGTCCCGCACCTCCACGGCCGTCACCTCCTCCCAGGCGGTGGAGGCGGGGTCCACGCGTCGCGCGAGGAGGGGGAGCGTGGGGCTCGCGGCCGCGGTGTCGAAGATGCTGTCGGCCAGTCCACCGGTCAGGGGCGCGACGGAGGGGGGAGCGAGGGCCACGTTGCGCATGCGCTGCTCCTGCAGTGTACGGAGGGTGACACCGTCGACGGTTTCCGTTGTCGGCGGTGCTCGAATCTAGCCCAGGTGCGTGCGGATGGTGACCGGAACGAGCGAAGTTGCGCAGCCGTGATGATCTCGCCTCCTCGGGGGGACTCGGAGGGCATGAGTTACGTCAGTCCCGATCCGGAACCCGAGCGCACCACCGGCCTCGAGCCCGGCGGCGGCGTGCCGCCCGGCGAGACCCCGCCCGCGGAGAGCAGCATGCCGGAGGCGGGGCCGCGCGAGACGCACAACCCGACCAAGGGCTGGGCGAAGGCGCCGCTGGCCCTGATCCTGATCCTGGTCGTGGTGATCGCCGCGGGCTTCCTGGCGTTCGCCCTCACGATGATCTTCTGAGCCGGGTCCGTGTCACGTCTGCGTGTGACGGGCGCAGGCGGTGACGACGTCGTGCAGGCTGCCGGTCTCCTCGAGCAGCCGGCGCTGGACGGCCGCCCCGGTCCCGCCGTCCAGCAACCGGTCGCACGCCGTGCGGGCACGCTCCAGGTCGCCGGTCTCGGCGAGGGCCTGCCCGACATGGTCCAGCAGGCCGGCCACCACGGTCTCGGCGGGCAGCCGGCGCATGGTCGCCGGGTGCAGCAGCTCCTCCTCCAGCCCGGAGCGGGAGGCCCGCCAGGCGGCCAGCCGCAGCAGGCTGACGCTGTGGTCTGTCGGCTCGACTCCGGCGCGCCACTCCCGTGCCGCTGTCTCCACCAGCCCCCGGGCGAGCAGCGCGACGAGGACGGCCGTGTCGGCGTGCAGACACACGTCGGCGACCCGGATCTCCACCGTCGGGTACCGCTGGGCGAGCCGGGCGTCGAAGTAGACCATCCCCTCGTCGAGGATCACTCCGCTCGCCACCATGTCGGCCACCCGCCGGTGATAGCGCTCGGCCGACCCGAACACCTCGGTCGGCCCGGCGGACGGCCAGCGCTGCCAGACCCGGCTGCGGTAGCCGGCGTACCCGGTGTCCCGGCCCTGCCAGAAGGGGGAGTTGGCGCTGAGCGCCGCCAGCACCGACAGCCAGGGCCGGACGCGGTCGAGGACGGCGACGCCCTCCTCGTCGGAGTCGACGTTCACATGGACATGGCAGCCGCACACGAGAAGCGGTTCCTGCGGGGCGAGGCCGTACTGCCGCGCCATCCACTGGTACCGGCTGCCCGCGCCCACGGTCGAGCTGAGGGGCAGCGGGGAGGTGGCGAGTGCGGCCACCGTGCAGCCGATCTCCCCGGCGTGCCGGGCGGCCTCCTTGCGGCAGCGGACGATCTCCGCGCTCAGATCTCCCATGTCGGCCTGCGGATGCGTGGCGAACTCCAGCATCTGGCCGTAGAGCTCCTTCTCGAACACCCCCTCGTCCGTGCTGTCGTGCTCCGCACGGGCGAGCACCGCGGCGGACAACGCCCTCGGCTCACCGGTCTCGGGGTCCACCAGAAGGAGCTCCTCCTCCACACCGACGGTCCGCACCTAGGCCGCCTCTCCATGACATCGCCACCGTTCCGACGCCATCGAGTACCCCGCCGACCGTCACTGCAACGGTGTGAACCAGACGGTGGCGAGCGGCGGCAGCGTGAGCGTGATCCGCCCCTCCTCGGGCTTGAGGTCGTCCGCGTTGACGACGTCCCCGCCGCCGTAGCGGGCGGCGTCCGTGTTGAGGGTCTCGCGCCACACGGGGACCTCCTCGCCGACGTGGAGGCGGTAGTCGTGGCGCACGACCGGGGAGAAGTTGGAGACGGCCAGCAGCGGGCTGCCGTCGGCGGCGAACCGCAGGAAGGCGAAGACGTTGTCCTCGGCCGCGTCGCCCAGCACCCACCGGAAACCGCCCGGGTCGGTGTCCCGTTGCCACAGGGCCGGCGTGTGGCGGTAGACGGTGTTGAGGTCGCGGACCAGGTCGCGGACGCCCCGGTGATCGGGCTCGGCGCTGTAACCGGGGTCGAGCAGCCACCAGTCCGGGCCGTGCGTCTCCGACCACTCCGCGCCCTGCGCGAACTCCTGTCCCATGAACAGCAGTTGCTTGCCCGGGTGGGCCCACATGAAACCCAGGTACGCGCGGTGGTCGGCCCGCCGCTGCCACCAGTCGCCGGGCATCTTCGACACCAGCGCCTGCTTGCCGTGGACGACCTCGTCGTGGGAGATCGGCAGGACGTAGTTCTCGCTGTACGCGTACACCATCGAGAACGTCATCTCGTTGTGGTGGTACTTGCGGTGCACCGGCTCGTGCACCATGTAGCCGAGCGAGTCGTGCATCCAGCCCATGTTCCACTTCAGGCCGAACCCGAGGCCGCCGCTGTCGGTGGGGCGCGTCACGCCGTCCCACGCGGTCGACTCCTCGGCGATGGTGACCACACCGGGCGCCCGCCGGTACACGGTCGCGTTCATCTCCTGCAGGAACGCCACCGCGTCGAGGTCCTCGCGGCCGCCGAACACGTTCGGCGACCACTGCCCGGAGTCACGCGAGTAGTCGAGGTAGAGCATCGAGGCGACGGCGTCCACGCGCAGCCCGTCGATGTGGAACTCCTCGCACCAGTAGACGGCGTTCGCCACCAGGAAGTTGCGCACCTCGATGCGCCCGAAGTCGAACTCGTACGTCCCCCAGTCCGGGTGCTCGGCGCGCCGCGAGTCCCCGGGTTCGTACAGCGGGTCCCCGTCGAAGCGGGCCAGCGCCCAGTCGTCCTTGGGGAAGTGCGCGGGCACCCAGTCCATGATCACCCCGATGCCGGCCCGGTGCAGGGCGTCGATCAGGTACCGGAAGTCGTCCGGGCTGCCGAGGCGCGCGGTCGGCGCGTAGTAGGAGGTGACCTGGTAGCCCCAGGACGGGCCGTAGGGGTGCTCGGCGACCGGCATCAGCTCGACGTGGGTGAAGCCGAGGTCCTTGACGTAGGCGGGAAGCTGCTCGGCGAGCTGCCGATACGTCAATCCTGAGCGCCAGGACGGAAGATGGACCTCGTAGACGGAGAACGGCGCCTCGTGCACCGGTGTCCGGCCGCGCCGGGCCATCCACTGCGCGTCGCCCCACTCGTGGTGCGCGGCCGTCACCACGGACGCCGTGTCGGGCGGCTCCTGCGTGCGCCTGGCCATCGGGTCGGCCTTGAGGAAACGGCTGCCGTAGCGTGAGGTGATCTCGAACTTGTAGTGGGCGCCCTCGCCGATGCCGGGCACGAACAGCTCCCACACACCCGACGCGCCCAGCGAGCGCATCGGCAGCGCCGTTCCGTCCCAGCAGGTGAAGTCCCCGGCGACCCGCACCCCCTGGGCATTGGGCGCCCACACCGTGAACCGGGTGCCCCTCACGCCCTCATGGGTCATCGGCTCGGCACCCAGCGCCTTCCACAGCTGCTCGTGCCGGCCCTCACGGATGAGGTGCAGGTCCAGCTCGCCGAGCGCGGGCAGGAAGCGGTACGGGTCGGCGGCCACGTGCTCCCCGTCGTCGTACCTCACCGCCAGGGTGTAGGCGGGGATCTCGTCGAGCGGCAGCACGCCGGAGAACAGGCCGTCGCCTTCCGAGACCAGCTTCTTGCGCTTGCCGCCCATGACGACGCTGACCGCGCGGGCGTAGGGCCGCAGGGCCCGCACGGCGATGCCGCCGGGCACCGGGTGGGCGCCCAGCAGCGCGTGCGGATCGTGGTGCCGGCCGGAGAGCAGGCGTTCGCGGTCGCCGGGATCCAGGGGCGGGGCGGTCTTCGGGCGCGCCGCGCCGGAGGGCTCGGGGGGCGAGGTGTCGCGCAGGGCCACGGCTTCAGCCTCCTCTTACGGCGAGACGCTCGATCGCCGCCATCGGTACGGGAAGCCAGTCCGGACGGTGTCTGGCCTCGTAGAGCACTTCGTACACGGCCCGGTCGGTCTCGTAGGCGCGCAGCAGGCCGTGCTTCTTGCGCGGGTCCCAGCCTGCGCGGTCCGCGTAGCCCGCGCAGAACGCCTCCCGGCAGCGGCGCGCCCACTCCGGGCGCCAGGGGCGGCGCTGCCGGGCCGCGTAGTCGAAGGAGCGCAGCATGCCCGCGATGTCCCGTACCGGGGACTGGGCGGCACGCCGCTCGGCGAGGGGCCGGGACGGCTCCCCCTCGAAGTCGATGACGAACCAGTCCCGGCCGGCCCGCAGCACCTGGCCCAGATGCAGGTCGCCGTGGATGCGCTGGGCGGGCGGCCCGGGATCGCAGGCGACCAGCGCGCCGAAGGCGGCGCGCAGCCCGGGCACGTACGGCCGCAGCGCGGGTACGGCGTGGGCGGCGGCGTCCAGGCGTTCGGTCATCGCGGACGCGGTGCGCACACTCTCGTCGTGGGTGCCGGTCGGGAAGGCGGCGGCCAGCGCGAGGTGCACCTCCGCGGTGGCCTGCCCCAACTGGCGCGCCTGGGTGGTGAAGTGGTCCGAGGTGGCGAGCGCGCGCAGGGCGAGCGCCCAGCCGTCGTTGGCGTCGCGCAGGAACGGTTGCAGCACACCGAGGGTGGCCTCCTGCGGATGGACCGTACGGAACCAGGCCACCGGCGCCGGCACGCGGCGGCAGCCCTGTTCGGCCAGCGCCTCGGGCACCTCCAGGTCCGGGTTGATGCCCGGTTGGACGCGCCGGAAGACCTTGAGGATGAACGCGTCGCCGTACACCAGGGAGGTGTTGGACTGCTCGGCCTCCATCAGCCGCGGCACGAGTCCGCTCGGCACCACCAGGGACGGGTCGGTCTCGAAGCGCAGCGGGCCAGCCGCCCCCGGCCGGCGCAGCCGCTCCAGGAGCAGTTGCGCCGACCGGGGGTCCTGGAGCGCGTCGAACACCGTCAGACCGGCCAGCGGTCCCTCCTCCGCGCGGCCGATCAGCGCCCGGCCGAGGCGGGGCGAGGGATGGCGGCGCACGCCGAGCACCAGCTGGTAGCAGTCACCGGCCGGGGGAGTGCCACCGGGCGTGGGCACGCCACCGTGGCCGGCGTGCACCAGCAGATGCAGACAGCCCGGGAACAGCTCTGTCATGGAGACCAGGGCGAGGTCCGTGACGGGCCGGTCCTTGCCGGCGAACCAGCGCTGCCGCGGCAGCCAGTCGCGCAGCAGCCCGGCGAGCGAGGCCATCGGGCCGGCGTCGACCGTACGGCCCGGTCGGGGAGTTGCGGTCTTCTGCATGGTGACGCGTCCTTTCCTCGGCACACGCTCGAAGCTCACGCTGATGGGCGTCGGCCGATGCGGGATGCGACTCGGGTGAGCCGGAACCAGTAGAAGCCGTGGCCCCCGAGGGTCAGCAGGTACGGCAGCTCGCCGATGGCCGGGAAACGGACCCCGCCGAACAGCTCCACCGGGTGGCGTCCGCTGAACTCGCGCAGGTCGAGCTCGGTGGGTTGGGCGAACCGGGCGAAGTTGTTCACGCAGAGCACCAGGTCGTCCTCGTACTCGCGCAGGAAGGCCAGGACCGCCGGGTTGGAGGACTGCAGTTCCGTGTAGCTGCCGAGGCCGAAGGCCGGGTTCTGCTTCCGGATCTCGATCATCCGGCGGGTCCAGTGCAGCAGCGAGGACGGGGAGGCCATGGAGGCCTCGACGTTGGTGACCTGGTAGCCGTAGACCGGGTCCATGATCGTGGGGAGGGTGAGGCGGCCGGGGTCGCAGGTGGAGAAGCCGGCGTTGCGGTCCGGTGTCCACTGCATCGGCGTGCGCACGGCGTCCCGGTCGCCGAGCCAGATGTTGTCGCCCATGCCGATCTCGTCGCCGTAGTACAGGATCGGCGAGCCCGGCAGGGCGAGCAGCAGCGCGGTGAACAGCTCGATCGAGTGGCGGTCGTTGTCGAGGAGGGGGGCCAGCCGTCGGCGGATGCCGATGTTGGCGCGCATGCGGGGGTCCTTGGCGTACTCGGCCCACATGTAGTCGCGTTCCTCGTCGGTGACCATTTCGAGGGTCAGCTCGTCGTGGTTGCGCAGGAAGATGCCCCACTGGCAGTTGGCGGGGATGGCGGGGGTCTTGGCCAGGATCTCCGAGACCGGGTAGCGGGACTCGCGGCGCACGGCCATGAAGATGCGCGGCATGACCGGGAAGTGGAAGGCCATGTGGCACTCGTCGCCGCCGGACTCGTAGTCGCCGAAGTAGTCGACCACGTCCTCGGGCCACTGGTTGGCCTCCGCCAGCAGCACCGTGTCCGGGTAGTGGAGGTCGATCTCCCGGCGGACCCGCTTGAGGAACTCGTGGGTGGCCGGGAGGTTCTCGCAGTTGGTGTCCTCGGCCGCGTACAGATAGGGCACGGCGTCGAGGCGGAAGCCGTCGATGCCCAGGTCCAGCCAGAAGCGGAGGGCGGCCAGGATCTCCTCCTGCACGGCCGGGTTCTCGTAGTTGAGGTCCGGCTGGTGGGAGAAGAACCGATGGAAGAAGTACTGTTCCCGCACCGGGTCGAAGGTCCAGTTGGAGGCCTCGGTGTCGATGAAGATGATCCGGGCGTCCGGGTACTGCTTGTCGTCGTCGGCCCACATGTAGTAGTCGCCGTACGGGCCGTCGGGATCCTTGCGGGACTCCTGGAACCACGGGTGCTGGTCGCTGGTGTGGTTCATGACGAAGTCGATGATCACGCGCATGCCGCGCTGGTGGGCGGCGTCCACGAACTCCACGAAGTCGGCGAGGTCGCCGAACTCGGGCAGGACGGCGGTGTAGTCCGAGACGTCGTAGCCGCCGTCCCGGAGCGGTGACTTGAAGAACGGCGGCAGCCACAGGCAGTCGACGCCCAGCCACTGGAGGTAGTCCAGTTTGGCGGTCAGGCCCTTGAGGTCGCCGACGCCGTCGCCGTTGCTGTCCTGGAAGGAACGGACGAGGACCTCGTAGAACACCGCGCGCTTGAACCACTCCGGGTCCCGGTCCTTGGCGGGAGTGTCCTCAAAGGTGTCCGGGACGGGCTGGTTGACAGTCATGACGCTGTGACCCTCCGATCAATGGCTACGTGGACGACCGCTGGATGTGGAGCACGTGTGCCGGAGAGCGCCCGGGCTCCAGGCGCACATAGTTGTTCCTGCCCCAGTGATAGGTCTCACCCGTCAGTTCGTCGTGCGCGGACAGGAAGGTGTGCCACTCCAGACCGAGTTGCGGCATGTCCAACGAGACCGTGGCCTCCTGGGTGTGGTGCGGATCCAGGTTGACGACGACGAGGACGGTGTCCCGGTCCGTGGTCTTGCTGTACGCCAGGACCATGTCGTTGTCGGTGTGGTGGAAACGGAGGTTGCGCAGCTGCCGCAGGGCGGGGTGGCGCCTTCTGATGGCGTTGAGTTGGGTGATGAGGGGGGTGATGGTGCGGCCCTCGCGTTCGGCGGT